>NZ_JBSGJX010000002.1:320708-416187 GCF_053605785.1 Nonomuraea sp. NPDC003754
AGCGTCCCGGAAGCCGGGAGCACTCCAGGAGCCGGAAGCGTCCCGGAAGCCGGAAAAGCCCAACAGCCTGGAAGCACCCCGCGCGCCGGGACCACGCCACGAGCCGCGGAGCCCCCGGGAGCGCGAAGCGCCCCGGAAGCCCTGGACCCCCCTGAAGCGGGAACCGCCCCAGGAGCGAGCACCACGCGCGAAGCCGATGGCGTCCCGGAGACCGGGAGCGCCTCAGGCGGGCGACACGCCTCAGAAGCCGCGAACACCCCGCAAGCCGGGAACACCTCGGGAGCGGGAAGCCCCAGGCAGCGGCTGGGAGTCCCGGGCGAGGAGAGCGGTTCTCCGGTCAGGTCCCGGGCGGTGGGCCGGGAGGGCTGGTCCGCGGCGGGGCTCCTGTCGGGGGTGGGGTGCGGTGCCGGACCGCTCAAATCCCGTGACCCCTGTCGTGCAGCAGGGCCAGCACCGCGGGAGCGGACACCAGCCCCGCCGCCACCGCCAGCGCGATCGGGGCGCGTGGTTCGCCCAGGTGGGCGGCGAACGTGCGCAGCGCCCACCGGCCCGCCTCCCTGCGCCGCCCCAGCGCCGCGTGGTGGAAGGCGAGTTGGCCGTAGATCCGCGCCGCGCCGCGCGGATCCACGGCCAGTTCGGGGTGCCGGGCGAGCATCCACTCCAGCCCGGCGATGCGGTCGGCCCATCTGGTGACGTACTGCGACGCCCCCCAGCGGACCCTGACCAGCGGACGGTCGACGTGCGCGATCGGCTGCCGCTTGGCGGCGCGCAACGCGAGGTCCCAGTCCTCGTTCTGACCCGCGGGCGCGCTCTCGTCGACCCAGTAGGCACCGCGTCGGAACAGGAACGTCGAGGAATGCACCATCACCATGCGCGAGCGCACCAGGTCGGCCTTGGTGACCTGGTCAGTTCCGGCGAGCCTGGGGACGCGGCGGGAGCCGTACTCGACCTCGATGGAGCAGCTGACGAAGTCGGCGCCATCGGAGAGGGCGTGGCGCTGGGCGGCGAGCTTGCCGGGCAGCCAGACGTCGTCGTCGTCGCAGAAGGCGACCAGGTCGGTGTCGGAGGCGGCGATGCCGGTGTTGCGGGCGCCGGGCAGGCCGGGGCTGAACCGGTTGGGCAGCACCCGCACCCGGTGGCGCCCGTCGGCGTGGGACCTGGGCGCGACGGCGTCGGCCACCTGCTCGGCGACCGCGGGCGGGTCTCCGCCGTCGGCCACGATGACCAGCTCGACGCGGCCTGGATAGTCCTGGGCGAGCACCGCGCGTGTCGCTGCCCGCAGCTGCGCCGGCCGCTTGCCCGCGGTGGGGATCACCACGCCGACCGAAGGAGTCATGCCGCCGCTCCGCGATAGCCGTACCTGGTCATGAGAGGGGCTGTCAGGCCCGAGACGACGGCGCGCTGCACGGGAGGCAGCCCGCCGCGCCACGCGTCGTCGTGGAAGAGCCGCACCTGGCCGACGGCGAACCGCATGGGGTTGCCCGAGGCGGTGTGGGCGGGGCCGAGGCTCGCGGTGGCTCCGTCGAGGAAGGCGAGGCGGGTCTCGAGGCCCAGTTCGGTGGCGAGCGCGGTGAGGGTGCTGTGGGGGTCGGCGAGCAGGTCCTCGTAGCGGACCCTGGTCACCCTGGCGCCCCGTCGGGACAGCAGGTCGAGCGCGAGGTTCTGGGCGCTCCAGTGGAGGGAGGTGCGCATCGCGCCCCACCTGGTCATCGGGCGGCCGTCTTCGGGGCGGGCGACCGTCCTGCGCCAGGAGTGGGCCACGGCGCGGGGGTCGCGTACGACGTGGACCACGCGGGGGGCCACGCCGCCCGCCGACAGGCAGAACGCCAGCGAGGCGTGCTTGCTGGAGTCGACGACGACCGTGCCGCCCGTGACCTCCAGGGCGGCGGAGTAGACGCGGTCGTAGGCGGCGACGTACTCGGCCAGGTCGGGGTGACCGACGGCGGGGATGCGCCTGGTGCGGTCCACCCGGTGGCGCAGGGCCAGGACCCGTTCGGCCAGTTCCCGGGGCCAGCCGCCGAAGGCGCGCTCGCCCACCTGCCGCCAGAAGGGGCAGCGCCCGAACGGCTCGCCGCAGCCGCACGGCTCGTCGGCCAGCACTCCGCGCGCCCAGAGGTGGACGACCTCGCCGAGCGGCACGACGCCGGGCAGCTCGCCGAGGAGGCGTTCGAGCAGCGTGGTACCACTGCGGCCGAGGCCGCCGAGAAAGATCACCCGGCTGGTCATGGGCTCGCCTCCGGCGGTGCGGCGGATACGGACCGTGGAGACATTAGCGCGGAGAGTAATCACGGTGTCACGGAAACGTAAAAGGATCTACCTAAGCGGCGGCCCCACCGACCCGATCATGAGCCGCCGGCCGTACTGCCCGCGCGGCCAGGCACGCAGGACCCGGCAGGCGATGACCACGCAGGGCCCGTCCCGCCCGAGCACGCGGAGAAACGCCCGGAAAAGCGCCCGGAAAAGGGGAAGCACCCGGAAAAGGGGAAGCGCCCGGAAAAGCGACAGGGCCCGCGGTCGAACCGCGGGCCCTGTCGAACGTCACGCTCGGGCGTCGACGATCATCCCGGCGCCGACCGTCGTGTTGGTGCCCTCGTCGACGAGGATGAACCCGCCCGTCAGCCGGTTGCGGGCGTAGTCGTCGACGAACAGCGGCTGGGTGACCCGCAGCGACACCCTGCCGATCTCATTCAGGCCCAGCGAGGTCGCCGTCTCGTCGCGGTGCAGCGTGTTGACGTCGAGCCGGTAGTGCAGGTCACGCACGAGGGCGCGGGCCGTCCGCGTGGTGTGCTTGATGGTCAGCTTGGAGCGCGGCGCGAGCTTGGCCGCGTCGGACATCCAGCAGACCATCGCCTCCAGCTCCTGGGCGACGTGCGGCCGGTTGTTGGGCCGGCAGATCATGTCGCCGCGGGAGATGTCGATGTCGTCCTCCAGCCGGAGGGTGACCGACATGGGCGGGAACGCCTCCTCGACGGGCCCGTCGAAGGTGTCGATCGCGGCGATCCGCGAGGTCAGGCCCGAGGGCAGGTGGAGCACCTCGTCGCCCGGCTTGAGGATGCCGCCCGCGACCTGCCCCGCGTAGCCGCGGTAGTCGTGGAACTCCGTCTTGTGCGGGCGGATGACGTACTGCACGGGGAAGCGCACGTCGACCAAGTTGCGGTCGGAGGCGATGTGCACGTTCTCCAGGTGGTGCAGCAGCGAGGAGCCCTGGTACCAGGGCATGTTCTCCGACCTGGACACCACGTTGTCGCCGTTGAGCGCGGAGATCGGGATGAAGGTCAGGTCGGCCACGTTGAGCTTGGAGGAGAAGGCGGTGAACTCCTCGCGGATCTCCTCGAACCGGTCCTCGGAGTAGTCGACCAGGTCCATCTTGTTGACCGCGAGCACCAGGTGCGGCACCCGCAGCAGCGAGGTCAGGAACGCGTGGCGGCGCGACTGCTCCAGCACGCCCTTGCGCGCGTCGATCAGGATGATCGCCAGGTCGGCCGTGGAGGCGCCGGTCACCATGTTGCGGGTGTACTGGATGTGGCCAGGGGTGTCGGCGATGATGAACTTCCGCCGCGGCGTCGCGAAGTAGCGGTAGGCCACGTCGATCGTGATGCCCTGCTCCCGCTCGGCACGCAGGCCGTCGGTGAGCAGCGACAGGTCGGTGTACTCGGTGCCGCGGTCGCGCGAGGTGCGCTCGACGGCCTCGAGCTGGTCCTCGAAGATGGCCTTGGAGTCGAAGAGCAGGCGCCCGATGAGGGTGGACTTGCCGTCGTCGACGCTTCCCGCCGTGGCAAAGCGAAGGATGTCCATTAAAGCTGCTCTCCCATGGTGGTACGGCTGGCGAGGGGAAGGTCGCGCATCAGAAGTAGCCCTCCCGCTTGCGGTCTTCCATCGCGGCCTCGGAGGCCCGGTCGTCGGCCCTGGTGGCACCGCGCTCGGTGATCCTGGTCGCCGCGATCTCCTCGATGATCTCCTCGACCGTGGCGGCCGTGGACTGCACGGCGCCCGTGCAGGTCATGTCGCCGACCGTGCGGTAGCGGACGACGGCCTCGAACAGCGGCTCGTCCTCGCCCCTGTTGACCACGGAGGCGTCGGGCAGCAGCATGCCGTCGCGCTCGAACACCTTGCGGGTGTGCGCGAAGTAGATCGAGGGGATCTCGATGCCCTCGCGGCGGATGTAGTCCCAGATGTCGAGCTCGGTCCAGTTGGACAGCGGGAAGACCCGGATGTGCTCGCCCTTGCGGATGCGCGCGTTGTAGAGGTTCCACAGCTCGGGGCGCTGGTTCTTCGGGTCCCACTGGCCGAACTCGTCGCGGAAGGAGAAGACCCGCTCCTTGGCGCGCGCCTTCTCCTCGTCGCGGCGGGCGCCGCCGAAGACGGCGTCGAACTCGTGGTCCTCGATGGCGTCGAGCAGCGTCGTGGTCTGCAGGCGGTTGCGCGAGGCGCGCCGTCCGGTCTCCTCGGTGACGCGCCCGGCGTCGATGGAGTCCTGGACGCTGGCCACCACCAGGCGCGCGCCGAGCTCCTCCGCCCGCCGGTCACGGAACTCGATGACCTCGGAGAAGTTGTGTCCGGTGTCGACGTGCATCAGCGGGAACGGGATCGGCGCGGGCCAGAACGCCTTCTCCGCGATGCGCAGCATGACGATGGAGTCCTTGCCGCCGGAGAACAGCAGACACGGCCGCTCGAACTCCGCGGCGACCTCGCGCATGATGTGGATGGCCTCGGCCTCTAGGACGTCGAGCTGCGACGTCGTGTAGTCGCGCTGAAGCATGGGGGCTTCCTCCGGCATTAGCGGTGCAGGTCGCGGATCCCGGCGAGCAACGTTGGCGCCAGCTCCGGTAGGGAAACAAGGATATCCGGAAGAGTGGGGTCCTCCTGGTTATAGGCCAGCTCAGCGCCGTCGATGCGGCTCGCGTGCGCTCCGGTGGCCTGCGCGACCGCCACGGGGGCCGCGGAATCCCACTCGTACTGGCCGCCCGCGTGGACGTACGCCTCGACCTCGCCGGTCAGCACCGCGGAGATCTTCGCTCCGGCCGAGCCGATCGGCACGAGGTCGGCGCCCGCGAGGTAGGCGAGTCTCTGGACGAACTCGGGCGGTCTGGTGCGGCTGACCGCGATGCGGAACCTGCCGCCCTGGTAGGCGGGCAGCTTGGGCGGCTCACCGGTCGACAGCGTGCGGCCCTGGGCGGGCAGCGCCACCGCTCCGGCGACCAGCGCCCCGCGCTCCCAGAGCGCGACGTGTACCGCCCAGTCGGCGCGGCCCTCCTCGGCGAACTCCCTGGTGCCGTCGAGCGGGTCGACGATCCACACCCGGTCCGCCGCGCGTCTGGCGGGGTCTTCGCGCTCCTCGCGGGTGGCCTCCTCCGACAGCACGCCGTCGCTGGGCCGTAGCCGCGCCAGCGCCTCGGTGAGGAAGACGTGGGACATCCGGTCACCCTCGGCGCGCAGCGTGGGCGGGTGCCCGAAACCCTCGCGGGAGCGCAGCGCGAGCAGCCGCTCGCCCGCCTCCGTCGCCAGGTCGGAGGCCAGGGAATGGTCGTCGCGAATCGTCATCAATAAGCTCCTTGCCCGCGGGCGACGGCCGACCAAGTCTTCCACAGGATCTGCAGATCCAGCATGAGTGACCAGTTCTCGACGTAACGCAGGTCGAGGCGGACGGATTCCTCCCATGACAGATCCGACCTGCCGGAAACCTGCCACAGCCCCGTCAGCCCCGGGCGCACCAGCAGTCGCCGGCGGACGTCGTCGCCGTACCTGGCGACCTCCTCCGGCAGCGGAGGGCGGGGGCCGACGAGCGACATGTGCCCCAGCAACACGTTGACCAGTTGCGGGAGCTCGTCCAGGGAATGGCGGCGCATCAGCGCGCCGATGCCGGTGACGCGTGGATCGTTCCTGACCTTGAACAGCACGCCGTCGGCGTCGCTGACCAGCAGCACCTTCAGCCGTTCGGCGTCCTGCCGCATGGTGCGGAACTTCACGATCGTGAACAGCCTGCCGTCCTTGCCCACGCGGGTCTGCCTGAACAGCGCGGGGCCCGGGCTGTCCAGCCGTACGGCGACCGCCACGGCCAGCAGCAGCGGCGTGGCCAGCACCAGCAGCACTCCGGCCACCAGCCGGTCGAACACGTTCTTCACCAGCTGCCGCATCCCGGCCAGCTCGGGGTGCTCCACGTGGAGCAGGGGCAGCCCCGCGGCGGGCCTGATCGTCGTGCGCGGGCCGGCCACCTCCATCAGCGCCGGGGCGACGACCAGCTCGGTGTGCGTGCGCTCGAGCCGCCAGGCCAGGCGCCGCAGCGCCACGCCGTCCATCTCCTGGCAGGCCAGCACCGCCACGGTGTCGGCGCCGTACTGGCCGACCACCAGCGGGACGTCGCCGAACCCGCCCGCCACCGGCACGCCGCCGACCTCCTTGTCCGGAGAGTCCTCGGGCAGGCAGGCGGCGACGATCTCCATGCCGTGGTAGCGCTCCTTGCGGAACCTGCTGACCAGCTCGGCGATGCCCGCGGCGTGGCCGACGGCCACCACCCTGCGCATGCACCTCCCGGCCGCCCTGCGCCTGTGCAGGGCGCGGCGCAGGCCGTACCGGAAGACGACGGTCAGCAGGGTCGTCAGCGGCAGTGCCAGCACGACGTAGCCGCGCGCCACCTCCGTCTTGGTGGCGTAGGCGCAGATCGCCATCGCGGCGGTCAGCGCCACCCCGCACCGCACGATCCGGCGGAACTCCTCCGAGCCGATGCCGACCAGGCGCGGCTCGTAGGCCCTGTTGAGCGCCACCGCGCACACCCACACGGGCGGCAGCGCGAGGCTGAGCACGATGTACGGCGCGGCGTGGGGCGTGATCTCGCCGAACCGGGCGGCGAAGGCGAGCATCGCCCCCGCCGCCGCGCACGACAGATCTGTCCACAACGCCTGCACGCGGTAGGAACGCACCCATCCAGGCATGCGAGGGCTGGCCCGCCAGACGAGCGGCGGCTCGACCTTCGCGACCGTCATCTGCCCCCCCACGACCTGTATCAACGGACAGTCATGGAATGGTAGCGCCCGGTAGTACCCGATGGCGGGATTTCAGCGTGGCGGGCCGGAGATCTTCAGGTCGAGACTGTGGAAGGCGTTCTGCGTGGTCTCCAGCCCCTTCTCCACCAGCGACTCGACCACGTCGGCCGCTCTGTCGACGAGGAAGGCCAGGTCCTTGCGCTCGACGGTGCCGAAGTCCCTGAGCACGAAGGTGGCCGCGTCCATCTGGCCGGGCGGGCGGCCGATGCCGAACCGTACCCGCAGGTAGTCGCGGGTACCCAGGACCTTGGTGATCGACTTCAGCCCGTTGTGGCCGTTGTCGCCGCCGCCGAACTTGGCGCGCAGCGCGCCGTACGGGATGTCCAGCTCGTCGTGCACCACGATCACCCGCTCCGGGGGGATCTTGTAGAAGTCGGCGAGATGCTTGGTGGGGCCCCCTGACAGGTTCATGTACGTCTGCGGCTTGGCCAGCACCGCGCCCCTGGTCTCCAGCACGTGCGCGCGGCTCTTGTGCGCCTTGAACGTGCCGCCCGCCCGCGCGGCCAGCTCGTCGAGCACCATGAAGCCCGCGTTGTGCCTGTTGCGTTCGTACTGGGACCCGGGGTTGCCCAGGCCGACGATCAGCCAGCGATCCATCGCTCCTCCATGCAGAAAACGGGGCGAGCTGGGCGCGTGCCCGGCTCGCCCCGTTCCGGGCTCTGGCTTCTTACTCGGCGGCCTCGGCGGTCTCGCCCTCGGCGGCGGCCTCGGCGGCCTCACCCTCGGCGGCGGCCTCGGCGGGAGCCTCGGTGGGCTTGGCGATGACCTGGATGATCACGGTCTCCGGGTCGGCGGCCAGCGTGGCGCCCTTCGGCAGCTGCAGGTCGCCGGCGGTGATGGAGGCACCGACCTCGAGACCCTCGACGTCGACCTCGACGCCGGTCGGGATGTGGGTGGCCTCGGCCTCGACCGCGACGCTCACCGACTGCTGGTCGAGCAGGCCCTCGGAGTTGACGTCACCGACGGTGGTGACGGGGATCTCGACCGTGACCTTCTCGCCGCGCTTGACCAGCAGCAGGTCGACGTGCTCGACGAAGCCCTTGATCGGGTCGCGCTGGACGCCCTTGGGCAGCGCGAGCTCGTCGATGCCCTCGCCCTTGAGGTGGATCAGGACGTTGGCGGTGCGCAGGGCCAGCAGGACCTCGTGGCCGGGCAGCGTGAGGTGCTTGGGGTCGATGCCGTGCCCGTACAGAACGGCGGGCACCTTGTCGGCGCGACGGATCTTGCGGGCGGCGCCCTTGCCGAACTCGGTGCGCGACTCGGCGGCGATACGTACTTCGGACACGACATCTCCTAGGGATGCATCGGAAAGATCGGATACTGCGTTCACCCTCACCCGCCCTAGCGGAAGGCGTTACGAACGCAACCTGTGCAGTCTACCCGCTTCCCTCACCCCTCAGCTCGCACGCGGGGCGCGGGGAACCGCCCCGGCCGGCGACCGGCCGGGGCGGAACGTCCGCCGGAATCCCCTGCGGCGCCGGGATCAACGTCCCGTGTTCGGCGCCTTGTAGGTGGCGACAAGCTGAGCCTCGTACCTGCGCGGGTTGACGCGCTCCAGAGTCATGGTCCAGTCGCCGATCGTCACCGGCTCGCCCATCCTGAGGCCCTTCTCCTGACCCTCCACCTCGACCGCGACCCCGTCGGACATGAAGTCGCTGACACCCAGGGCCGCCCTGCCCAGGTCGGAGACCGAGGTGTCGCTGGTGGCGATCAGGTCGGCGCTGTTGACCGGCGCGCCGGACAGCTTCACCGTGCAGGAGCCGTTGGAGCAGGAGACCGACTTGCTCTGGTTCCTGGACCGGCTCTTCCTGGGCGCGGACTGGGAGGAGGTGGTGGAGGTCGAGTTGGCGTCGGAGTCGGACATGGTCCTGTTGTCCGAGCCGGGCCCAGGCGTCGGCGCCGGCCTGAACTCGGACGCCATGGACGCGCCGCCGAAGACCGCCAGACCGCCTGCTATCGCGGTCGCGGCCACGATGGTCGCGCCGATCACTCGAATGCTCATGATTCATCCCCGATGTGTGCGCAAGAACTCACGAGAGTCCTTGTCGTGGAGCGGTGGGCGCGCTGTACGCATCACCACCGATTGGCTACGGAGAGCAATGATACATGTGCACATAGTGACATTCGAGAGGGCTGGGATATCTGTGAAGAACGTCGTGTCTCGGCGCGGACCGCGCCGCCTCCTCGGCGGCCCCCTGGCCGAGGAGACGGGCGCCGGCTTTCAACAGGGGTACTGGGGCTCGTTGCCCGCGGGGATCTCCGGCGTGGAGTCGACGACCTCGCTCGCCATCAACGCCGTGCTGCCTGTCAGCGTCTCCTTGGCGCCGCCGTCGGGCTGCTTCAGCTCCTCGAAGTGCCGCCAGCCGAACAGCTTGAAGGTCTCCTGCTCGAAGACGATCTCCGATCGCTGCCTGCCCTCCAGCCCGGCCCACGAGATCTCGGCCCCGATCCCGTGCCGGCCGGCCGCGTCGGCGAGGTCGGGGGCGATCGTCACGTTCGGCATGGTCTTCAGCGCGCGGAAGACCGTGGCCCTGATCTCGGGGGTGGCGAAGGGATTCTCGACCAGCGACACCAGCTTGTCCACGACGAAGCCCTCGACCAGTATCGGGATCTCCTCGGGAGCCAGCTCCTGGTCGAAGGTCGACGGGTCACGGACCTCCCGCTCCGCCTCCTGGCGTACCTTGGCCAGGAGCGCGCCCGGCTCCGTCGGGAACTCGCCCGCGTCCCGGCGCAGCACGCCGCCCGCGATCGCAACGCATTGGTCGCCGCGGTAGTAGTTCACCGTCCCCTCGGCAGCCTGGCCCTCGTAGGGCTTGCCGCGGGTCAGGACGTCCTTCCCGAAGGTCGCACGGGTGATCACCTCACCGTCGGGTGCGGCGGGGACCCAGATCTCCCTGCGAACCTCCTGCGCGCCCTCCCACTCACCCTCCGGGCCGCTGCCGATGTGGTACTGCAGGTCCTTGCGGTCCAGGTAGACGAACTGGTCGGCGCGCGGCCGCGGGTCCTTGAGCGAGGCCGCCGCGGCCTGCTCCAGCAGTTCGGCGGCGTTGGCCGGGCGCAGCGACAGCGGCGAGCCACCGCCGTCGCCGCCCACCACGACCACGCCGGCGCTCACGGCCGACACGAGCGCCGCGACGACGCCCACCCTGAAGGCCAGCCGGCGCAGGCCGCGGCCGCGAGCGGGGACCGGTCCGAGTCCCTCCGGCGCCTGCGCCTGCGCGGCCAGCCGGCTCCAGGCACGCGCCGAGGCCCGCCGGGACGGCCCGGGGAGGCCGTCGTGGTACTCCTTGATCAGGTCGAGCTCGTTCATCACAGGTCCTCCCCGTTCATTCCGATGATCTTGCGTAGCTTCCTGCGCGCCCGGTTGAGCCGGGAGCCCACTGTTCCCTTGGGGATGCGTAAGGCGGCGGCCACCTCGTCGTAGCTGAGGTCGGCGCAGGCGATCAGCAACAGGACGCCCCTGTCACCCGCCGAGAGTTTCGCCAGGCCCGCGGCCAGCGCCGGCTGCATGACCGCGGCGGACACCCGGCCGGCCACCCGCTCGTCGTGGCTCTCCTGGTCGGCGGGCGCGGCGCTCCTGGCCAGCGCCCGGTACCTGCGGGCCTCGGAGCGGGCGTGGTCGGCGACGAGGTTGGAGGCGATGCCGTAGAGCCAGGCGCGCGCGCTGGGCTTGGACAGGTCGTACTGCTTCCTGGCGCGGAAGGCGCGCAGGAACGTCTCGGCGGCGATGTCGTCTGCCGTCGACTCGCCCAGGCGCAGGTGGACGTAGCGGTGGATGGCGTCGAAATGGCGGTCGAAGACGGCGCCGAAGCGTTCGGGCCGCTCCAGCGAATCGCCGATCAGTTCGGCATCGGTACCCAGCAGGAGGATCTCGGGATCTTGTGGTGGGCTGACATGCATGGTGGCCCTTCGACGATGTGTGTCGGACACCAGTGGTACGGCGCTGCCCTGATCCGTCTTCACGGCGGGCCGGTAGCCGTGTGCACGCGGCCCCCGGATCCGCCGCGGGGAAAAGAAAACGGGGGAGCTGGAACAGCTCCCCCGCAGGTCCTGCCTGGGCGCACCGGCCCAGGCGAACTCAGGTGTTGCCCTCGAACATGCTCGTGACCGAGCCGTCGCTGAACACCTCGGTGATCGCCCGCGCGATCAGCGGCGCGATCGACAGCACGGTCAGCTTGTCGAACCGCTTCTCCTCCGTCAGCGGCAAGGTGTTCGTCACGATCACCTCGGAGATGCGGGAGTTCTTCAACCGGTCCACGGCGGGGTCGGAGAACACCGCGTGGGTGGCCGCCACGATGACGTTCGTGGCCCCCTGCTCGTACAGCGCGTCGGCCGCCTTGCAGATCGTGCCCGCCGTGTCGATCATGTCGTCGATCAGCACGCAGGTGCGGCCGCGCACCTTGCCGACCACCTCGTTGACCTTCACCGTGTTGGCCACGTCGAGGTCGCGCCGCTTGTGGATGAACGCCATGGGGGTGCCCAGCGTGTCGGCCCACCGCTCCGACAGCCGTACGCGGCCGGTGTCGGGCGAGACGATCGTGGTGGTGGCCAGGTCGAGCTTGTCCTTGAGGTAGCTCTCCAGCACCGGCATCGCGAACAGGTGGTCGACGGGGCCGTCGAAGAAGCCCTGGATCTGCGAGGTGTGCAGGTCGATCGACATGAGCCGGTCGGCGCCCGCCGTCTTGAAGATGTCGGCCATCAGCCGCGCGGTGATGGGCTCACGGCCGCGGCCCTTCTTGTCCTGCCTGGCGTAGCCGAAGAACGGCATGACCACGGTGATGCGCTTGGCGGAGGCCCGCTTGAGCGCGTCGACCATGATGAGCTGCTCCATGATCCACTTGTTGATCGGCCCGGTGTGGCTCTGGATCACGAAGGCGTCGCACCCGCGCACCGACTCGAGGTAGCGCGCGTAGATCTCACCGTTGGCGAAGTCGATCAGCTTCGTCGGCGTGAGCGAGACCCCGACATTCCGGGCGACCTCGTCGGCCAGCTCAGGGTAGGCCCGGCCAGAAAAGAGCATCAGCTCTTTCGACCCCGGCTGTTTGATGCTCGTCACGTGCCACTCTCCCGCTGTTTCTCGGCCAGCGCCCTCTCGGCCGCCGCTGCCGACTTCGTGCCCGCGCGCCTGCGCAAGACCCATTTCTCGATGTTGCGCTGCCGCGCTCTCGCCACGCCCATCGCCCCGGGTGGGACCTCCTCGGTGATCACCGAACCGGCGGCGGTGTAGGCGCCGTCGCCGACGGTCACCGGAGCGACCAGCATGGTGTCGCACCCCACGAAGACGCCGTCCCCGATGGTGGTGTGATGCTTGTTGACCCCGTCGTAGTTGACGAAGACGGCGGAGGCGCCGATGTTGACGTCCTCGCCGATCGTCGCGTCGCCGACGTAGGTGAGGTGCGGCACCTTGGAGCGCGCCCCCACCGTGGAGTTCTTCACCTCGACGTAGGTGCCCGCCTTGGCCTTGTGCCCCAGCTCGGCGCCGGGCCTGAGGTAGGCGTACGGCCCGACGGCGGCCTCGGGCCCGATGACCGCGCCGTCGCACACGGCGTAGCGCACCACCGCTCCGGCGCGCACCGTCGTGTCGGTCAGCGTGGAGGCGGGGCCGATCTGCGCGCCGGTCTCGACGACGGTGCTGCCGTGCAGCTGCGTGCCGGGGTGGATGACGACGTCGGCCTCGAGCCTGACCTGCACGTCGACGAAGGTGCTCGCGGGGTCGATCACGGTGACGCCCGCCCGCATGTGCGTCTCGAGGACGCGCTGGTTCAGCACCTTGCGGGCGAAGGCGAGCTGCACCCTGTCGTTGACGCCCTCGACCTCGACGTAGTCGGCGGCGATGTGGGCGCCGACCCGGTGGCCGTCGGCCCTGAGGATGGACAGCACGTCGGTGAGGTACTCCTCGCCCTGCGCGTTGTCGGTCGAGACCCGCTTGACCGCGTCGGCCAGCAGCAGGCCGTCGAAGGCGTAGACGCCGGAGTTCATCTCCCTGATGGCGCGCTGCGCCGAGGTGGCGTCCTTCTCCTCGACGATCTCCAGCACGGCGCCCGAACCGTCGCGGATGATCCGTCCGTAGCCGGTCGGATCGGGCACCTCGGCGGTCAGGACCGTGACCGCGTTGCGCTCGCTCGCGTGGGCCTCGAGCAGGTCGGCGAGGGTCCGGCCGCGCAGCAGCGGGGTGTCGCCGTAGGTGACCAGCACCGTGCCGGCGATCGTGCCGACCTCTTCGAGCACGGTGCGGACGGCGTGGCCGGTGCCCCGCTGCTCGCGCTGCACGACGGCGCGCGCGTCGGGGCTGTTGCGGGCGAGGTGACCGCCGACGCGCTCCCTCGCGTGACCGATGACGACGATGAGCCGCTCGGGGTCGAGCTCTCTGGCGGCGGCGAGCATGTGGTCGACCAGCGGGCGGCCGCACAGCTCATGGAGGACTTTGGGGGTCTGGCTCTTCATCCGGGTGCCCTCGCCTGCGGCGAGGACGATGACGGCGGCCGGGCGCGGCACACTCACGGACTGAGGCTCCCTGTGACGAGGCGGATCAGGGCGCGGTACGGCTACCGCACCGCCACCCTCCCGACACCGTGAGGATACCTTCCCGCCCTCGGTGTCTCTCTAGCCACCCAGCCGGTGGCCGCGAACCGCCTCAGAGCTCCCGGAAGAGGACTCGAACCCCTACAAAGTGGACCAAAACCACTTGTCCTGCCAATTAGACGATCCGGGATAATCCGGACACTGGCGTGTCACGGCTAGACATACGATACCGACCCGCACCTCACCTCCGCGCCCGCATTCCATCTCCCGGACAGGGCGGACCCTCGGCCGCTCGGCCGGGCTTATACCAGCCGGCGACGGCTTTCCACAAGGCACAGAACCCACTCGGCAACTCGCCGATACCTTCACCTTCCCCACATTCGCCTCTTAGGAATTCCTAACTTACGCTGACGTAAGTTACGGATGCGTAGCCCGGACAATCATCCTCATACCTGTCGTGAGAGGTAGCCCATGACCGTCCTGACCGATCGACCGGCGCCCGGTCCCAAGCCAGACGCGGATCCCGAGCCCAGGACCAAGCCCGAGCTGATCATGTTCGCTCTCGTCGTGGGCCTCCCCCTGGTCGCGTTCGCCGCCGCCGTGCCGTTCGCGTGGGGCTGGGGGCTGGGCTGGACCGACGTCGCGATCTCCTTCTTCTTCTACGTCGTCTCCGGTCTCGGCGTGACGGTCGGGCTGCACCGCTACTTCACGCACGGCTCCTTCAAGGCGAAGCGCCCGCTGAAGATCGCCCTCGGCATCGCGGGCAGCCTGTCGCTGGAGATGTCGGTGCTCGACTGGGTGGCCACGCACCGCAAGCACCACAAGTTCTCCGACAAGGACGGCGACCCCCACTCGCCGTGGCGCTTCGGCCCCGGCTTCAGGTCCATGACCAAGGGCCTGCTCTACGCGCACATGGGCTGGCTGTTCGAGAGCGAGCGCACCAACAGGGAGAAGTACGCCCCCGACCTGTCCAAGGACCCCGACATCGTCAGGCTGCACAAGTGGTTCGGCGCGCTGGCCCTCACCTCGATCGTGCTTCCCGGCATCCTCGGCGGGCTGCTGACCTGGTCGTGGCAGGGCGCGGTGACCGCCTTCTTCTGGGGCTCGCTGGTGCGCATCGGCCTGCTGCACCACGTGACCTGGTCGATCAACTCGATCTGCCACGTCTTCGGCGAGGAGGCGTTCGAGGTGCGCGACAAGTCGCGCAACGTGTGGTGGCTGGCGATCCCCTCGTTCGGCGAATCGTGGCACAACCTGCACCACTCCGACCCGACCTGCGCCCGTCACGGTGTCCTGAAGGGGCAGATCGACATCAGCGCGGCGGTGATCCGCCTCTTCGAGCGGCTGGGCTGGGTCCACGACGTACGGTGGCCGACGCCTGAGCGGCTGGCGGCGAAGCGCATTGGCTAGTGCCGATACAGCGGTGCCCGGTTTTCGACCGGGCACCGTCATTATGGAACCTGTGACCACCGAATCCCGTTCCCGCAGACGTATGACAGGAAGAGAGCGAAGAGAGCAGCTGATCACCATCAGCCGCGCGCTGTTCGCCGAGAAGGGGTTCGACGGGACCTCCATCGAGGAGATCGCCGCCACGGCGCAGGTGTCCAAGCCGGTGGTGTACGAGCACTTCGGCGGCAAGGAGGGCGTCTACGCGGTGGTGGTCGACCGCGAGATGCAGAAGCTGCTCGGCATGATCACCGCGGCGCTGTCGGCGTCGCACTCGCTGGTCAAGCTGGAGCGGGCGGCGCTCGCGCTGTTGCAGTACATCGAGGAGAGCAGCGAGGGCTTCCGCATCCTGGTGCGCGACTCGCACGCCGCCTCGGGCACGGGCACGTTCGCGAGCCTGATCAGCGAGATCGCCAGCCAGGTCGAGGACGTGCTGGCCGACGAGTTCAAGGCCAGGGGCTACGACCCGAAGCTGGCGCCGATGTACGCCCAGATGCTGGTCGGCATGGTGGCGTTGACCGGCCAGTGGTGGCTCGACGTGCGCAGGCCCGGCCGCGAGGAGGTCGCCGCGCACCTGGTGAACCTGTCGTGGAACGGGCTGACGGGGCTCAACCCCAGGCCGCAGATCACCGCGACGAGCAAGGGCCTGGAGCTGTCTCCCGCGCCCGCCCTGCCGAGGCCGACCGAGAAGGAGCTCAAGGAGGCGCAGAAGGCCAGGGCCAGGGAGCTCAAGGAGGCGGAGAAGGCCAGGGAACGCGAGCTGAAAGAGCGCGAGCGGATGCTGCGCGAGGCCGAGAAGGCCAGGGAACGCGAGGAGAAGCTGCGCCAGCGCGAGGCGAGGCTGGCCGAGCGGGCCGCCAAACTCGAACAAGAGTAAGTCGTTGAAGAGAAGTTAACGCTTTGTTCAATCTCGTTGGGCATATTACGTAATATGTCCGTTGAGCTCCTGCACCCCGACAACGATCTGCCCCTGCCTCAGGAGCGGTTCCTCAACCGCGAGGAGAGCTGGCTCCAGTTCAACGAACGGGTGCTGGAACTGGCCGAGGACCCCTCGCTCCCCCTTCTCGAACGGGTGCGCTTCCTGGCGATCTTCGCCAGCAACCTCGACGAGTTCTTCAGGGTGCGGGTGGCGGGCCTCAAGCGGCGGATGGCCACAGGTCTGCTGCTGCGTACCAAGAGCGGGCTCAAGCCGCGCGAGGAGCTGGCGCGGATCGCGACGGTCGCGGACGGCCTGGCCAAGCGCCACGCGGCCCTCTTCCACGAGCAGATCTGCCCGCAGCTGGCGACCGAAGGCATCGAGATCGTCCGGTGGGACGACCTCGGCCGCGAGGAGCGCACCGAGCTGCGCAAGCTGTTCAGGGAGCGGATCCGCCCCGTCCTGACCCCCCTGGCCGTCGACCCGGCCCACCCCTTCCCGTACATCTCCGGCCTCAGCCTCAACCTGGCCGTCGTGGTGCGGAACCCGTCGACCGACCACACGGTCTTCGCCAGGGTCAAGGTGCCGTCGCAGCTGCCCCGCTTCGTGACCGCCTCCAAGGACCGGTTCGTGCCGCTGGAGGACGTGATCGCCGCCCATCTCGGGCAGCTGTTCAAGGGCATGGAGATCCTGCAGCACCACGCCTTCAGGGTCACCCGCAACGAGGACCTCGACGTCGACGAGGACGTCACCGAGAACCTCATGAAGGCGCTGGAGAAGGAACTGCTCAAGCGCAGGTTCGGCCCGGCGGTCCGGCTCGAGGTCGAGGACACGATCACCCCCGAGGTGCTGGAGCTGCTGGTCGACGAGCTGGACGTGGCGCCGCACGAGATCTACAAGATCAACGGACCGCTCGACCTGACCGGGCTGCACGCGATCGCCGACCTGGACAGGGGCGAGCTGAGCTTCCGGCCGTTCGTCCCCTCCGAGGCGATCCACGCCGAGGACGACATCTTCGCCGTGCTGCGCGAACGCGACGTGCTGCTGCACCACCCCTACGACTCCTTCGCCACGAGCGTGCAGCGCTTCATCGAGCAGGCGGCCGAGGACCCGAACGTCCTGGCCATCAAGCAGACCCTCTACCGCACCAGCGGCGACTCCCCGATCGTGAACGCGCTGATCGACGCGGCCGAGGCGGGCAAGCAGGTCGTGGTCGTCGTCGAGATCAAGGCCCGCTTCGACGAGCACGCGAACATCTCCTGGGCGCGCAAGCTGGAGAAGGCGGGCTGCCACGTGGTCTACGGCGTGGTCGGGCTGAAGACCCACTGCAAGCTCGCGCTGGTGGTCCGCCAGGAGGCCTCGGGCGAGCTGCGCCGCTACTGCCACATCGGCACGGGCAACTACAACCCGAAGACCGCGCGGCTGTACGAGGACTTCGGGTTGCTCACCGGCGACCCGCTGGTCGGCGAGGACGTCACCGACCTGTTCATCCACCTGACCGGCTACTCCAACCACTCGGCCTACCGCCGGCTGCTCGTCGCCCCGCACTCCCTGCGCGGCGGCCTGCTGGCGCGCATCGAGCGGGAGATCGCCCACCAGCAGGCCGGCCGTCCCGCCAGGATCAGGATCAAGACCAACTCGCTGGTGGACGAGCAGCTGATCGACGCCCTCTACCGGGCCTCCCGCGCGGGCGTGCCGGTGGACCTGTGGGTCCGCGGCATCTGCACGCTCCGTCCGGGCATTCCCGGCCTGAGCGAGACCATCCGCGTCCGTTCGGTTCTCGGGCGCTTCCTCGAGCACTCCAGGGTCTACGAGTTCGGGCTGGGCCGACGGCCGGAGGTCTGGATCGGCAGCGCCGACCTGATGCGCCGCAACCTCGACCGCCGGGTGGAGGCGCTGGTGAAGGTCACCGGCCAGGCGCACCGGGCCTACCTGATCGAGCTGCTCGACCTGGTCATGGCCGACACCACGAACAGCTGGTGGCTGAACTCCGACGGCACGTGGAGCCGCCACCACGGCCAGGACCCGCAGACCCACCTGCTCGGCACCAGGCGCTGGAGAACAGTCGATGACTGACTTCATCAGAGCCGCGGGCGCGGTCGTCCGGCGCGGCGACGAGGTGGCCCTCGTCCACCGGCCGGCCTACGACGACTGGAGCTTCCCGAAGGGCAAGCTGCGCAAGGGCGAGCATCCGATCGCCGGCGCCGTACGGGAGGTGCGCGAGGAGACGGGCCTCACCGTGGCCCTCGGCCGCTCCCTGCCGCCCGCCCACTACCCGCACAAGGGCCGGTTGAAGCGGGTCGACTACTGGACGGCCCGCGCCGTCTCCGGCCGGTTCGTGCCCGGCCCCGAGGTGGACGAGCTGGTCTGGCTTCCGGTCGAGGAGGCGTACGCGCGCCTGACGTACGCGTGGGACGTGCGGCTGCTGCGCGCGCTGAGCGCCGCGCCGCCCGAGACCACCCCCCTGATCCTGGTACGGCACGGCAGCGCCGGCTCACGCCAGGAATGGACGGGCGACGACGACCTGCGCCCGCTCGACGAGGAGGGCGAGGCCCAGGCGCGCACGCTGGCCACGGTGCTGCCCGCCTACCTGCCCACCACCCTGCTCAGCTCCCCGAGCAGGCGGTGCGTCCAGACCCTGCCCGACGGCGACATCCGGCTCGACCCGCTGCTGAGCGAGCCGGGCTACGACCCCGCCAGGACCGCCGAACTCGTCCGCCGGCTCGACGGCCCCGCGGTCGTGTGCAGTCACGGCAAGGTGCTCCCTCCGCTGATCGCCGAGCTCGGCGGAGTGCGCCTGCACCTGCGCAAGGGCGCGTTCGCCGTCGTCCACCGCGCGGACGGGAAGGTCGTCGGCGTCGAGCGTTACCCCGTCTGAACCCCCGCCCACACCTCGGGGAAGTCCGCCTGGGCGCGCTCGGCCGTGGCCCGCTCGATGCCCACCAGCACGCCGTAGGTGAAGGTGTCCTCGCCCGCCTGGCGCGCGGTCTCGGCCTCCTTGGCGAGCGTTTCCTGGGCGACCACTCCGTCCTGGTGCAGTCCGAGCACGTCCTGGATGGATTCGGCGCGCTTGGCCAGATCGCCCATTCCGAGCGCCTCGGCGGTGTACCGGGCGCGTTTGGCCGCCTTGCGCACGTCGTGCATGGCGATCTCGCGCTGCTCCGGCTCGGCGATGGTCTGCGCGGTGTCGTACGCCTTCGTCACCCGCTTCCAGTTCTTGCCGGCGATGGCCGGAAGGACGTCGTCGGCGGGCTTCTTCGCCGCCTTGCCGAGCGACGGATCGGCGACCAGCCCGTCGAGCGCGTCGAGCAGGGCGTAGTAGCGCTCGCCGCTCAACGCCTCCCTGATCCTGCCGTAGGCCTCCTCCTCGCGGGCGCCGAGGTCGTCGCCGAGCCGCGCCTGGACCGGACCCACCACCTGCTCGGGCGGCAGGCTCTCCAGATGACGGGCGAACCTCGCCCTGATGACCTCCAGGTCACGGGCCTCGCCGAGCACGGTGCCGAGCCACTTCAGCTCGTCCTGGAGGTGCACGGTGTCCTGCACGACGGTCTTGAACGCCTTGAGCGCGCTGCGCATCCTGCGGCAGGCGACGCGCATCTGGTGTACCGCGTCCTCCTCCGCCCTGCGCGTGCGCGGATCCTGCGCCAGCAGCGCGTCGACATGTCCCGCCAGGTAGGCGATGACGACGTCGGCGGCGGTGCCGTCGCCGACCTGGGCGCGCGCCGGCGGTGTCGGCTTGAGCAGCCTGGCCAGCTTGCTCTCTGTCCCCGCGGGTACGGCTCCCGCCTTGCGCAGCCGCTTGCCGACCTTGGCCAGCAGTTTCGGGTCGCCCTGCTCGAGCAGCTCGGCCTCGACCTCGCGCCAGCGCTCCACGCGCGACTCGTCGCCGAGCACCGTGCCCTTCACCCGGTCGTCGGCCACCTCCACCAGCCCCGACACCACCCGCACGCTCCTGCGGGAGTCGAGCTCGGCCACGGGGGCCAGCGCGGCGCCGCGTGTGTAGGCCTGGACGAGTTCGGCCAGCTCGCTGGGCACGATCTTCGTGCTGCGGGTGAGCGGGAGCTGGATCTCCTGACGGGCGCCCTTGGCCCGGGGCAGCTTGAGGTGCCAGCCGGGATCCGCGCCGCCCCTGCGCCTGCGCAGCGTGATACCCCTGGCGGCCAGCCGTAGATCGGGCGTGTCGTAGTAGAGCGCCACGAGTTGGTAGCTTCTCGGCCCAAGAACCTCGCCGAACTTGCTGAGGTCGGGGACTTCGTAATCGTCAGGAACGTCGAACTTGTCTTCGATCTCGATGCCCACTACACCTCGCAAGTGTCGAATTGCGGACAATGATGCCACTGCGCGATGAACAGGAGAAGGCTGATCGGAGCCTCGCTGTCAGGTGGCGGGCAGCACCCTTACGGTATTCCTACCCATATTCGACCTGTTCAGAAGGCTTTCGGTGCGCTATCGCACCTTCTGACCGACCACGAAGACCCGCCGGAACGGGAAGAGCGTGCCGTACGGCCTGGCCGGATAGGCGTCGTCCAGCAGGCCGGCGAGTTCGTCGAGGAAACGCTGCCGCTCGCCCGCGTCGAGGCGGTCGAAGATCGGGCGCAGGGCCGAACCGGAGATCCAGTTGAGCACCGCGCGCTCGCCCTGGAGGATGTGGACGTAGGTCGTCTCCCAGGCGTCCACCCGCAGCCCGAGGCCGCTGAGCTGGTCGACGTACTCCACCGGCTCGGCCACCGGCCAGGGCCGCTCGAAGTCGCCGAGCCTGTCGCGCCACGCCTCGCTCGCGCACAGCTGCCTGACCAGCACGTGGCTCGGGGCGTCGAAGTTGCCCGGCATCTGGAAGGCGAGCCAGCCGCCCGCGCTGAGGTCGTCGACCCACCGCTCGAACAGGTCGCGGTGCGTCGGCACCCACTGCAGCAGCGCGTTCGAGACGAGCACGTCGACAGGGCGGTCCGGGTGCCACAGAGTGACGTCGGCGACGTCGAAGCGGGCGGTGGTCTTCAGCTCGCGGGCCTTGCTGATCATCGACGGCGAGGAGTCGAAGCCGTAGACGGTCGCCTCCGGCCAGCGCTCGGCGAGCGTGGCGGTCAGTTCCCCTGAGCCGCAGCCGGCGTCGACGACATAATCGGGGGCATCCGCGTACACGCGTCCGACCAGCTCCGCGTACGGCCGGCCGCGCTCGTCGGCGTACTTCGCGTAGGTCGCCGGGTCCCAGATATCTCTTGACATAAAGATAATTGATATCGAGAGAGATATCTCGATGTCAAGACAGTACACTTTGTGCCATGACGATGGACGAGGTCGACAGGCTCGTGGCGTCCTGGCAGCAGGAGCGCCCCGATCTCGATGTGACGCCGCTGCAGGTGCTGAGTCGAGTCTCCCGCCTGGCCCGCCACCTCGACCGGGCACGCCGCGCCGCCTTCGCCGAACACGACCTCGAACCGTGGGAGTTCGACGTGCTCACCGCGCTGCGGCGGGCGGGCGGGCCGTACGAGCTGTCACCGGGCGCGCTGCTGCGCGCGACCCTGGTCACCTCCGGAACGATGACCAACCGCATCGACCGGCTCGAGCAGGCCGGTCTGGTACGGCGACGCCCCGACCCCGAGGACCGGCGCGGAGTGCTCGTGTCGCTGACCGACGCCGGACGGGCCAGGGTCGACGCGGCCTTCGCCGACCTGCTGCGGCGCGAACGGGAACTGCTGGCCGGATTGGGCGGCGACGAGCAGAAGGTCCTGGCAGATCTGCTCCGCACCCTTCTCACACCCTTCGACTCCTGACGCCCCGAATCCCTGTCGCGTCCTCGTGCCCCCGGCCACACCCTGGGAAACCTCCAGCGCCCGGCTCTCTGCCCGGCCTTGACCAGGGGACCTGGAATCCCCGCCTTCGGGAGCCCAGCCTGGGCCAGCCCCCGAGACCTCAGACCCGCGCCAACCGTCCGGCACGTCAGCCCCCGACAGCCCAGGCCCGCGCCAACCGTCGGGCACGTCAGCCTCGAGAGCCCGGGCCCGCGCCATCTGTCGAGCACCTCAGCCCCGGCCCGCCCCGGGGACGTCAGCCCGCCTGGACAGCAACCCCCTGGACGTCAGCTCGCCCGAACGTCAGCCTCTTGGACGTCAGCGCGCCCGGACAGCAGCGCGCCCGGACAGCAGCGCGCCCGGACAGCAGCGCGCCCGGACAGCAGTCCGTCGGGACGTCAGCGTGCCCGGACGTCGGCATCTTGGACGTCAGCGCACCGCCGGCCTTCGGGAACCCCCGGCGCGGGCCTCTGCCGTCTTCCCTCGCCGACCACCGGGAGCCCCGGCGCCGCGCCTGGGCGGGTGACCTGGTCGCCGGTCACTCGCCCAGGCGCTCGGCGACCTCCAGCCACTCCGCCTCGACCGCGTCCTTCTCGTTGAGGATCTCGCGCAGCTTGCCGTCCAGCTCGCCCAGCTTGGCGTAGTCGCTGGCCGCCTCCGCCATCGCGGCGTGCAGCTTGTCCTCCTGCCCGCTGAGCTTGTCGAGCTGGCGTTCGAGGCGGTTGAGCTCCTTGCGCAGCTCACGCTCCTCCTTCGCCGACAGCCCAGCGGCCTCGACCTTCTCCACCTTCTCGACCGGAGCGGCCGCAGCCGCCGCGGCCGCGCCTGCGACCCGGGCCGTCACCGCCGTGCCCGCCGCCCGCCGTTCCAGGTACTCGTCGACCCCGCCGGGCAGCAGCGAGAGCCGCCCATCGCCCAGCAGCGCCACGCACCTGTCGGCCACGCGCTCCAGGAAGTAGCGGTCGTGGCTCACCAGCACCAGGGTGCCGGGCCAGCCGTCGAGCAGGTCCTCCAGCTCGTTCAGCGTCTCGATGTCGAGATCGTTGGTCGGCTCGTCGAGCAGCAGCACGTTCGGGTCGTCCATGAGCAGGCGCAGCAGCTGCAGCCGCCGCCGCTCACCGCCGGACAGCTCACCGACCACCTTCCACTGCGCCTCGCCCTTGAAGCCGAGACGTTCGAGCAGCTGGGAGGCGGTCCACTCCCTCTTGCCGAGCTGCACGTACTTGCGGATCCGCTCCACCGACTCCAGCACCCGCAGCGTCGGGTCGACCTCGGCCAGCTCCTGCGACAGGTACGCCAGCCGTACCGTGCGGCCGGTGACCACGCGGCCCGCGTCCGGCTTGACCTGGTCGGCCAGCAGGCGCAGCAGCGACGACTTGCCGGAGCCGTTGACCCCGATCAGCCCGATGCGGTCGCCCGGCCCGAACTGGTAGGTGCACCGCTCCAGCACCAGCGGGCCCATGCCGGGCCCGCCCGCGTGGAGCGTGACGTCCTCCAGGTCGTAGACCGTCTTGCCGAGCCTGGCCGCCGCGAACTTCATCAGCTCGACGGTCTCCCTCGCCGGCGGCTCGTCGGCGATCAGCGCCTGCGCGGCCTCGATCCTGAACTTCGGCTTCGACGTACGCGCGGGCGGACCCCGGCGCAGCCAGGCAATCTCCTTGCGCATGAGGTTCTGGCGGCGCTCCTCGGCGGCCTGCGCGATGCGCGCCCGCTCGGCCTTGGCCAGCACGTAGGCGGCATAACCACCCTCGTAGCGCTCCACCCTGCCGTCGACGACCTCCCACGTCCGGGTGGACACCGCGTCGAGGAACCACCTGTCGTGCGTCACGACCAGCAGCGCGCTCCTGCGCTGCGCCAGGTGCGCCGCCAGCCAGGCGATGGCCTCGATGTCGAGGTGGTTGGTGGGCTCGTCGAGCAGGATCAGCTCGTGCTCGTCGATGAGCAGCTTCGCCAGCGCCGTACGCCGCCGCTCCCCGCCGGACAGGTCGCCGACCGGGCTCTCCAGATCGAGATCGCCGATCAGGTTGGCGAGGATCTCCCTGATCGTCTGGTCACCCGCCCACTCGTGCTCGGCCCTGGCACCCAGCACCGTCTCGTGAACGCTCTTGCCGGGATCGAGGTCGTCACGCTGCGACAGCAGACCGACCCGCAGACCCCTGTTGTGCGTCACCCGCCCGGAGTCGGGCTTCAACCCGCCCGCGACCACGGACAGCAGTGTCGTCTTGCCGCCGCCGTTACGCCCGACGACGCCGATGCGCTCACCGGCCTCGATACCGAGAGAGACGTCGGCGAGCAGCGGCTTGGGCCCGTAGGCGTGGGAGACCGACTCGAGATTGACCAGATTCATCGTCCCCAAGGGTACGGACTACCGCCCCATTTGGCTAAGCGACCAAGCACTCGGCGATACGGCAGCCTCACGCAGCCCTCGCCCGGCCCCCCGGACCGCCTGCCCTCCGAGCCCGCACCGCCTGCCTTCTCGGCCCGCGCGCCAGCTCTCCGGGCCGCGCCGCCAGCCCTCTCGACCCGCGCGCCTGCTCTCCGGGCCGCGCCGCCAGCCCTCCGGCCCGTACCGTCTGCCGAACGCCAGCCACGACGTCGCAAGTTGCAGGACCCATCGTCCGCCGTCGGCGGCCACATCACGCAGCTCAGCGCGGGCCCTTTCCGATGCCACCATCCCGACCGCAGGCGCGACCTCGCCACACCCACCCGGCCAGCTCCCCACGGCACCATCTGGCGCCGCCGTCCCGACCCGGGACACCACCTGGCAAGAGCCCCGGTCACGCGCAAGACGACCGTTTCCCGGCCGGTCACACGATCGAAGCGCCCGCCACGGGGCCGTAGGCGGGCACCGCCGTACGGCACACGCCCTCCTCGACGAGCGCCACCGCCAGCTGTCGCGCCTGCTCCTCGTCAGCGACCAGGAACGCGCACGTCGGCCCCGACCCCGACACGATCGCGCCCAGAGCGCCCCGCGCCTGGCCCGTCCCCAGCGTGCGCGCCAGCGAACCACGCAGCGACAACGCCGCCGGTTGCAGGTCGTTGACCAGCTCCGCGCCGAGCGCCCGCGCGTCGCCCTTCTTCAACGCCGTCAGCAGCGCCTCGCTCGCCTGCGGCCACGGCACCTTTTCGCCCCGTGTCTCCCGCAGCCGATCACACTCGGCGTAGACCTTCGCCGTCGACAGGCCGCCGTCGGCGATGGCGAACACCCAGTGGAACCGCCCGTCCGTCGGCAGCTCGGCCAGCTGCTCACCTCTGCCGGTGCCGACCGCCGTACCGCCCAGCAGCGAGAACGGCACGTCGCTCCCCAGGTCGGCCGCGATCTCCATCAGATCCTCGCGCGGCAGCCCCAGACCCCACAGCTCGTTGCAGGCCACGAGGGCGCCCGCCGCGTCCGCGCTGCCACCGGCCATGCCGCCCGCCACCGGGATCGCCTTGCGGATCACGAGCTCGACCCCGTACGTCCTGCCCGCGTGCTTCGCCAGCGCCCTGGCCGCCTGGATCGCGAGGTTGCCGTCATCGACCGGCACCTGGTCGGTCCACTCACCCTCGACCTTCACGGAGACGGTCTCCGACTCCTTCGCGATCACCTCGTCGAAGACGGAGACGGCGAGGAAGACGTTCACCAGGTCGTGGTAGCCGTCATCCCGCAGCGGGCCCACGGACAGCTGCACGTTGACCTTTGCGGGCACCCGGACGGTCACGGAACTCATCGATCTTCTGTCACTCTCGTCGCCTGGTGGGTCAAGGCCTTCGATGCTAGCGGTGCCCACCCACCGGCCACGCAATTCCATGCCCAAGCTTGGGAGTTTCGAGCGGCATGCCCTGGAAGTGCGGTTTCCCGGCGAGCGAGGGCGGTACGGAGCCACGGGAAGCGCGGTTCCGCAGAGGACGTGGACAGTACGGAGCCAAGGGAACTGGCGTGGACAGTACGGAGTCGCGGGAAGCGCGGTTCCGGAGCCGGCAAGGGCAGTGCGGAGTCACGGGAGGTGCGGTTTCAGAGAGGGCGAGGGCAGTTCGGGGTCCCCAGGCATCCGCGGGGCCAAGGAGGCATGCGGTGACAATCGCCCGGCTGGAGACACGGAAGGCGGGTGGAGTCGTGAAGGGGCCAGCTCGTGAGGACGTGGAGTGGGTTCTGAGGGATCTCGTGGGCGACTGACCTCGGGGGGGCGGGACTCAGCGGGCTCGGACGCGCGGGACTGAGCAGCTGATCTCGGGCGGGCAAGACTGAACGGCTGATCTCGGGCGCGCGGGATCGAGCGGCTGATCTCGGGCGCGCGGGATCGAGCGGCTGGACTCGGGCCGGCGGGACTGAACGGCTGGACTTGGGCAAGCGGGACTGGGCGGCTGATCTCGGGCGGGTGGCGCGGGCATATCCTGCCGACGGCGAGGTCCCGCCGGAGGCAACCAGCACAGACGAGGTGACACCGATGTCTCAGGTGACGGTCATCGAGGTTCCGCAGTGGCAGGGCTCGGGCTCCCGTACGGCTCGGCGACTGGTCGAGGGGGCAGGACTGCTCGCCTCGATGGTGCCGGACGCCGCGCGACACCGGGTGGAGGTCGCGGACGGCGACTCGCCCGCCGCCTTCGCCGTCACGGCGACCAGGGCGAGAGCAGCGGTTGACGGCGTCGGGGACGGGCTTGTGGTCACGGTGGGCGGGGACTGCGGGGTCGAACTGGCGCCCGTGTCCGCCGCCCTCGACCGGTACGGCGAGCGCCTGGGCCTCGTCTGGTTCGACGCGCACGGCGACCTCAACACTCCGGCGTCGTCCCCGTCCGGCGCCTTTCACGGGATGATCCTTCGCGCGCTCACCGGCGAAGGGCATGGCGAGTTGCTGCCGGGACGGGCCATCAGTCCCGGCAGGGTGGTCCTGGCCGGGGCGCGTGACCTGGATCCCGGCGAGCGGGACTTCATCGCCGACAGCGGCCTCACCCATGTGACCGTGGCCGAGCTGTCCGACCCCACGGTCCTGGTGGAGGCGGTGGCGGCCACCGGGGCTGAGGCCGTTTACGTGCATATCGACCTCGATGTGCTGGATCCTGGGGTGTTCGCGTCCGTGGGCAGTCCTGCGCCGGGCGGGTTGCAGCCCGATCACCTCCTCAAGCTGGTCGCGGCGCTGGTGGAGCGCTTCGAGCCGGCCGGGCTCGGCATCACGGAGTACGAGCCCGTTCGGCTGGAGGACCAAACGCTCCTCAGCCCGCTGATCGCGATGCTCGTCGCCAGCGCCTCCTGACCCACCCACCCGATTCGGCCCGCTGATCACAACGATCCTCACCCCGGACCTGTCCCGCGATTTGGCCCCCTGGTCGCGGCGCTCGTCTTGGCCACCCTGGTGGCGACGCCTGTCACCGACGCCTCCTTGCCAGCTCTGCAATCGGCCGGGCAGCACTGCGCCGCTTCCTCCCCCTGTCGCCCTGGGTGCCGATTCCGGCGCGTGAGAACCCCGGTGGCCAGTGACCCGTAGGCGCGCTGCAGCGACCCGTCGGCGGTGTCCGCCGTCGTCCGTCACCATGGTCGGCAGTATCCGAATGCTGACCGCTCCCGGACGTGCCCAGCGTGACCGGGACGTGCCCAGCATGACCGGGGCGTGCCGCATGACCAGGGCGTTCCCAGCGTGACCAGGACGTTCCCAGCGTGACCAGGACGTTCCCAGCGTGACCAGGACGTGCCCTTCGTGACCAGGACGCGCCCTTCGTGGCGGGGCGTGCCCATGTGTCCTGGAGACGCCTCCGCAGGTCCCTGGTCACGGAACACACCCATGGCTTCCCTACGCAAGGCTGATCACAGGGCCCCTTGGCCAGGCACGGGAGGTCAGGCCGGTTCCTTGCGATTTGCACCGAGGCTTTTCGTCGTCGATGTGCTGGGTTCCCTGCAGGGTCGTCTGAGGGATGCGCGGCCCAGGCGACCCGCAGGTTTCCTCGGGTCAGCCGGGGCGGACGGCGCCTCGGTAGCGGGCGCGGTAGTAGGCCGAGGCCAGGAAGTTGGTCTTCTTGACCACGTCGCCGGTCTTGGGGGCGTGGATCATGATGCCGTCGCCCAGGTAGAGGCCCACGTGGGTGGGGTCACCGGTGCCGCCGCCGAAGAACACCAGGTCACCCCGGCGCAGGTCGGGCAGCATGACGCGTTTGCCCTGTCGGAACTGCGTGCCGGTGTAGTGGCCGAGCCGTACGCCTGCTCTCGACCAGGCGTAGAGCGTCAGGCCCGAGCAGTCGAAGCCGATGGTTCCCGCGCCTCTGCCTATGCCCCGGCTCGGTCCAGAGGGAGTGCCGCCGCCCCAGGAGAACGGGGTCCCCAAGCGGGCGATCGCCGCGCCGGCGGCCGTGTCGCCCTTGGTTCGGGTGGCGCGTGGTTTGCCGGTGCCGGGTGTCGTCTTGCGCGGTCTGCCCGTGCCTCGCGGTGTGCTGGGGCGTTGACGCTCACGCGGGGCACGGACGCCGGGGCGACGAGGAACCACCTGATCCGCGCCACGTCCATCGGGTGACCCCACACGCCCGAACGCGTCAGGCCGCACTACTACCCATCCGGAGGCATCGCGATCTCGCCACATCAGCCACCCGGGAAGCCGCATCAGCCATCCGGGGACAGGACTCCCGGGCCGCACCACCCAGCGGGGATGACGATCCGACCGCGCGAGCCACTCACGGACAGGGCGTCCTGACGGCACCGCCCGTCCGAAGGCACCGATATCCGACCTGACCTGCCACCCGCGGGTAGGACTCCCTGGCGGCATCACCCATCCGAAGGCGTCGGGATCTCGCCGCACCAACCACCCTGCGACCGAACGCCCGGGCGGTACTCCCCGGACGTGGTCGGGGAGATCTGATCGCATCAACCACCCGGGGACAGGATGCCCGGGCGGTACTTCCCTGCCGTGAGCAGGGAGAGTCGGCGGCACCGGCCAGGCGGGGGCGGAGCGGTCTTGGGGTGTGGCCCATGCGGGGATGGGATGGTCAGGCCGCGCCACCTCGTCGAGGGCTACATGATCTGGGAGGACTGTCCATCGGGGGACAAGGTGATCGGGCGGGAGCGGTTGCCCCGGCGCTGAGCGATCAGGGGGTAGGGGCCAGCGGGACGGCAGGGCCCATGAAGTGTGGGGTGAGGTGCCTGGCAGAGCCCATGAAGTGTGGGGTGAGGTGCCCGGCGGGGACCAGGAGATGTGAGGTGAGGTGCCTGGCGGACGCTTCCAGGTGGGGATGCGGGCGGCCCAGGCGGTGAGCCAGTCGGCGTCGGTGGCGGGGATGCGCATCCCCGGCCAGCGGGTCGCTGATGCGCACGTATGCGAGGACAGGACGACCGTTGTGTGGGCATGGTCGCCGGGCGGCTTGACCGTGCCGGGGCACGGCGGCATGGCGAGGGCGGCCGCCGTCCCCGGCGAGGCGCCCAGCGTGGCGAGAAAACCGATGGTGAGCCACATCAGAACCTCCTGAGCCGTGGAAGGAAGGCTCAGGATCGTGCGGAGTGGCTTGGGTGGGAGGGGCCGAGCGGCGTTCTGTGGATATGGGCGCTCGCAGGCGCACCGGCTGTGGACAGGGCGACGGCAGCCGCAGCGCCAGCGGGCGAACCGACGATCCACCCCGAGGCGACCCACCCCGAGGCGATCCACCCCGAGCCGACCCACGCCTACAGGCGGAGGCACACCCCAACGTGACCCACACACCAGGCAACCGCACCCTGGCCGAGGGCCGCGCCCGGACCGGAGCATCCCAACCGACGGCCGGCAACCCGACCGACGGCCCGCGCCCAGACCGTGGCCCGACCGACGGCCCGCCCCGCCCCGCCCCAAGGATCTACGCCCCGGCCAACAGACCGCGGCTCGACCAACAGACCGCGGCTCGACCAACAGACCGCGGCTCGACCAACAGACCGCGGCCCCGACCAACAGACCCTGCCCCGACCAACAGCCCGCAACCCGACCAACAGACCCTGCCCCGACCAACAGCCCGCAACCCGATCAGGAGCCCGCACCCCGGGCGAGAACCCACGCCGACGCGAAGAGACGGAAGCCGAACCTCACCCCGTCAGGTGTTCCGCGATCCGGGCGAAGGCCACGATGTCCAGTTGCTCGCCCCGTGTCGAAGGTTCCACCCCCGCCGCCCGCAGCGCCTCCTCCGCCCGCGCCGCCGTACCGAACAGCGAGGCCAGCGCGGCCCTGAGCGTCTTGCGCCGCTGCGCGAAGGCGGCGTCGACCACGGAGAAGACCTGTGCGCGGGTCGCCGACGTGGCGGGCGGGTCGCGCCGTTCCAGGGAGACCAGGCCGGAGTCGACGTTCGGCACCGGCCAGAACACCGTCCGGCCGACGGGCCCGGCTCTGCGCACGTCGGCGTACCAGGCGGCCTTGGCGGACGGCACGCCGTACACCTTGGAGCCAGGCGGGGCGGCGAGCCGGTCGGCCACCTCGGCCTGCACCATGACCAGGCCCTTGCGCAGCGAGGGCAGCGCCTCCAGTAGGTGGAGCACCACGGGCACCGAGACGTTGTAGGGCAGGTTGGCGACCAGGGCCGTCGGGACGTGCCCGCCGAAGTCGTCCAGGCCGACCTTCAGCGCGTCGGCCTGGACGACGGTCAGCTTGTCGCCGAGGCCGCGGGTGTCGACGGTCAGCGGAAGCTGGGTGGCCAGCACGGGGTCGATCTCCACGGCGACGACGTGGGCGGCCTCGGGCAGCAGCGCGAGGGTGAGCGAGCCGAGCCCAGGGCCGACCTCGATCACCACGTCGTCGGGCGACAGCCCGGCCGTGCGCACGATCCGCCGGACCGTGCCGCCGTCGATCACGAAGTTCTGGCCGAACTTCTTGGTCGGACGAAGGTCCAGCTTGTCGGCCAAATTACGTATTTCTACCGGGCCTAGCAGGCTCACAATGGCACTCCCCATGTCACGCATTCAGTCTCCAGCATCCCCGACGCTACGAAGAACCCGGCAGGAGGAGGAGGATGGGATGAACGACGAAGGGACGTCCCTGATGGAGCCGACGGGCGCCACTCCACTGCGTCCGGCAGACGCGCGTGAGATCGGTCCATACCGCCTGCTCGGGCGGCTCGGCGAAGGCGGCATGGGGACGGTTTTCCTGGCGATCGCACCGACAGGGCGGCCGGTCGCGGTCAAGGTGGTGAAGACCGAATTCGCCCACCAGGAGGGCTTCAACGCGCGGTTCCACGCGGAGGTCGACAACGCGCGCAGGGTGGCGTCGTTCTGCACCGCGCAGGTGCTCGACAACGGCAACGACGGCGTGGGCAGGCCGTATCTGGTGACCGAGTACATCTCGGGCGTGCCGCTGTCGGACCAGATCACCAAGTACGGCGCGCTGGAGCCGGGCGCGCTGCACGGGGTGGCGCTGGGGGTGGCGGCGGCGCTCGCCGCGATCCACGTGGCGGGGCTGGTGCACCGTGACCTGAAACCGGCCAACGTGATCCTGTCGATGTCGGGGCCCAGGGTGATCGACTTCGGCATCTCGCGCGCCCTCGACCGTGAGAGCAACTTCACGTTGTCGGGCGAACTGCTGGGCAGTCCTGGCTGGTGGGCGCCCGAACAGGTGCGCGGACAGCAGGTGACGCCCGCGGCCGACATCTTCGCCTGGGGCTGCCTGGTGGCGTTCGCGGGCAACGGCCGTCACCCTTTCGGGCGCGGCGACGCCATCACGCTGGCGACCAGGGTGCTGCACCAGGCGCCGGACCTGGGGGCGCTGCCGGCACCGCTCAACGACCTGGTACGGCAGGCCACCGCGATGGACCCGCTCCAGCGGCCGACCGCCCAGGACCTGCTGATCGCGCTGGTCGGCGGGCGCGTCCCCAGCGCCGACCCGCCCACGGTGGTCGCCGGAGAGCTCCTCGGCCAGGCGTGGCGGCCCCCGCCGAACGTCGTCAACGAGCCCGACGCCACCGAGGTGCTGTCGACGACGTTCGCCGCGCAGCCGCTCACCGAGGTGCCGGCCAAGCCCGTCCCGGTCGCCGCGGAAGCCGGCAAGCCGACGACCAAGCGCTGGCTGGTCGCCGCGGTCGCGGCGGGGGTGGCGCTGGTGACCACCATCGCGATCCTGATCGCCAGCGGCTCGTCGCCCTCGCCGGTGGACCGGCCGACCGAGGGGTCCGTCGCCTCCCGGGCGACGGCGCCCACCGACGTCGGCAAGCGGTTCACGCTCGGCACCGGGTTCGACGATCCGCAGCTGATCGTCTCCCAGCGGCCCGCCTGCGGGCTCGCCGACTACGGCGGCAGCCGGCCCGTCACCGGCCGGTTCTGCGTGGTCAAGTGGACGTTGGTGAATCCCGGTGGTACGGCACGCGCCGTCGGCACGCCGTCCGTCACCCTGCTCGACGACCGGGGCGCCCGCCACCAGGCCACCAGCCTGTCCAGCGCGGTTCCCCAGTCCATCCCGGCGGGCGGGCGCATCGACGGGACGTTCGTGTTCGACCTGCCGCCGCAGCGTCTGCCGGCCGTGCTGTCGGGCACCATGCTGCAGGGCGGGAAGGAGATCGAGGTGCGGCTGTCATGACCCGCGTACTCCTGGCCGCCGCCCTCCTCGCAGCCGGTCTGACCTCGGGAAACGGTGGCGCTGTCGCCTCGTCGGCGATGGCCTGCACGGGCGACGCGGCGGTGGGCGACCCGTTCGACGGGCCGGGCTCGGTCCACCTCATCTCCAACGGCAAGGTGGTGCCCGTCAAGCCGCCCGCCCTTCAGGAGAACGACGGGTTCGGCTGGTCGGTGGCGTTGGGCGAGGTCGACGGCGACGGCTGCACCGATCTGCTGGTCGGCGCGCCGTACACCGACGTGGAGGGGCTGGCCGACGCGGGGGTCGCTTACCTGCTGTCCAGGGGCACCTGGAAGACGCTGGTGTCCCCCGAGCCGCAGGCGGACGCGCATTTCGGCTGGTCGGTGGCGGCCAAGGGCGCGCTGATCGCCGTGGGCGCGCCGTACGAGGACACGGGTGATCTGGCCGACACGGGCTCCCTCTACGTCGGGCAGGGCGAGAGCACGTTGCGCAAGATCGACCAGGCGCCCCCGGAGGTGCCGGGGAGCCCCGAGGTGGGCGACCAGTTCGGCTGGGCGCTGGCCTTCGGCAAGGACAACAGCCTGATCGTGGGCGCGCCGTACGAGAACGACGACGGCGCGGGCGTCCAGAACGGTCAGGGGAAGCTCGACTCGGGCTCGGTGGTCCTCATCGCCGACGTGACCGCGCAGAAGCTGTCGGGTGTCAGGTGGGAGCCGCCCGACCGGAAGGCGGGCGACAGGTTCGGCTACGCGGTGGCCTACGCCGAGGGCGCGGGCATCGCGGCGAGCGCGCCGCAGGGCGGCTTCGTGCAGTTGCTCGACGCCGCGGCCAAGCCGGTCAAGAAGGTGACGGGTACGGGCGCCTTCGGGTTCTCGCTGGCCGGCTCCAAGGACGGCAGGCTCGCGGTCGGCGCCCCCGACGAGGGCGGCACGGGAGCGGTGGTGATCCTGTCGGCCAAGGACGGCACCGAGGAGCGCCGGGTGGTCTCCCCGCGGGGCGGCCGGTTCGGCTGGTCGGTGGCCTTCGCGGGCAACCGCCTGCTCGCCGGGGCGCCCGACGCTCCGCCGTACGGCGTGGCGGGCCTCGCTGGGCGCAACGAGGACACCGTCCAGGTGCTCGCGCCGCCGGAAGGTGTCGAGTTCGGCGCGTCGGCGGCGGGCTGAGCCGGTCGGTCGAACAGCCCGGCGCCGCGGGGTAGCCACTGCCCCTGCCGGCTGGGGATCGCCTCGTCGTCCTCCAGCCATCACCCGCGCGAGGCCGACCGCGCAGGGGAGGGGATCATCGGAACATGCCGAAGGCAGCCTCTCCGTTGGCGTTCACGGCCGCGCACAGATCGTCCACCTGCATGTCCTTGACCTCGGCCAGGCAGCGCAGGGTGAGCGGGATGAGGTAGGGGGCGTTGGGCTTGCCGCGGTGCGGCACCGGCGGCAGGTACGGCGCGTCGGTCTCCACCAGGATCAGCTCCTTGGGCGCCACCCTGGCCGCCTCCCGCAGGTAGCCGGCATTCTTGTACGTCACCGGCCCGGAAAACGACATGAAATATCCGGCTTCGACGCACTTTTTGGCCATTTCGGCGTCGCCGGAGTAGCTGTGGAAGACCACCCGGTCGGGCGCCCCCTCCGCCGCGAGCACCTTCAGCACGTCGTCATGGGCGTCGCGGTCGTGGATGACCAGCGCCTTGCCGGTCCGCTTGGCGATCTCGATGTGCGCGCGGAAGCCGGCGTGCTGGTCGTCCTTGGACGCCCAGTCGCGGAAGTAGTCGAGCCCCGTCTCACCGACCGCCCGCACGTCGGGCTCACCCGCCAGCGCCTCGATCTCGGCCAGCACCTCCGGCGTGGCGGCGTGCGCCTCGTTCGGGTGGATCGCCACGCCCGCGTAGACGTCGGCGTGGGCGGCCGCCACCCGTGCGCCCCACACCGAGGACGGCAGGTCGTAGCCGATCGTCACGAGCGTGCGCACACCCACCGCGCGCGCGTCGGCCAGGATGCTCTCCACGCTGGCGGAGGCCGCCTGCGCGGCCTGGGCCACCGGATCGCCGGAGGAGGCCTGCCGGTTGCCCACCATGATGTCGAGATGGCAGTGGCTGTCGAAGACGGGCGTGGTCAGCGGCTCAGGCGCGGCGGGAAGCTTGCTCACCCACCCCAAGGTACCGGGACCGTCCCGGGGATACGGCCCGCAGGTGTACGGCAAGACACCCTGGATGCCGGGCCTCCCCTCGCTAAACTCGGACACCTGCACACAGGCGGGAGTGTCATGTCCGTGGTAGAAGCCGTCCGCAGCGTCTGGTCACCCGGCGACAAGGTGATGGAGTTCTCCACGGGCGAGGGGCGTCCTCCCGCGGTCACCACCTACACCACTCCCTCCCTGGGCATGCGACGGCACCGCCTGCTGCTGACCGTGCTCACCCTCACCGCCCTGGCCGTCGGGCCGCTCGCGGTCGCCTTCGGCGTCGCCTGGGCGCCACCGATCATGCTCGCCCCGATCATCCTTCTCGGCGGGCTCCAGCTCAGGCTGCCCGCCCTGGCCGTCGTCCTGACGGCCTCGGCCGTCTCCGCCCTCGTCACGCTGACCGTCAAGGTCGAGATCGCGCAGCTGGTCATCCTGGCGGCGGTGGCCGTCCTCGCCGTGTTCCTGGCCTACACGCGCGACGGCGTCGGCATCCACGGCCTGCGCGGCGACCACGCGCTCATCCAGCTGAAAGCGCAGCTCAAAGCGATCAACCAGATCCCGCCGCTGCCCCGCGGATGGGGCCGCAAGGTCGCCCTGCAGGCCGCGCCCGGCGCGCTGTTCGGCGGCGACTTCCTCGTCTCGCACCTGGAGGACTCCCGCCTCCAACTCGCCCTCGTCGACGTGTCGGGCAAGGGCAACGACGCCGCCGCCCACGCGCTGATGCTGTCGGGCACCTTCGGCGGGCTGCTGAGCACCGTGCCTGCCGCACGCTTCCTGCCCGCCTGCGACGACTACCTGGCCCGCAAGGGCGGAGAACGCCTCGTCACCGCCGTCCACCTGGACCTCGACCTGAAGAGCGGCGCCTACACCGTCACCTGCGCGGGCCACCCGCCCGCCGCCCAGTACTTCGGCGGCAGCGGCACCTGGCAGCCCGCCGCCGCGCAGGGCGTCGCCCTCGGCGTGGTGGACAACCCGGCGCGGGCCGGGGCGGAGGGCACGCTCGGCAAGGGCGATGCGCTCATGCTGTTCACCAACGGCCTCTGGGGACCGCGCGCCGACCCCGACACCGGCCTCGACCGGATCCTCGGCGCGGCCCACTCGCTCGTGCGGGAAGGCTTCGGCGAGACCGCCACGCTGGTCAAGACCGTCCGCAACCGCGAGGACGACTCCGCCCTCGTCGTCATCTGGCGCACCTGACCCGACGCGCCGGCCGCCGAGAGGCGGGACATCCGCGCCCGGTCGTGCGGCTCGACGGCCGAGCCCTCCGCCGCCTCTCGTCGTTCCGAGGGAAGGCTCTCGTCGTCCTGGGAACGCCCTCGTCGTCCTGAGGGAAGAATGGATGGCATGACGCCCCGGAGGGTGAAGGTCATCGGCGACCTCTACCACGGACACGTCCCGCCCGGCGCCGTCTACGTCGGGCGGGCGTGTCCGGGCCTGCCCGCCAGCCCCTACCGCAATCCGTACCCCATCAAGAACCGCGGGCGGGACGAGGCTCTCCGGCTGTTCCGCCGCTACCTCGACGAGCACCCGGAGCTGGTCGAGCAGGCTCGCCGCGAGCTGGCAGGCCACGACCTCGCCTGCTGGTGCAAACCGGACGAGCCCTGCCATGCCGACATCTGGCTGGAGATCCTGGCCGACGACGGGTGAGGTCACGTGGCCGCCCCCTGGTTTGTCGGTGCCCGGTGCCAGACTCCTTGCGCATGAGCGACGATGTGCGGCTGCGGGATGTCGCGGAAACCGACCTGGAGCTGTTCTTCCAGCAGGAACAGGACCCGGAGGCCACCCGGCGGTCCAACTTCGCCCCCCGGGAGCGGGAGGCCTTCATGACCCACTGGACCACGCGGATCCTCGCGGATCCCACCGTGTACGTCCAGGCGGTCACGGTGAACGGCGTGGTCGCGGGCAACCTCGTGGCCTGGTGGCACGACGACCGGCGCTTCATCGGCTACTGGCTGGGCCGGGAGTACTGGGGCCGGGGCATCGGCACGGCGGCGCTGGGCCTCTTCCTACGGCAGGAGCGGACCCGCCCGCTCCACGCCGACCCCTTCGCCGGCAACACCGGCTCGGTGCGGTTGCTGGAGAAGCACGGTTTCCAGCGCACCGGGACGGTCCGGTACGGCGAGCACGACCACATCATGCTCGTGCTCCGCGACGAGGGCTGAGCAGCCGAGCGCCCTCCGCGTGACCGCGGAGGGCGGGGACGGCGCTACCTACTCCGCGCTCTCCAGGCGCGGGAAGAGGATCTCGCCCTTCACGATCCGCGCGCCCGCGGGCAGCCTGCCCCACTGCCCGGCCTCGCTCACGCGCTGCTCCGCCAGCGCGCCCAGGTGCTCCTCGGCGCCCAGCGACGCCCACAGCTTCTCCGCCGTGGCCGGCATCACCGGGTTGAGCAGCACCGCCACCGCGCGCAGCGACTCGGCCGCGGTGTAGAGGATCGTCGCCAGCTTGGCGCGGCCCTCGTCCGAGGTGTCCTTGGCCACCTTCCACGGCTCCTGCTCGCTGAGGTAGCCGTTGACCAGCCGCACGAAGTCGAAGATCGCGCCGAGACCGCCGACGAAGTCGAGGTCGTCGCCGATCGCCTTGTCGGCCTTGGCGACGGCCTCGGCCAGCGCGGCCGCGACGGCCTCCTCCCGGACGGCGGCCGCGGGCAGCTCGCCGTCGAAGTACTTGCCGACCATGGCCGCCACCCTGGAGGCCAGATTGCCGAAGTCGTTGGCCAGCTCGGAGGTGTAGCGGGCGGCGAAGTCCTCCCACGAGAACGAGCCGTCCTGGCCGAACGGGATGGCCCGCAGGAAGTAGTAGCGGTAGGCGTCGACGCCGAAGTGCGCGGTGAGCTGCTGCGGCGAGATGCCGGTCAGGTTGGACTTGCTCATCTTCTCGCCGCCGACCATGAGCCAGCCGTTGGCGAAGACCTTGCCGGGCACCGGCAGCCCGTTGGCCATCAGCATCGCGGGCCAGATGACCGCGTGGAAGCGGAGGATGTCCTTGCCCACCAGGTGGACGTTGGCCGGCCAGATCTGCTCGAAGCGCGCGGGGTCGGAGCCGTAGCCGACCGCGGTGGCGTAGTTGAGCAGGGCGTCGACCCACACGTAGATGACGTGCTTGTCGTCCCACGGGATCGGGATGCCCCAGTCGAAGGTGGAGCGGGAGATGGACAGGTCCTGCAGGCCCTGCCGGACGAACTGCACGACCTCGTTGCGCGCCGAGGCGGGCTGGATGAAGCCGGGGTTGGCCTCGTAGAAGTCGAGGAGGCGCTCGCCGTACTCGGAGAGCTTGAAGAAGTAGTTGTCCTCGCGCAGCCACTCGACCGGACGCTTGTGTATCGGGCAGAGGTCGCCCTCCAGCAGCTCGCCGGGGGTCTTGAACTCCTCGCAGCCGACGCAGTAGGGGCCCTCGTAGCCACCCTTGTAGATCTCGCCCTTGTCGTAGAGGTCCTGGACGAACTCCTGGACCCGCTCGGTGTGGCGCTTCTCCGTGGTGCGGATGAAGTCGTCGTTGGCGATCTCGAGGTGCCGCCAGAGCGGCTTCCACGCCTCCTCGACCAGCTTGTCGGCCCACTCCTGCGGCGTGACGCCGTTGGCCTCGGCGGTGCGCATGATCTTCTGGCCGTGCTCGTCGGTGCCCGTCAGGAACCACACCTGCTCGCCACGCTGGCGGTGCCAGCGCGTCAGCACATCGCCCGCGACGGTCGTGTAGGCGTGGCCCAGGTGAGGAGCGTCGTTGACGTAGTAGATCGGCGTGGAGACGTAGAACATGACACCAAGACTAAGGCTCGGGCCAAGCGTCTTGCGCGGCATCGCGAAGGATGCCGCGCCGCGCCCGGCCGGTCTTCACCCCTGGGGGGCGGAGGACTGCTCCCTGGTGACGGCCTCGGCCGCCTCTTCGGCCGCCTTGGCGGCGATGTCGGTGGCCGTCTCCTTGGTGCGCCTGATGCCCAGGATGCTGACGAACAGGGCGGCGAAGATGGTCTGGAAGCTCATGATGAGCGCGGTGGCCGAGGGGACGACGATGCGCAGCGACTCGCGCGGGTCGAGCGCACCGAAGCTGCGCACCTGCCAGTGGACCAGCGACATCACCAGTCCGACCAGACCGGCCAGGGCGAGCAGGCCGCCGACGACCAGCCCCTTCTCCAGCGTCACGATGCTGATCAGTTTGCGGACGCGTGGAGATTCCGGGAGGAATCCCTCCTCGGCCGCATAGACCTTGGTGAAGAGGGCGAACAGTGCCGCCTGGAAACCGATCACCACCGCGGCGGACGCGCCGACCAGCGTGTCGACGTCGAAGGCGAGCTCGCCGATCTTCACCGGCCCGAACGTCAGCGCGGCGCCCGCGACCAGGCCGATCGCCATGAGGACGAGGCCGGGGATGAAGAAGAGCCACTTGGGGCTGTACAGCAGCAGGAAGCGCAGGTGGCGCCAGCCGTCACGCCAGGAGCGCAGGTGCGGCGGCCTGGAGCGGCCGTCGGGCGAGAGCGTGGTGGGCACCTCGCGCACGTCGAGGCCCTGCAGGGTGGACTTCACCACCATCTCGCTGGCGAACTCCATGCCACCGGTCTGCAGCCCGAGGCGCAGGATCGAGTCGCGACGGAAACCGCGCAGGCCGCAGTGGAAGTCACCGATGGCGCTGGGGAAGAACAGCCTGCCGACGAACGACAGGACCGGGTTGCCCAGGTAGCGGTGCAGCGCGGGCATGGCGCCAGGGGCGATGCCGCCCTTGAAGCGGTTGCCCATCACCAGGTCGGCCCCGTCGCGCAACTGCTCGACGAACGGCAGCAGCGCGGTGAAGTCGTAGGAGTCGTCGGCGTCGCCCATGATGACGTACTTGCCCCTGGCGGCGCGGATGCCGCCCATGAGCGCGTTGCCGTAGCCCTTCGCCTCAACGTGGACCACGCGGGCACCCGCGTCACGCGCGAGCTGTTGCGAGCCGTCCGTGCTGCCGTTGTCGGCGATCAGGACCTCGCCCTCGATGCCGTGCTCCTCCATGCACGCAATAGCCTTGCGTACGCAGACTTCCACGGTCTCTGCCTCGTTGAGGCAGGGCATGACCACCGTCAGTTCCACGTCCAGACCCTTCAGTCACAGCGCTTCCAGCCAACCATCATGCCCTGTGCCCCATGGTGGTCGGGTCAAGTCCCAGAAACGGCTGGCATTCTTTGAGAGAATCTTCGGCGAAGACCCCAATGATAGAATCGGGTTGCTCGGCACTGTCGATGCTGGGCCTACCGCCGGACAGGACTATCCGGTCCTTTGCAACAGGAGCGGTGGAGGTCAAAGCATGGTGAGCGTTGCCGAGAGAACGCGTGTCGAGCCTTCCGCCCCGGGGCGAAAGGCTCGTTTGCTGTCCTACGTGGGCAGACACCGCGTGTTCGTCACCGCCTTCGCGCTGGGCGCGTTGCTGCGGCTCTTCGCGATGCTCGGCTACGGCCCCGCGATGTGGTTCAACGACTCCTACGAGTACGTCTCGGTGGCGTTGCACCCGAGGCCGAGCGCGGTCCGGCCGGACGGCTACAGCTTCTGGCTGATGCTGCTGCGGCCGTTCCACAGCTTCTCCGTGGTGATCTTCACCCAGCACCTCATGGGCCTGGCCACGGGCGTGCTGATCTACGTGTTGCTGCGCAGGAAGTTCGCGCTGCCCAAGTGGGGCGCGACGCTGGCCGCCGTCCCCGTGCTGTTCGACGCCTACCAGATCCAGCTCGAGCAACTGGTGATGTCCGACACGATGTTCACGCTGCTGGTCGTGGGCGTCATCACGCTGGTCCTCTGGCACCGGCGCATGTCGTGGAAGGTCGGCGCGGTCGTCGGGTTCCTGCTCGCCCTCACGGCGCTGACCCGCTCGATCGGCCTGCCGATCCTCGGCCTGGTCGTCGTCTACATGCTGGTCAAGCGCAGCGGGTGGAAGCCGGTCGTGGCGATGGTCACCGCCTGCGCGATCCCCGTCTTGGCCTACATGACGTGGTTCTCCACCGCCTTCGGCAAGTTCGCGATGACCAACAGCGACGGCCTCATCCTGTACATGCGGACGTCGATCTTCGCCGACTGCACCAAGATGAAGCTGGACCTGCCGCGCGAGCTGCCGCTGGCCCTCATGTGCATCGAGGAGCCAGTCAGCGAGCGGATGCCGTACGCGCAGTGGTACCTGTGGGGCACGGGCAGCGGCAAGGACGGCTCGGGCAACGAGGTGCTGCACCGGCTGCCCGGCAAGAAGTTCGACGGCTTCAAGAACGAGCTGGCCAGCGAGTTCGCCAAGCGGGCGATCCTGTCTCAGCCGGGCGACTACCTCGCGGTCGTGGCACGCGACTTCATGCGGGCCTTCACCTGGGGTAGGCCGCGCTTCCCCGACTCGAAGACCTTCAACATGTACCAGTTCCGCCCCTACTACGATCTCGACGCGAACGGCCGGCCGCAGCGGCTGCCGAGGTGGAACACGGTGGGCGGGTTCGCCGACACCGACGCCTACATGTACGAGCAGGGGCCGGCCGAGACCAGGATCGTGCAGCCGTGGGCCGACATCATGAGCGCCTACCAGAAGGTGTTCTATCTACAGGGCGTCATGCTCGGCGGCATCCTGCTGATCGGCCTGGCGGGCGTGGTCGTCAGGTGGCGGAGGCTGGGCGGGCCCGTGCTGCTGCCGTGGCTCGGGGCGTTCGGGCTGATCCTCGCGCCCGCGGCCACGGCGGAGTTCGACTACCGCTACCTGCTGCCCGCCGTACCGCTGGCGTGCCTGGCGGCGGCGATCACGCTCAGGCACGGGATCGGGCTGCGCCGCTCCGCGCTCACACCCAGGAGCGCATCAGCATCCGAGCCCACCACTGTCCGAACGTGATCGTCTCGGCCGACAGGATCGGGTAGAGCCACCAGAAGTTGATCAGCACGACGAGCGCGCAGGCGCCGACGGCCGCCGCTCCGGCGGCCCGCCTGACCGGCGGCGCGCTCGCCGGGCCCAGCGCGATCCCGGCGACGAGCACGAGCGCCAGCACCATGAACGGCACGACGGGGACCATGTAGAACAGGTACATCGTGCGGTTGTCGGCGATCGCGTAGTAGAACCAGGGCAGCCAGCCAGCGCCGTAGCCGAGCAGGACGGCGCCGGCCCGCCAGTCGCGCGAGGAGACGTACCACGCGACGAGCGCCAGCAGCGCGAGCGCGGCCAGGTACCAGAGGGCGGGCGTGCCGACGCCTAGCACCGCCGAGGAGCACTTGTCGGCGCCGCAGCCGGTCGGCGCCGGATCGCTCGGATAGTAGAAGGACACCGGGCGCTGCAGCAGCGGCCACTGCCACGGCTCCGACATGTACGGGTGCTCCTTCGACAGGCCCGTGTGGTACCCCAGCACCTGGAGCTGGTAGCCGAGCCACGAGCGCAGCGAGTCGAATACGAAGAAGACCGGGCCCGCCGTCGTGGCCTGCTCCCAGTTGCGCCCCCAGCCCTCCGCCCGCGCGAACCAGCCGGTCCAGCTGAGCAGGTAGACCCCGGCGGGCAGCAGCGCGAGCGCCCCGAGCGCGCCGGTCAGGTCCCGCAGCACCACTCCCCTGTACGGCTGCCGCAGCCCGAGCGCCCGCCGCGCGCCCGCGTCCCACACCAGCGACATGGCGGCGAAGGCGATGAGGAAGAAGATCCCGGACCACTTGACCGCGCACGCGGCTCCCAGGCAGGCGCCGGCGGCCAGCCGCCAGGGCCGGATTCCGAGAGACGGCCCCAGCGCGGTGGGCAGGGAGGTCGCGTACCACGCCGACAGTCGCTGCCTGGCCGCGTCCCTGTCGACCACCAGGCAGGCGAACCCGGCCAGCACCCAGAACATCAGGAAGATGTCGAGCAGCGCGGTGCGCGAGAGCACGAAGTGCAGCCCGTCGAGCGCCAGCAGCAGCCCTGCCAGGCAGCCGAGCAGCGTGGAGCGGGTCATCCGGCGCGCGACCCTGGCGATGATCAGGATCGACAGCGTGCCCACCACCGCGCCGGCGAAGCGCCAGCCGAACGGGGTCATGCCGAACAGCCACTCGCCGACGGCGATCATCCACTTGCCGAGCGGGGGGTGGGCGACGTACTCGGCGCATTCCGCGACGGTCGGGCACGTCTTCCAGATGTCGAGGTCGCCCCTGAGGATCATCCGGTCGGCGATCGGGTCGTCGGTGGTGCCGAGCGCGAGCCGTTCCGCGCCGAATTTCAGCAGCGCGTAGGCGTCCTTGATGTAGAAGGTCTCGTCGAAGACGACCGCGTGCGGCTCGCCGAGCCGGAAGAACCGAAGGAATCCCCCGAAGGCGGTGACCAGGAGCGGGCCCACCCATCCCCATAACGTATCGACCGGCATGGGGGGAACTAGTCGCCTATTTCCCACCTTGGCACCTTAGGCGGTCGGCGATCTCCTGTGAACCGCGTCGTACAGCTCCCGCTTGGGGACTCCGGCCTCCTTGGCCACCTCGACGACCGCCTGCTTGCGCTGGACGCCCTCGGCCGCGCGCCGGTCGACCTCTCTCACGAGCGCGTCGATGTCGGGAGGGCCCGCGTCGGGGACGTGGCCCGCGACGACCACGGTGATCTCGCCCTTCACCCCCGCCTCGGCCCAGTCGGCGAGCTCGGCGAGGCCGCCCCGCCGTACCTCCTCGTAGGTCTTGGTCAGCTCGCGGCAGACGGCGGCCCTGCGGCCGGGACCGAACGCCTCGGCCATCGCCCGCAGCGCCGCCGCCAGGCGGTGCGGGGCCTCGAAGAACACCATGGTGCGTTCCTCGCCGGCCAGCGCGGCCAGCCTGCGGGCGCGCTCCCCCGGCTTGCGGGGCGGGAAGCCCTCGAAGCAGAACCTGTCGCTGGGCAGGCCGGAGACGGCGAGCGCGGTGGTGACGGCCGAGGGGCCGGGCAGCGCGGTGACCGTGATGCCCGCCTCGACGGCCATGCTGGTCAGGCGGTAGCCGGGGTCCGACACTCCCGGCATCCCCGCGTCGGTGATCACCAGCACCGTGCGGCCGTCGTGCAGCGACTCCATCAGCTCGGTGGCGCGGGCGGCCTCGTTCTGGTCGTAGTAGGAGACGATCCTTCCGCCGATCTCGGCGCCCAGATCGGCGGCCAGCCTGCGCAGTCGCCTGGTGTCCTCGGCGGCGACCACGTCGGCGTTCTCCAGCGCCTCACGTAGTCTTGGTGACGCGTCGCCGACCTGACCGATAGGCGCGCCCGCCAGCACCAGCCTGCCCTGTTCTCTCACCTGGCCATTGTGTCAGGCAGCCCCAAATGGGCGGTGTTTCTTACGTACCTACCGCGTTGGGGCCCCTACGATGTCCGAATGGCCGTGACCGATTTCTCGCACCAGGCCTTCTCCAAAGCAGAGGGCGAGCCTGCGCGATCCCTACGCGACAGGCTGGTCCCGGCCATGCCGGGAAACGTCCTCTGGGGATGGATCGGGCCGCTGGTCGTGGCCGTGTTCGGCGCCGTGCTCCGCTTCACCGACCTCGCTCGGCCCAAGGCCGTGGTCTTCGACGAGACCTACTACATGAAGGACGCCTACTCCCTGCTCACCTGGGGGGTCGAGCGCGTCACCGTCAAGGACGCCGACAAGCTGGTCCTCGCCGGGCGGACCGGTGAGATGTGGAAGCAGTGCGCGGCCGACAAGATCGGCGAGTGCGCCTCCTACGTCGTCCACCCGCCCCTCGGCAAGTGGATGATCGCGGCGGGCGAGTGGCTGTTCGGGCTCAACCCCTTCGGCTGGCGGGCGGCCGCGGCCTTCGTCGGCGCGCTGTCGATCCTGATCATCGCCAGGGTCGCGCGCCGGATGACCCGTTCCACGCTGCTCGGCTGCTTCGCCGGCCTGATGCTGGCGCTCGACGGCCTGACGTTCGTGCTCTCGCGCACCGCGCTGCTCGACGTCTTCCTGATGTTCTGGGTGCTGGCCGGGTTCGCCTGCCTGGTGGTCGACCGCGACAAGGCCCGCTCGCGCCTGGTCGACTGGTACGAGAGCGCCACACACACCGACCGGGGCCCCTACCTGGGTGTACGGCCGTGGCGGCTGGCGGCGGGGGTCTGCCTCGGCGCGGCGTGCGCGGTCAAATGGTCGGGCATCTTCTTCCTCGTCGCCTTCGCGATCATGTCGCTGGTGTGGGACGCGGGGGCGCGCAAGGCGGTCGGGTTGCGCTCGCCGTACGCGGGGGCGCTGGAGAAGGACGTGCCCTCCGGGCTCATGGCCATGGCGCTGGTGCCCGCGGTCACCTACGTCGCCACGTGGGCCGGCTGGTTCGCCAACGCCACCGGATACAGCCGCAACTGGACCGAGGCGACCTCGCAGGGCCCGGTCCACTTCGTCATCCACTCGATCGGGTCGTGGATCGACTACCACTTCCAGGTCCTCGGCTTCCACAGCCAGCTCGACTCCTCCCACCCCTACCAGTCCGAGCCGTGGTCGTGGCCGCTGCTGCTGCGCCCCGTCGCCTTCTTCTACGAGGGCAGGCAGAACATCTGCGGGGTCAAGGACTGCTCGGAGGCGGTCCTCGGCGTCGGCACCCCCGTTATCTGGTACGGCGGGCTCGCCGCGCTGATCGCCATGGTGGTGTGGTACGTCGCCTCCCGCGACTGGCGAGCGGGGGCGGTCCTGCTGGCCTACCTCATGGGCTGGCTGCCCTGGTTCTACTGGGCGATCGCCGACAACCGCACGATGTTCCTGTTCTACGCGGCGCCGATGGTCCCGTTCATGGTGCTCGCGCTCACGCTGGCCGCAGGGCTGATCATCGGCCCGTCGACCGCCTCGCCGTCCCGCCGCATGATCGGCGCCGCGGTGATCGGCGCGTTCGCGTTGCTTGCACTGATCAACTTCGGGTGGCTCTACCCCGTCCTGTCGGGCGAGGTGATCCCGTATGCCGATTGGAATGCCCGCATGTTGCTCCGGTCACGGTGGATATGATCCAGAGAACTGTCCGCTTGCAACTGGTTTCGTAGGGTAGGCGCCGTGCACGACCCGATACGCACCGGTTTCGGTCATCGTCAGGGCTGGGGTCCATACGGCAAACTTCGAGGCATGCCTGCACCGGACGTGGCCGCCCTTCTCCTGGAGTTGGAGCGATCCGAGCCCGAAGTGGCCGACGAGGCCAGGACCGCGGTGGAGTGGCTGACCGGCGGCGAGCCGCTGGAGACGGTCACTCAGCTCGACGTATGCGAATTCCTCTGGTTCACCCTGCCGATCAAGGTCGACGGCGACCGCGAGAGCACCGCCGTCTCCCTCGGCCGGCTGCTGCGGCTCGGCGGTCTCGACCGCTACGCCGCGCTGTGCGAGTCACCGACCACGACCGAGATCCTGCGCACCTACGAGCGTGACGGGGAGGAAGCCGGCACCGCCGCCTACCACCAGGCGCTCAAGGCCACCGGCGTGCTCCCGCCCGACGTGCCCGAGCTGCAGTGGAGCACCATCATGGGGCCCGAGGAACTGGGCGCGCACGTGGCGTGCTCGGCGGCGCTCGAGCTGGCCATGCTGACCTCCCCCGACTTCGACGGCCAGGTCGAGCTCACCCGGCGCTGGCTGACCGAACCGCGCCCCGAACTCGGCGGCGACAGCTGGCTGCACCGGGTGCAGGGCGAGCGGCTCAACCGCTGGGTGCTCGGCCGCGGGCCCGCCCGCCGCGAGCTGGCCCAGCCGTTCGAGGTACGGCTGCACGCGCCCGTACCGCCCGCGCCGCTGCCCGCGCTGCAGGGACTGCTGGCGCTGGCCGCCTCGGAGGAGGGCGTGCCGCTGCGGCTGCCGCCCTCGCCGGAGGCCATCGCGCTGCGCGAGCTGGCCGAGCACACGCTCGGCGTCATCCGGCCCTTCGGGACCAGGCTCGTCATCACCGCCGAGGGACGCCGCCTGCTCGCCTCGCCCGACGACCTGTGGGAGGCGGCCACCGGCCTGCTGCTGGGCCAGAGCGACAGCGAGCTCACCGTGTCGGCGGGCGAGGCGGCGCTGCTCCTGCTCGCTTCGGGCGACCCGCTGCCGTGGGCGGAGCTCTGCGCGAAGGTCTCCGAGGTGGTCGGCGGGGAGGGCTGGCGTCCCGACGACGTCGCCGGCACGCTGGCGACGCTCCTGCGCCATGTCACGGCGCTGGGCCTCGGCGTCACCCTCGACGGCTCGATACGGCTGACGCCCGCCGGGCAGTCGGCGGCGCTGGCGGCGCTACGGGCCCACGCGCTTCGACCACGGAAGTACGTGAGCGTCTAAGCGCGCCGCCGGGGGCAGGGGGTCCGTGCCGGATCCCCTCCCGCGACCCTTCCGCCCCCTCGACAAGGAAGCGGCCCGCCTCCCGCGCCCCACACCCCGCCTCCCGCCGCGCCCGCGCGCACAGCGCCCGACGACGGGCGGAAGCGCGGGAGGCGCGGAAGCGCGGAAGCGCGGAAGGCGCGGAAGCGCGGAAGGCGCGGAAGCGCGGAAGCGCGCGAGGCGCGGAAGCGCGGGAGGCGCGGAAGGCGCGGAAGCGCGGGGGGCGCGGAAGCGCGGGGGGCGCGGGAGGCCGCTGGGCGGCGACTCGTTCGTCTTCGGGTCGTGCCCGGCTTCGGGCTGCCGGTCGCCGGCAAGGACCTCATCCCGCTCGGCGCGATCTGCCTGCTGATCTCCTTCGTCCCACCGGACCGGCAGGCCGGCTCCAGGTCAGCCCACGCGCCGGCCGCCTGACCGCACGGGCCTGCTGCGCGAGACACCCACCCCCGCAAGGCAGAGCAGGCCGCCGAGCAGCGTCAGCCATCCGGGCACCTCGCCCAGCGCGGCCCACGACATCAACACCACGATCGCGGGCACGAGATAGGTGGTGGCGCCCATCTTCCCGGCCGTCGTCCTGGCCAGCGCGTAGGCCCAGGTGGTGAACGCGAGGGCAGTCGGGAAGACGCCCAGGTAGACGACGTTGAGCGTGGCGCCCACCGACGCCGTGGACACCTCCTCGACCAGCTGCCAGGCGAACGGCAGGCAGGCGGCCGCGCCGACGAAGCAGCCGAACGTCGTCACCTGCAAGGCGCTGGCGTGGCGGAGGGCGGGCTTCTGGAAGACGACGCCGATGCCGTACGAGACGGCCGCCAGCAGGCAGAGCAGCACGCCGCCGAGCGAGGAGCGCCCGCCGTCGGACATCGACACCCCGACGATCGCCGCCCCCACGAATGACACGGCCAGCCCGGCGAGCAGGGCGCGGGGGAAGCCCTCCTTGAGCAGCCAGCCGCCGAGCAGGGCGACCACGATCGGGCCGATGTTGACCACCATGGCTGCCGTGCCCGCGTCGACGAGCTGCTCACCCCAGTTGAGGGCCACCATGTAGAGCCCGAACCAGAGCAGGCCAGAGCCGAGGATGCCGGGCCACGCCGCCCGGGGCGGGACGCCGCCGCCACGCGCCAGCCAGATCACCGCCAGCACCGCCGACCCGGCCAGCAGCCGGCCCAGGGCGAGGGCTCCGGGGCTGTACTCGGCGCCGGCGCTGCGGATCGAGACGAACGCCGAGGCCCACAGCAGCACGGTGACGCCTGCGGCGACGAGGGCCTTGTTCTCCATGGGACGCCACCTTACGAGCACGCCCCGACAGAACGCTCGCGGGGATCGGCTCCCGCATTTTCACACGCACGTCTAAGACAGGGGTGTTGCACAAGCGTATGAGACGCATGTATGGTTTGGATTGCAGGCAGAACCCCCCTCTCCCCCAGGAGCCTCCCATGAAGAACCGCACCGTCCTGATCTCGGGTGCCAGCATCGCCGGCACGACCCTGGCCTACTGGCTGCACCGCCACGGGTTCACCCCCACCGTGGTCGAGCGGGCACCCGAGATCCGCGCGGGCGGCTACAAGATCGACATCAGGGGAGCCGCGCTCGAGGTCGTCGCCCACATGGGCCTGCTCGACGAGATCCGCCGCGAGCGGACCGACGTCCAGGGCGGCTCGATCGTCAACGCGGCCGGCAAGCGGGTGGCCTCCATGGACGGCGACACGTTCGGCGGCCGCGTCCACGAGGACGCCGAGATCCTCCGCGGCGACCTCAGCAAGCTGCTGTACGACCTGACCCGCGACACGGTCGACTACCGCTTCGGCGACTCCATCGCCTCCCTCACCGAGGGCCCCGACGGCGTGGACGTCGTCTTCGACAGCGGCAGGCAGGCCAGGTACGACCTGGTGGTCGGCGCCGACGGGCTGCACTCCAACACGCGCGGGCTGGCCTTCGGCCCCGAGCAGCGGTTCGTGCGCGACATGGGCTACTACGTCTCGATCTTCAGCGTGCCCAACCACCTCGACCTCGACCGGTGGGAGCTGACCTACGTGGGCCCCGGCCGTACCGCGCTGACCTACAGCACCGCCAAGGACACCGGCGCGAAGGCGATGTTCCTGTTCTCCGCGGACGGGCAGGGCGCGCCCGACCCCCGCGACCGCGCCCAGCAGCAGCGGATCCTGGCCGACGCCTACGCGGCCGAGGGCTGGGAGGTCCCGCGCCTGCTCCAGGGCATGGCCGACGCGCCCGACTTCTACTTCGACTCCCTCAGCCAGGTGCACATGGACCGCTGGTCCACCGGCAGGGTCGCGCTGGTCGGCGACGCCGCCTACTGTGCCTCCCCCGCCTCCGGCCAGGGCACCAGCCTGGCACTGGTGGGCGCCTACGTCCTGGCCGGCGAGCTGGCCGCGGCGGGCGGCGACCACGAGGCCGGCTTCGCGGCCTACGAGAGGGAGATGCGGCCCTTCGCCGCGGCCAACCAGAAGCTCGGGCCCGCCAACATCAAGCGGATGGTGATGCGGAGCAAGGCCCAGGTCAGGATCGCGATGACGATGCTGTCGCTGATGCACTACCTGCCGGGCAAGGACCGGATGACGGCCAAGATGGTCGAGCCCATCCACAAGGCCGCCACGGCCATCTCGCTCAAGAAGTACTGAGGGCGCGCCGCCGCCGCGCGACGTGGACAGCCCGATTCCGCTCAGGCGGTCCTGTTCAACGCGGTGTCCAGCATCTCCTCGACGACCTGCTGGGAGGCCCGGAGCCGGCCGATCGTCTCGCCGGTGCGGGCCCGCTCGTGACGCAGGTCGTCGACCATGGCAGGGCAGGACGACGGCACCATCCGGTCCTCCTCGTCGTGGACGCAGTGCGGCAGCCTGCCGGCCGCTGGCCGGATCCCGGATCGTGACCGGCCAGGCGAGGGCGATGGCCCGCGACCTGGCCTACCTGCCGGTCAACACCGGTCATACGTCGGACGGGGCCTCACCTCCGCCTACCGGGACGGGGACCTGGCGCCTCGAACCGGCCGCGCCCGGGAGACGCCGCGTCCTGACCTCCGCCGCGACCCTCGTCCGCGCCGGGCCGGTCATGTTACGCTCAGGCGCCCTCATGATCCATCGACCAGAGATGGTCGCCACACGCTCCACCTGCCGCTCGGCCAGGTCGCCCTGGCGGCTGTGGAGACGAGGCTCGCACGCCTCGCGGATGAGGCGTCATGGCGTCGATGGAGGTGAGTCAGGGGTGGACGAGTTCAGCGCGACGCTCAGCGAGCTCACCGAGGAGTACGAACGGCAGGCGCGCCGGATCAAGGAGGCGTACGCCGAGCTCAACAAGGTGGAAGTCTCCGTTCAGTCGGACGACGAGATGGTCACGGTGACGGTGGGGCCGCGTGGGCAGGTGCGCCGTATCGAGCTGAACCCGAGGGTCTATCGCAGGTTGTCGCCCACCGAACTCGCCAACGCGATCACCGAACAGATCACGCGCGCGACGGCCGCCGTGGCGGATCGGTCGAGGGAACTGGTGGGCCCGCTGCTTCCCGAGGGCCTGCCGTACGAGGAGATCTTCGGCGAGGGCGCGGACCTCGACTCCTTGCTGCCTTACCCCGGTTCGGCATGAACCGGCAAGGTTACTCCGCCGACTGGCAGACGATCCGGCGCGAGAGCGCCGTGTTCGGCGACCGGCACATCGAGGTGGCCGACGCCAAGGAGGCCCTGCGCAAGGCCTTCGACAGGGACAGGACGGCACTCGGCAGCGATCAGTACGGGGCGGAGCTGGCCAAGCACCTCCCCCGGATCGAGGAAGAGATCTTCGCGGCGTTCGACGCCTATCTCGACGAGCTCACCTACACCGGCACCGGCCTGCGCGTGAACGCCGACGTCTACGAGGTCACCGAGCAGGCCAACCGGCGGAACGTGTGATCGGCACCGACAGGCGCTGACGGCGGTCGATCATGGGGTTCGACGGGTGCGTGGTGCCGGAGTTCCTGCGGCCGTACGTGGACTGGGTCACCGGGATGGCCTGGCCGGAGGGCGATCCGCAGCGGTGCTTCCGGATGGCTGACGCCTGCGTCGCCACGGCGCACCGGGTGGTGGCGGGCACGGCCGCGGCGGATCCGGCCACGGCGAGGTTGGTGGGCGACGCGTGGGACGGCGATGCCCAGCAGGCTTTCGTGGCGCACGTGCAGCGGACGGTGGGCGGGCGGCAGGCCGACCTGGTCAAGAAACTGATCGACGCGGCGATCGCGCTGAACGCCGTCGGAGTGACGATCCAGCACGCCCAACGCATGATCACGCTTATCGTGGTCTTCCTGATCGTCGCGCTGCCGCTGCTGCTCTGGCAGGCACCATGGCTGCTCCGGCCGTTCTTGCAGATCACGCGCATGAGCGCGCTGCAGATCGCCATGCACACACTCAGGCTGATGGCCGCCTTCGCCGTCTTCGGCGGGGGGATGGATTTCGCGACGCAGCTCTCCCAGGTCCTGGGGGGACGGCGGGACGACGTCGACGTGAACCAGCTCCTGGTCAGCCTGCGCGACGGCGCGATCAACGGACTGCTGACCGGCTTGCTGGGCGGCGGGCTGGGACGGCTGGCCACCCCGGCGTTACGGGCCGGTGTGGCCCGTGCCGAGGCGGCCTTCGGCGAGAGGCTGCTGGCCGCCTTGACCACCACGATGCCCGGCCAGATGGCGCAGTACGGCATCGCGGGGTCGGCCACCACGGCGATCAGCCTGGCGCTGGACGGCAAGCCGCTGGACTGGGACCTCATCCTCAAGAGCGGCACCTCCGCCGCCCTGGGCGCGGACGGCCAGCATCTGCTGGCGCACGTGCCGGGCCATGTCGAAGGGGGTGGCGCACCGCCTGCCGTTCACCCCGACGGCGGACCACCCCCGGGTTCCCCTCGCCGCGTCCTCGGGCCTGCCGACGGTGCCATCACCAGCCTCGCCCAGACCACGCCGGAGGCCCCCACCCGAGTCGGGCCCAAGGATCACACGGGCACGCCCGGCCTCTTCACGCGCACCGCCCAGGCGGACATCGCCGCGCCCCCGTTCATCACGCGCCCCGAACCCCCGGCCCCCGTCCGGGGCGAACCGGCCGCGCCGGGGCCGAGAACCCCTCCTGCGGCACCTGCGCGCGTGCCGGCCGGCCCACCGCACCATGCGGTTCCCGAAACCGCCCCGGGACGCGGCGTCCCCGAGAGCCATGGGACGCGCGCCGCACCGGAGACGGGAGCCAGGCAGGAAGGGCCGTCGCGTCAGGGCGGCGACCGGACGCCGATCGTCGAGGGACGCCGAGCCGACGACTCGTCGGCACGTCCGAACGATCTCTCCCCACGGCGGGCAGGCGCCGACGAGGTGCCGCGTCCCGCCCGGCCGGAGCCGAGCGCCACGGGTCCGAGACGCAGCATCGACGACCTGATCAACCGTCCGCTGGATCCACCCGCGGACCGCCCGACGACGCACGCCGACGGGTCCCGGCAAGGGCCGGGAACGCACCTGGCGGACGGCGACCGCGCCGCGCCACAGCCGGTCGGGCACGCCTCCGGCGACGGCTCCGGCGGCGCGCGCTCACCCGAGATCCGCGACCCGCGCATCGCCTACAGCCTCGACAACCACCCGTCCCCCACCACGCAGGCCGCCGTCCCGCGCTCACCCGAGACCCGCGACCCGCGCATCGCCTACAGCCTCGACAACTACGCGCGGTCGACCGCACAGGGCGGGAACTCCCGTTCCGCACCCGAGGCCGCCACCTCACCGCTGCCGCACGCGCCGGACGCCCAAACCCCGAGAAACCGCATCGACGAGTCGATCAGCCGACCCCCCGACCAGGTCGGACGTTCGCAACCGTCGAACATCCCCCCGCACCCCGGGCACCGGCCCCTGCCCCCCGAACTGGCCCGGGCCTTCGAAGGCTTCCGCCCGGAGGAGGACGGCCACAGGTTGACCGGCGGCGTATCCGCGCGCAGCGTGACCTCGCACCACCTCAGCGACGGGTCCCATTGGGTGCACAAGGTCGTCGAGCGGACAGGACAGGCGGACGCGGAGGTGCTGGGGTCGATCCTGGGCGAGGCCATCGGTGCCAATGTGCCGCCCATCCACCGTCTCGATCCCCACACGATCGTGATGCCCTTCATCGGCGACGGCACGGCGCTCGGCTTCCTTCCCGCACCGACGACCCTGGCGGCCAAGCTCCTGGGCCTGCTCCACGTGCTCGCCGTCGACGGTGACGCCAACCGGCTCAACATCATCCTCGACGAGCACGGGGAGCCTTGGGGCATCGACATGTCGGGCTCGTTCGAGGGCCTTCCGCCGCAGTACGTGGGCCGCATCGCCGAGGTGACGATCAGCCCGTTCGCCGACCACTGGGTGTCGAGAGACATGTCCGGGTACATCGTCAGCAGCTTCGAGTACATCCCGAACGAGTTGAGCCGTTCCGACGTCGTGCGGCTGAGCCGGCAGATCCAGTCCGTCCGGCCGTACTTCGAGGGTCTGGGCCGGGGCGACTGGTTCGCCGGCGTCTGGAAGCGATGGGAGAGAATCGCGGAGAACGCCTCGGCGACGACCTCCATCTTCGATCAGGAGTGAGTGACAGTGTTGCAGGTCAGAGAGATCCACACCGGGCGGCTCCTGGGCACGATCGACCTCACCGGTGACGGCGAGCTCACCGCGAGCGCCGCGGAGCTCCATGACATGTTCGTCCAGACCATGGCGTCGCGCGGGCTGAGCGCGGCAGAGGTGTTCGAGTGGTACACCGGCTGGAGCAACGGCTACGTGGAGATCGTGCCGGTCGGCTAGCCCACCCGTTCCCGCGGCGGCTCTCGACGCGCACCCTCCGAGGAACCACGCCTGCGGGGCGTTCGTTGACCGGAACGAGAGAGATCGCCGACCTTCGGGAGTCGCAGCGTGGAAATCACCGGCATCATCTCCGGTGTCCTCATCGGTATCGTCATCGGCGCCCTGGGGCGTCTGGTCGTACCGGGGCGGCAGCGGATGCCCATCTGGCTGACGATCGTGATCGGTGTGGTCGCGGCACTCGTCGGCACCGCCGTCGCGGCCACCCTGGGGGTGGCGGACACGGCGGGCATCGACTGGATCGAGCTCGGCATCCAGGTGGCGCTGGCCGCACTCGGGGTGTCGCTCACCGCCGGCGCGTACGGCAGGCGCCGCACGTAGGTCCCACCGTCGCCGGCCGGGCCACGAGACGAACTCGTGGCCCGGCCGGTGTTCTGAGTGGCGCACAGTCCGGCGCGGAGACGGCTACCGGTCGGCCCGCCCGTCAGGCTCGTCGTCCGGACCGCCCCTGCGGCGCGCTACCAGTCGCCGTCTCCGCCTTCCTCCTCGTCACCTTCGAAGATCTCCTCGATGACCTCGCCGGCCACCAGGCCGCCGACCACGCCCGCCGCGCCGGCGGCGGCCACCGCGCCCCACCCCGGCCCGCCGTGCTGCTCGTGGTGCTGGTGGTGACCGTAACCGCCGTGGTGGTCGCCGTGGCCGTACCCCTCGTGGCCGTAACCGCCGTGGTGGCCGCCGTACTGGCTGAGACCGGCGAGCCAGCGGCCGATCTCGCTCGGCCAGTCGGTGCGCATGGCGTCGTCGTGGCTGATGGTGAAGCGGCCGATGGAGTCGCCCGAGTAGCGGCCGGCCCGCTTGTCGGCCTCCAGGACGACCTCGAGGCCGCCCGGGTTGGTGACGAAGGTCAGCTCGACCTCGCCGACGATCCCGGCGTGCTGGGGCGGCGGGTAGAACTCGATCTCCTGGTAGAACGGCAGCTGCTGGCTGGAGCCGTAGATCTGGCCCACCTCCAGGTCCGCCGACCTGAACTGGAAGCCGAGCTGGAGGAACGCCTCGAGGATGCGCAGCTGGGAGGGCAGCGGCTCGACCGAGACCATGTCCAGGTCGCCCTTGTCGACGGCCTTGGCGATGGCCAGCTCGGTGCGCACGCCCAGCGCCATGCCGTTCAGCTGCTGTCCGCCGATCTCGCTGATCGGCGTCTCCCACGGCACCGGGATGCTGAAGCCGATGGTGCGCTCCTCGCCCTTGCGCAGGACGAACGGGCCGGAGACCTGGGCGCGCGAGAACTCACCCACTCCGGCTCCCTCGCCCTCGCCGTACTCGATCTCGACCCGGGCGACCAGGCCAAGGGTGATGTGCTCGATGTCGGCGTCGAAGTCGCCGCCGTTGAGCCGTACCTCGCCGGTGAGCGTCCCGCCCGGCTGGGTGCGCGGAGTGGTCAGGACGGTGTCCACCGAGGGGGCGCCCACACCGAATGCGCCCAGCATCCGTTTGAAGACCACGGCTTGTCTCTCCCTGTCGACGGTTGATGGCATGTGTCAGCCACCCGCCTGAACGATCAACGTGCGGGCCGGGTTCCAAGGCAGGTCAGGCGTGGGTCCGCCGGCTTGTGACCGACGACCCCTTCCCATGCCTCAGAGGACTTCCCAGTCGAGCTCGCCGGCGACCGCCTTGGGTTTCCAGTAGCCGATGGAGCCGTTGCCCTCCATGGCGTCGGCGGTGGCCTTCAGGAGGGCGTAGTACGAGCGGATCGGGCGCCCTCCGGGCGTGAAGGTCATGCTGCCCTCGTGATCGGTGTCGCCGACGTCACGCTCCACCGAGTCGATCACCAGGTGGTTCCCCGACCCGTCGGAGCCGATGGGCAGCATGCGCCCGTCCCACCAGTCGGTTCGCGGATCGGAGAAGCCCCCGTCGCGGATGTCTTCGCCGTCGATCTCGCACAGCTGCCGCCACGTGCCGTGCATCTCCTCGACGCTGAGGCTCCAGTTGCCCAGGAAGCCGAAACCCCAGACGTCCTTCACCTCGACCGTCCCGTCGTGCCGGAGGAGCGAGGCCCGCAGGTCGTCGGGGAACGGCGAGCCCATCCGCGCCTCCGCCGCCGCGATGTCCTCGGCCCTTCCAGGCCTGCCCAGCGTGCGATAGGACTTCGGGGCGTTCGTCTTCAGCCAGTCCTCGATCCGCCGCCACTGCCGGTTCACCGCCCGGGCCACCTTCGCGTCGACCTTCCGTACCCGCGGGCCGGCGCTGCCGGGCCGGCAGTCGGCGTCGGGCGTCGGCTGGTAGTCCGGCACCGGCGCCGGCGCCTGCGTCTCCACGCCCTCGACGACCTGGCGCTCGACGACCTGGCGCTCATCGGCCTGGCGCTCGTCGATCGCGGCGAAGAGGCACCTGGCATCGACATCCGAGGTGGTCTTGTCGCACAGCGCGTCCTGCGACACGAAGGAGGCGACCTGGCGAGCCTCTTCCTCTGGTCGTTCCTTGGAGAAGACGGCCGATTCGAGAGCCTGGGTGCCGGCGGCCAGGACGAGAAGCGTCAGCCCGGCGATGCCCCAGCGGGTCAGGCGGCGTCGGACGGCCGGCTCCAGCGGCACCCTCGGCCGGTCGTCCATCTCCGCGAACGCGGGGTGGTCCAGGACGGAGGGTCTGGCGGCGTAACGGTGGAGATCCTCGGCGGTGGGGGTGCCGAGGACCGGCGCCGGAGGCCACGGTGCCCTAGGCCTGCTGCTCTGGGCGGGGACGGGAACGGGGGTGACGGGAGGGGCGGGGGCGGGAACGGGGGTGGCGGGAGCCGCCTCAGCCCGCTGAACCGGCGGGCGCCGGCGAGAACGCACGATCGCCACGATCCCCGCCGCCACGACGGCCGCGAACAGCGCCAGCCAGACCCCGCGGGACATGATCAATCGCCGCACGTCCGGCAGAGTACCTGGAATTCCTCTTTACGGGGTCAAAAGCCCGCACTCTCCCGCACGACGCCGCCGATGACCGTGGTCACGACCTTGTGAACGGCGCCCACCTCCGGCGGCGTGCCGTACTGGCCGGCGAACAGCAGATGCCCGCTCCCGATCAGCGTGAGCGCGAGCGTGTCGACGTCGGCGTCCGCCGCGAGGCGGCCCTGTTCTCGCTCGGCGACAAGGTAGGACGCGATCATGGCCGTGGCCTCCGCCAGTACGGGAACGCCGGTCGGCCTGGCCTCGCGCAGCCGGGCGCGCAGGTTGTCCCTGGCGGTGATGAGGCCGACGATCGCCACGGCGACCGACTCGAACAGATCCGTGAGCGCGTCGGTGAGGTTGCCGGCGACGGTGCCGGTCCCGGCGGACCCGCGCAGCGCGGCGGCCTGGGCGTCGATCCGGGCGATGCGGTCGAGCACGAGCTCGGCGAGGAAGGCGTCGAAGTCGGGGAAGTGCCGGTGCAGGACGCCCTTGGCGCACCCTGCCTCGGTGGTGACCGCGCGACTGGTCAGCGCGTTCGGCCCATCGCGGAGCAGGACGCGCTCGGCGGCGTCGAACAGTTGCTCCCGCGGATCGCGGAGGGCCACCCCTGTCGGCATCGTGCGTCTCTCCTTTCTTCGTCGGGTTGATGAGTGGGCACGTGCCCACTATGGTGGGCGCATGCCCACTACACCTTCGGCGGGAGCGCCGCTTCCTGAACACGAGCCTCACCAGCACCGACAGGTGGCCGAGTCGTTCGGTGTGGACGCCGAGCGCTACGACCGGACCCGGCCCCACTACCCCGACGCCATGGTGGACCGGATCGTCGCCGGCAGCCCCGGGCCCGACCTTCTCGACGTCGGCTGCGGAACCGGCATCGACGCCCGGCAGTTCCAGGCGGCCGGCTGCGCCGTCCTGGGCGTCGAGCCCGACGCGCGGATGGCCGACTTCGCCCGGCGCCACGGCCTCGAGGTCGAGGTGGCGACGTTCGAAGCCTGGGAGCCCGCCGGCCGTACCTTCGACGCGGTCGTCGCCGGGCAGACCTGGCACTGGGTGGACGCGGCCGCGGGAGCCGCCAAGGCGGCGCGGGTGCTGCGCCCCGGCGGACGCCTGGCGGCGTTCTGGAACGCCTTCGAGCTGCCGCCCGACGTGACGGACGCCTTCGTCTCGGTCTACCGGCGGGTGATGCCCGACTCGCCGGTCAAGCTCCCGGTGGCGCCGGGCCTGGACGGGTACCAGGCGCTGTACGCCAAGGCCGCCGACGGCATCCGGCAGGTGAGCGGGTTCGGCGAGCCCGAAGAGTGGCGGTTCGACTGGGAGCAGCCCTACACCAGAGACGAGTGGCTGGACCAGATGCCGACCCAGGGCGCCCTCACCCGGTTCCCGCCTGACCAGCTGGCGCAGGTGCTGGAGGGCGTGGGGGCCGCCATCGACGCGATGGGGGGCGGCTTCACGATGCGTTACGCGACGGTGGTCGTCACCGCCACCCGAACCGGCACCGCCTGAGGATCCGGACAGGCCGCGTACCGTCAGCCGGTCACCGCCGATCCGCCGAGCCCGAGTTCGCCCGCGCGGAGGCCCGCCTGGAACCGGGAGTCGGCCTCGAGCTTCGCCATCAGCTCCGCGACCCGTCTCCGGTAGGTGCGCAGCGAGAGGCCGAGCCGTCTGGCCCCCGCCTCGTCGGTGTGCCCGGCGCCCAGAGAACGCAGGACCTCCAAGCCGTCGACGTCGAGGTGGGGCACCTCCCCCGCGAGATAGGCGTCGACATCGGTGGCGGTCTCCCAGGCCGCCTGGAAAAGCGCGTGCACACCGCCGACCAGCACGGGCGAGGTGGTCACGGTGAACTCCCTGGGACCCGGCGCGTCACGACCGGCGAGGATCGCCACCCGCCGGTCGATGATGAGCGTCTCGTGCGGAAGAGGCGTCGAGCTGATCCGCACCTGGGCACCCCTGGCCGTGATCTCGCGGAGATGCAGCCTGGCCGCCTCGTCGGCGAGAGCCACCGGGCTGAGAAGCTTCTTCACCGGGAAAGCGGCAGCGCCGGTCGCGCGGATCCGGTCCGCGACGGCCTGCCGTGCCGCGGGCTGCGACCAGGTGGCCAGGTCACGGGCCACGCACACGAACTCCTGCCGTATGCCGGCGAACAGGTGACCGGTCCGGGCGACGAGCTCGAGGTCACCGCGCACGGTGATGAGCTGATCGGCAGTCACCCGTTCATTATCACCGCCGTCGCGGCGCGGTGGCAGCTTGCTGCCACCGCGTTGGCTCGCCGTACGGGGCGGAGGAGGCTGGTCGGCATGACGACCAACGACATGCATGCAGCCGCTTCACCTGGAGAGTTCCTCCTCGGCGGAGACCTCGCCGTCCGCCGCCTCGGTTTCGGCGCCATGCGACTGCCGACCGGTGTGTTCCAGGGACCCGTCCGCGATCCGGAGACGGGCGTCGCGGTACTGCGCCGCGCGGTCGACCTGGGTGCCAACCACATCGACACGGCGTGGTTCTACCGGAGGGGCGCGGTGGCGGCCAACGACCTCATCCGGAGGGCGCTCGCGCCCTATGACGACGACCTGGTGATCGCGACGAAGGTCGGACCGTTGTTCAACGCCGACGGGATCCCCGGCGGCCAGGCCGGCCCGGACGCGTTGCGAGGCCTGGTGGAGGACAACCTGCGCACTCTCGGCGTGGACCGGCTCGACCTCGTCTACCTGCGGGTGGGCGGCATGACCGGGCCCGGAGGCGAGTCGGTCGCCGACCGGTTCGCGGTCCTCGCCGACCTGCGCGAGCAAGGGCTGATCCGGCACCTGGGCCTCAGCAACGTCGACGCCGTCCAAGTCGCCGAGGCGCGGACGATCGCCCCGGTCGCGGCGGTGCAGAACAGCTTCCATGTGCAGGACCGGGGCGACGCCGGGCTCCTGGCGCAGTGCGAGAAGGACGGGATCGCCTTCGTGCCGTTCTTCCCGCTCGGCGGCGGCCTTCGCCCGATCGACCCGGCTCGCATGGAGCGGGTCACGGCCCGCCACCGGGCGACCACGGCGCAGGTGGCGATCGCCTGGTTGCTGGCGAGTTCTCCCGCGCTGCTCGCCATCCCCGGCACCGGCTCGCTCGACCACCTGGAGGAGAACATGGGCGCGAGCCGGATCCGCCTGACGTCTCAGGACCTCGCCGAACTCGAGAGCTGAGCCTGTGTCACCACCCCGACGAGGACCCCCACCGCCGCTGCGCGACCCGCTCAGAACGGCCGGCGGCGCGGCCTGCCGCGACTTGCCGTAACACAGGGAACTCCGGCGCGGACAGAACCTGATGTGGATGTTCTGCGCTGCGTTGGGGCAACCTGTTGTGGCACTTCCTCCACTGTCAAGAGGGAAGCCACGACGGCCACCACGGCATAACGCAATCGCCTGAGGCGCCTTCGGTGGCCACGTCGTACAGAGTCATCGCAATCGGTCCGGCGACGGATCCGGCAATGGTGAGAGCCAGCAAGACAGGGCCCACCCAAGCGCGACGTGCGAGCCAAGGCAGCCGGGTCAGGAGATGGAACGACAGTGCGACAAGCGCAGACAGCGCAGAGATGATCGGGAAGATCACGATCCGGCTCAAGACCCATAGGGTGCCGGCGAACTTCTCTCCCGCGCTCAGGTCGCCCAGACAGTAGATCTGCGCGCGAGTCACCAGGTGTATGTCGAAGAAGGTCCCGATCGTGCCGCACGCCATTGCGGTGATCGCCGACAGCCCGCAGCCGAACGTCCAGTAGATGTCGCCCGCTACAGGTGTCCTCCGCTCTGTCACGGCGCCATCGAAGCAGACACGTATGCGAGCGATGCGCAGCATCTGTGCGGATCTGGTGCAGGTTCGTCCATCTGCTTCTCGCCTGCGGGAACACATCCCGCCTCAGACGGGAGGCGGGGCACCAGATCGGTTTCTGGGACACATACCGTCGTCGCCTAAGTGGTGACGGTTGATGGGCTCAATCTCAGCCAGAGCATCGAAGAACTCCTGCCGTGTGATCTCGGAAGGCGAGAACTCCTCCAGATCGAGATCCGCGTAAGTCAATCCTCCGTACCGATCCTCAGCATGCTGCTCGTCATACGCGAGGACCACTCCGTTGGCGTACACCTCGACCTGCTGATGCGCGGTTCCGGTGTCGTCAACGGCCAGATAGAACGTCGACGTCCCCCAGCTGGCGTACTCGTCCCCACGACCTTCATCCCATGGACGCCTGAAGTACCTCACAAGGTCATTCTCATGGAAGGAGGACGGCGTCTCTTCGACCGCTACTTCCTCGCTGTCTGGCCTGCTCGTGCCAGGCTCGAGGGCGCACACCGACCGTCCTCATGGACGACCGGGAACCTGTGATCATGAGCCCACACCGTCGCTGACCATCGACGGCCCGGGCGGGAGGCACGTCGACGGCACCAGAGCCCTTGCAGACGCCGGCGAGCGCCCCGTCAGGACAGCGGGCTATCGCGGCCCGACTTCCCTAATATCTTCAACAAATGTCAGGCGCTGGACACTAGCGCACGTTGTCGTTCCGCGCTCCCTTGCCGGCCTGATCGGGACCGCTCTCGCCCATGACCACCATGCGGCCGTTGGTGACCTTCTTGGCCGGCAGACCACCGGTTTCCACGCAACTCGTCCCTACCGGTAGTGGCGGCGGCCGGTCGGGGAACAGATCCGAAGCCGGCTCCCGCGAGCTCGGTGCACGCATTTCGATGGACATCTTGACCCTGCCCGGCAATTGCCCGACCCCGTCGGCGGTGGCGAAATAGGACACCCCATCGACAATCTTGTACGCGTAGGCGACGAATGACCACGCGTCCCAGACGCCATCCTGAGGCGGGTCGGGGTCATCGGACTTACGAGGCGGCAGACAGGCCGTGGCGTAGACCGTCCAGCCGCTGTCACGCAGTTTTCGCATGCCTTTCACGGCCCACTGCCGCGCGTCTTCAGCCGGAGCCCCCGTGGCCTGATCGGCCAGGACCACGGCCACCTGGCCGCGGGTTGCGCGGAGCCGGTCCGAGCTCTGGAAGGCGACCCTGGTTGACGGCTTGCTGATGGCTTCACCGGCAAAGGGCTGTGACCGCATGACCGTGATGCGATCATGATCGGTTTGCGTGGTGGCGCTCGGGGCCATACACCCGCCCAGCAGCACGCAGATCGGCACCAGGAGGACTCGCCTGGTCATTTGGGGGCCACCACGCCCTGTACGTGTTTGTATCCCAGCGCCGAGACGTTGCCGTTGCGGAAATCGTCCTCACTGACGCGGACCATTTGCCCGCTCGGGTCATAGAAGATCAAGTCATTGCCCTGGTGCCCGACGAGCAGTACATAGTGGGCAGGATAGGAGTCTCCGATAAGGACCGGCACCGTGTGGCCGGCATCCACCGCACCGACGGCGTCGTTGAGGGCGGGGTTGACCGACCCGGCAGAGGTGTCATCGACGATCCGCCAGTCATAGTCGGTGCCGAAGGAGTCGGCGTGCTTGTTCATCTCGTCGGACAGTCCCCATGGACTGGTGCCCAGGCTCTGTGGCCACAGGGTGTTGGTGGCATCGTGGATGCGGTTCTGCTCATTGGCGAACTTCTCCCGCAGGTCGGTCCCTGACAGCGAGTTGCCCTTCTCATCCGTGGTCAGGCCCAGCGCGTACAACGGGTCGTTCATCGCTCGGGCCACCATGATCGAGGTCGAGCCGCAGGTCGTCTGATTCTGCTGCTCCAGCTCGACTCCGTTGACGAGGACCGTCCCGCTGCTGCCCGGGTTGACCAGGCTGAGGTGATCGCGTAGCCAGGTTTCACTCTTGCCGTGAATGGCCCTGGCGAAGTTGCCGATGTCATCGATCGCGTGCCCGGCTGCGAGCGCCTTCATCAGATAGGCCCGCTCCGCCTCGGAGCCCGCGCTTTCCAGAAGCTGCTGCATGCGGGCCCGCTCCGCTTCCGACAAGGCGTCCATCTTGGACGCCGCCCGGGCCAGCTGTGCCGTGCTCAGGATGCCGTCTTCTTCCCCTGTGGTGCCGGCGATCCCCGCGTTGGCCAGGAGGACCGCATCGAAGGCGTCCACGTGATGCGACCGGACGGCACCGGCGCGCGCCTTGCCCTGCACGTCCCGCAGCCCGCGCCGCAGTGTGTCGGACGCGGTCTGAAGTTGTTCGAAAACCTCGATGGCGCCGTCAATGGCCCTGATGGCCTTGCGGATCTCATCGATGATGCCGCCGTCATGGTCGAACGGCCAGACGGTGTCCCAGATATTGCGCAGGATGTCCAGAGTGCTGTTGAGCTGGCCCACTGCTTCAGCCAGATGTTGCCGATGATGGCCCAGCTCCCGTTTCAACCGGCGGACCTCGTCGGCGTACTCCTCCAGCAACGTGGCCGCCTTGCGCATGGCCGGCGTGGCCTGCTGCAGCAGATCGTCGGTCGCTTTGAGCGCGGCAAGCGCCTCCGTGGCGGTGTCGCCCGTCCATACTGAAGGGACGGAAGACTTTGTGTGGTCGATATCAGTGTTGGCGGTGTTGAGCGTGGTCGCCATATTGCGGAAGGCTTTGCCGAGGTCGTCGATGCCGTCCGGATCCCCGGGGACGTCCCGAAATATCGAGGCCAACGTGTAAATACTGCTGACGATCTCGCCGATCATGAGGGCCGGGTTGGAAACCGTCGCGAGGAAGGTGCCGACCTGCTTGAGCCGGTTGATCGCGGTAGTAGCCTGGAGGTAGTCGTCCGAGGTCACGTACGGCCGTCCGCGACGCGCCGATTCTTGGCGGCGACATAGTCATCAACCGACTTGAACCCTTCGGCTGACGCGCGGGTTGCCAGGCACCACTGTTCGAGCACCTCGCGATAAACCTCGAATTCTTTCTCCCAGGCATCCCGAACGGCAACCACGGCTGCGGTCGGATCGGTGAGCTTGAATTCATCCTCAGGCGACTCGAGCGCCTGTTTCCAATCGCGACGGGCGATCCGGATATCGTCTGCGGTGTCGCATACGGTCCCGGCCTTCTGCTTGATCGCGCTGTGCGCGTACAGCACCTCCGATGAGGCCACGACTTTCTCCCCGGAATTAAATCAAGATGCGGCGCCAAGCCGGAAACAACGCGGCTTTCAAAAGGTAGATCGCAAGCGTCGGAACAGCTTACAGCCCGCTCCGTCGCCGCCGCCACGCTTCCACCGGTAACAAGATCACGTCGCCTGGCACGTCTCGGGGATTGAGCCGACCCGCCCACGCTGCACCGCAACGGGCTCGACGCCGCGAGCAGCAAACGCGACCTGCGTACGGCGGGTCACCGTGGCACTCGATCCCGACAAGGGCACTGCCAGCTCAGGCCATGATCACCGTCTTCGGCGGCGACCGACGGGTCGAGTCCACGTGAGATGGTCCCAAGACATCGAAAAGGGGCTGGGGTGTTCACGAGTCAGCCTGAACGTACGGAAGCAAGGCTCTGAAGATCGCTTCCCAGGCCCAGCTGTTGGACGGCTTGGCTGCGGCTCCAGTCGGCTGCCGGGATGCAGGGCGCCGGCTCAGCGAGATTTGGTGAGTGACCACAGGGCTACCGCCATGAGCAGAGCGGTCAGCCCGCCGCAGATCATCACGGTGGAGACCGAGAAGGCGTCGACGACGCGGCCGCCGAGGAACGCGCCGAGGGCGAAGGTCGCCTGGAAGGAGGAGGTGAAGATGACCGTGGCGGCTTCGGGCGTGTGAGGGGCGGCGGTGATGAACGATGCCTGCGAGCAGACGGGCACGCCTCCGTAGGCCAGGCCCCAGACCACGAGCAACACCACGGCGCCGACGGTCGTGCCGCCTACCGAGGGCAGCAGCAGGGTGGTGGCCGCGATCAGGCAGCCGCAGGTTGCGAAAGCGGCTCGCAGGCGTGTGGCGGTGGCCTTGCCTGCCAGGAAGTTGCCGGCGATTCCGGCGATGCCGTACGCCAGCAGGACGGCGCTGACGGCTGTGGGAGGCAGGCCGGTGACGTCCTGGAGGAAGGGCGTGACGTAGGTGTAGGTGCCGAAGTGGGCCAAGACGATGAGGACGGTGGCCAGCAGAGCGATGGCGGCGCCCCGGGTGCGCAGCAGGTCGAGCAGGACGCGAAGGCTGGTGACCTGGTGGGCGGGCAGTGGCGGCAGCAGGATCAGCAGGGCGGCCAGGACCAGGATGGCCAGCACGGCCAGGACCAGGAAGGCGGTTCGCCAGCCGGCGAGGTTGCCGATGAAGGTGCCGGCCGGTACGCCCAGCACGGAGCCCAGTGGCACGGCGGAGAAGATCACAGCGGTGGCGGTGCTGACGGCGTGTGGCGGCATCAGGCGGCCGGCCAGCCCGGCCCCGATCGACCAGAAACCGCCGATGGTGAGGCCGACGAGCACCCTGGAGAGCAGCATGACCCAGTAGGAGGTCGCCACTGCGGCCAGCACGTCGGCCACGGCGAGCACCGCCATGAGGACGCACAGCATCGCGCGGCGGTCCAGGCGCGCGGTGGTCAGTGTGACGGTGGGTGCGGCGACCGCGGCGACGATGCCGGGCAGTGTCATGGTCAGCCCTGTGGTGCCGGCGGAGATGCCGAAGTCGGCGCCGATGGCGGTCAGCAGGCCGATGGGCAGGATTTCGCTGGTGACGATGGCGAAGATGCCCAGCATGAGCGAGGTGACCGCGAGCCAGTTGATGAGGGGCGAGCGGGGCCGGGCGAGCGTGGTGGTGGACATGATTCCCGTTCAGGCAGGTGCGCGTGGCGTGCAGGCACCCAGCCAAGCAGGGATGAAGCAGCGGGCACTGGCACGTTTCGGACGCAACCGTCGCCACGACTCGTACACCGTCAGCACTCGTGCGGCCGTCGCTACCGATATGGATCGACTCTCGCCGAGGTCTCCGACAATCCGAAGACCTCGGGAAACCTGGCGATGCCGACTCCGGCGCAGGTCGCGATCGCTGCCACCGACGCGTGCGCCCTGCGTGCGCCCACGACGCGGACTTCACTCACCGGCACATCGCGTCGATGAACTCCGAGAAGCCCGGGAACTCCTCTCGCGCCCCCGCCACGATCTCCGCCGCGGAACGGCGCCTCCCCGGCGCGTACCGCTCCGCGATCGCCTGGAATGCCTCGTTCGGCTGCGTCTCACGACCTGGGTCGGTGAATGCCTCTGCCGGGCCCAAGCCGTCCGCGAACAACCGGAGCAGATCACCGAGATCGCGAGCTATCACGCCGCATTCACCCTCAGAACCGAGGTAGACGACAGGCTGCTCGATGATTGACATACCAGGCCGAACCAGCCAGAAACCGACATAGTCGCCCGCCCCAGTAGTGCCGAAAAAGCGGAATTCGCTGCCGTCGACCTCATCGTTACCGGTCCACAGGCGAAACCACCACGCGGTCCTCTCCGGCGCCTCGAGTCGTTCGTATAGCTCGAAATCACAACCGTGGGCCTCGTCGGTTTCTTCGTCCCACGTCCACTCAAAGCCCACCTTGGCCACCTCGGCCAAGGCGATGGGTAGGACCAGATGTTCAGGTGTCTCCGTCATCCTGGGAGACTAGACCACTCCACATCCGGTAGCCGATCTGAGCGCGTTGCCGCCATGGAGGATCATCACGGCCAGCGGAGCAGTGATCTCCGGCAAGCTACGCATCCTCGCCGGGACGCACGTCATCCCAGGGCTGGGGAAAATCAAACTCCAGCAGCTACGTGCCGATCACGTGGATGAATGGCTCGACCAGCTCGCCGGCAACCTGGTCACCACCACCCCCCGAGAGATCCACAGCGTGCTCAAAAGAGCCATCCGGCAAGCTCAAACACGTGACATGGTGCTCAGGGACCTTGCCGAACCGTTCACCACGCCCCCGCCCACGGGCACGGGCGGACGCCTCAGCAAGGCACTCACGCGGCAACAGGCAGAAGCCGTGCTCAAGGCCGCCAGGGCGTACCCATCGAGACCATCGCCGATCTCGTCGAGCACGCGGGCACCAGCGTCACCGCAGCCGTGTACCGGCACCAGCTCAGGCCGGTGATCATGGGTGCCCACACGATGAACACGACTCTTCGGCGACAGCCGACACGGGTAGAGAATCCGAGTGAGATGGCTCCCCGATTGGCTCCCATCGACTTCCAGACATGAGAAAAGGGCCCCGGATTACTCCGAAGACCCTTCTCACCTGCATCTTCCTGGTGGGACGTTCACGAGGATGGCTGAGCCATGCATTCAGAGGGGCGAAGAAGATCGCTTCCCGGCTGGTCCGAGATCGTTTCCCAATTCCTCGGGCTTCAGGCGAGGTCGAGAATCGGGATCAGTTGTTCCTCCTCATACGTCAGGTGCGCTTCAAGCTCATCGACGAGCCGCTCGATCTCGGCCCGTACCTTCAGCGGATCCTCACCAGAAAGGGCCTGCTTCAGCTCTTCCAGGAGTACGGCGATGCGCTCGTGCTCCTTGGCCAGCCGCTTCAACGTCGGAGCGAGCGAGGGATGCTGCTCGGCCAGGCCGGGGAACATCATGGTGTCCTCGCCCGTGTGGTGATGGTGCAGTCCCTGGCAGACGGTCAGGCAATTGATCCTAAGCTGCACGCCCAAGCCTGGCCGTCCTGAATCGGACAGTTCCTTGCGGATCAGCGCGAGTTCGCGGCGGAAGCCGTCGTACACCAGTTTGAGGTACGCACCGCCCGACGGTGCGCTGTCCCGGGGCGGACCGGTCACGCGAAGTGCGACGACCGGGATGGCGCGCGTCGTCCTGGCCTGGTAGTCGGCCCAGCCAGGGTCGCCTTCCACCGCGCGGGCGAACGCCGCGTCGCGCTCGGCGCCCTCCAGGACCTCCGCCTCGACATCGAAGATGAGGACGCCCGTCTCGACGGTGGCGCGCGGGTTGGCCTGCAGATTGTGGTACTAGGCCGGGTGGTTCGGCGCTCCCCCGGCGGAGCCGATGACCAGCATGCGCTCGACGCCGTCGGGCAGGTAGGCGAGCGGGGTCGTGTGTGGCTTGCCCGAGCGGGCGCCGGTGGTGGTGAGCAGGAGCAGCCTCGCTCCCTCGAAATGGCCACCGACTTGGCCGTTGTTGGCGCGGAACTCGTCGATGACCTGCTTGTTGAAATCCATTCCTCTCCATTGGTGGTCCTGCTGTGCCGTACTGAATGGAGAAGAGGACGGCGGGCCGCGCGCCCGCCCGGCGATCAAGCGCCAGCCGGGCTGCTCTCTGGTGCGTGACCCAAGGCCGACCCGGCAGTCACGCGGATCATGCTACTTCATTACGCGCCGCGGGGTGTCAGGTCTCTGTCCAGGCTGTCGGACCGTTCATCCCAGTTCCGCAGAGGAGCCGGGCAGGTCGCCGTGAGCGCGGGGCGGGTTGGGGTCGTGGACGAACGGGTGGGTCGTCGGCGGCTTGACGCTGCTGCTCGGCGCACGCACGAAGGAACTGTGTGCGCTCACCTGGTCGCACGTCAACTTCGACAGCACGCCGCCGTCCATCGTGGTCTGGCGCTCCGTTCGGGAGGGCGGGGACATCAAGACCAAGAAGTCCCGCCGCACTCTGGCCATGCCGATGCGTTGCGTCGATGCTCTCAAGCTCCACCGCGAACGACAGGAAGTGGCCAAGAAGGCGGCGGGCGAGAGCTGGCAGGACAACGACCTCGTATTCGCATCCAAGGTCGGCACCGAGCTCGGCTCTCACAACGTCCGCCGCTCGTTCCGGGCCGTCCTCAAAAAGGCGGGCCTCAACTCGAAGGACTGGACACCCCGCGAGATGCGCCACAGCTTCGTCTTGCTGCTCTCCGACTCTGACATGCCCATCGAGGCCATCTCACGCCTGGTCGGCCACCGCAACACCAGCGTCACCGAGACCGTCTACCTGAAGCAACTCCGGCCGGTGCTCCTGGAGACGCCGAAGCCATGGACCGTATCTTCAAGCCCGACTCTTGACCTATTTAGAAGCTCTGAATATTCTGACTATTCATGACCACTAAATTGGGCATGATGATCAGATCCGCGCGGCTTGACCTGGGCCTGACACAGACAGCTCTGGCACGCGACTTGGGAGTATCCCAGGGCATGGTGTCCAGACTCGAGAAGGGGGAGAAGTACCCCACCGGCGATCTGACCCAACGGTTGTCCGCCGCATTGAAGATCGACATATTTGAGATCTTTGATCTGGCGGTGGAGATGTCCGACCCGGTCGAGCATGCGATCGTGAAATCAGGTTTGAGTCCAGAGAAGCAGGATGTCGTCCTAGCCGTCTATGGCCTCGCGGCGGGGCGCGACTCGCTGGGGAATGTAGCTTTGCTCCGCTCTAAGCTCCCAGAAGGTAGACAAGGCCAGCAGACGCCGAACGCCTAGTCACCCAACAACCACAAAGGCCGCTCCCGATCTCTCGGAAGCGGCCTTTGACCTGGGTGGAGATGAGGGGATTCGAACCCCTGACCCCTTCGATGCGAACGAAGTGCGCTACCGGACTGCGCTACATCCCCAAGGACCTCGACTAGATTAGCAAACTTCCAAGGGTCCTCGCGCCAACCACGCGCCGCGCGTGCCCGCCTCAGTCGCCCACCGCGCGGCGAGGCGGGTCCGCGTACTGGTCGAAGAGCACGTCGGGCTGCCGGAACTCGATGATCTCGGCCTCGGCCTGCTCGGCGGCCAGGGTCTCGGCGCGGCGCCGTTCGCGCTGGCGGCGCAGGTGGGCGGCACGGGCCTCGGCGGCGCGGAGGCGGCGTTCCCTGTCGATGCGGGTGGCGATGCGCAGCACGGTGAGGTAGGAAGCGAGCAGGACGCCCGCGGGCGCCACCCCCCACCAGGGGATGACCTGGACGGCGGCGGTCACCACGGAGGCGAGCACCAGAAGGATCGAGAAGAACAGCATCCTCCTGCGGCGCGCTACGATGATCGCTCGACGGCGGGCGCGCAGGTGACGCAGGTCGACCGGCGGCTGCGTGAGGTCGCTGATCGTGTCGTACGGCTCGACGGGCTCGGAGTCCTGCGACTCCACAGGGGAGGAGGCGGCCATGGTCGGGACAGGTCCGGTGATCTCGGCCGCGTAGAACTCCTCGAGCTCGGCCAGGTTGCTCCGGTCTCTGCGCAACCACATCGGCACGAGCACGCACAGCCACATCACCACGATGGCGAGGTACAGCAACACGCTGCTCACGGCCACCTCCGAGCGCCAGGAAAGGCCGTACCAAGCGTCGTGGACCCCCCGGGAACGGTCCTGCGGGCAGCACGAAGACGCGTGCGTGTTCTCGGCGTCTTCGATGTGCTCACGTCACGCACCGTAAGACCGCGTGTCACTAATTGACGAGTATTCGGTGCGGTGTGTCGCGAGATCGTCAAACCTCTTCATGCGACGACCCCGCGCGACGCCACTGCACGAGCAGCCCGCGGGGCACGTCTTCCACGGTCAGCGCGTAACAAATGTGGTCGCGCCAGGCCCCGTCGATGTGGAGCTGACGCCTACGAATGCCTTCTTCCCTGAACCCGAGCTTCTCAACCACTCTGCGGCTGGCGTGATTTTCGGGACGGATGTTCGCCTCGAGTCTGTGGAGGCCGCTGGTGAAGAAGCAGTGGTCGACGGCCATGGCCAGCGCGGTGGGGGTGATGCCACGTCCGGCGAGCGCGCCGTCGATCCAGTAGCCGACCTGAGCGGTCCGGGCCGAGCCCCACACGATGGCGCCGACGGTGAGCTGACCTGCGAACCTGCCCTCGTAGGTGACGACCCACGGCATGGCGAGCCCCTGGCGGGCCTCTCTGCGCAGAGTGGCGACCATCGAGAGGTACGGCCCCAGGCCGGTCCTGAACAGGGGCGTTTCGGGGTTGCTCGGCTCCCAGGGGCGCAGCCAGTCGGCGTTGCGCAGGCGGGTGTCGCGCCACACGCGGACGTCCGCCAGGCGGAGGGGACGTAGTCCCACGGGCCCCTCGGTCAGGGTCGCCGGCCAGCCACGAAGTCGATCCACGTCACTCATCATCCCCCGGAACACGGCGAAGCCGCCATGGATCCCCCTGGTCCGCAGGGAACGCTGTCCCGGGGCTCGTCTCCAGGCGCCGCGGGGCTCCCCTCCAGGCACGGGGCTCGTCCCCAGACGCCACAAAGCTCCTCCCCGAACGCTGCGGAGCTCGTCTCCAGGCGCGAGGCTCCTCCCCGGACGCCACGGGGCTCGCCCCGGGCGCCGCAGAGCTCCTCTCCAGGCGCAGAGCTCCTCTCCAGGCGCGGAGCTCCTCCCCAGGCGCGGAGCTTCTCCCCGGACGCCGCGGGGCTCGTCCCGGGCGCCGCAAAGCTCCTCTCCGGACGCCGCGGCGATGTCACCGACGGGAGGGCAGACATCACGGACAGGAGGGCGGTGGTGGCGTGCCGTTCGGCGATGCGGTGCACGGAGGCGACCACCATGGCGACCACCATGACGGAAGGAGGCGGCTCTCCCACCGAGCCCGCTTTCCCGCTACGGAGAGTAGCCGCCGGAGGTGGGCTGAGGAGCGCCGGACGTGCCGAGAAAGGCAAGGGAGAACGAGCCGAGCCGGCGCGTCAGCGGGGGTGGTCGCCGCCGTGGATCTGGTCGACCGCGTGCCGCAGGATCGGTGCCAGGACGGCGACGCCGTCCCGCACCCCGCCCGACGACCCCGGCAGGTTCACGATCAACGTGTCGCCCGCCTGCCCCGCCAGCCCGCGCGACAGCACCGACGTCGGCACCCGCTCCCTGTTCGCCTGCCGGATCGCCTCGGCGATGCCGGGGATCTCGCGGGTGATGACCTTGGCCGTCATCTCGGGTGTCAGGTCCTGGGGGGTCAGCCCGGTGCCGCCGGTGGTGACGACGACCGCGTACCCCTCGGCCACGCCGGCCCTGAGCGCCTCCTCGACGGGCGGCCCGTCGGGGACCACGACGGGGCCGGACACCTCACACCCCTCCGCCGCCAGGAGCGACGCCAGCAGCGGCCCTGACTTGTCCTCGTAGACCCCTGCCGAGGCGCGGTTCGACACGGTGATGACCAGCGCGCGGATCAAGGGCGTCTCCATACCCCGGTCTTGCCGCCCGTCTTCTCCTCCACCCGCACGTCGGTGATGACCGCGGCCGGGTCCACGGCCTTGACCATGTCGATGAGCGCCAGCGCGGCGACGGTCACCGCGGTCAGCGCCTCCATCTCGACCCCGGTGCGGTCGGCGGTCTTGACCACGGCGGTGATGTCCACTCCCGCGTCGACCACGTCGAGCGTGACAGACACGCCGTGGACGGCGATCGGGTGGCAGAGCGGGATCAGGTCGGGGGTGCGCTTGGCCCCCATGATCCCCGCGATGCGCGCCACGCCGAGCGCGTCGCCCTTGGGCACCTCGCCGGAGCGCAGCAGCGCGACGACCTCGCCGGAGAGCACGACCCGTCCGGTGGCCGTGGCCGTCCGGACGGAGACGTCCTTGCCGGCGACGTCGACCATGCGCGCCGCGCCCGTGGGGTCGAGGTGTGTGAATCCACTCATATCCGAATCACCTGTACTGCGGCCCCTGAGGGCAGATCGGTCACCTGTTCCGGCACCACGATCAGGCAGTTCGCCGACGCGAGCGCCGCCAGCTGGTGTGAACCCTGCCCGTGGACGGGCGTCACCACCGTGCCGTCGTCGGCCAGCACGCCCCGCAGGAACGACCGCTTGCCCGCGGGCGACCTGAGCGGGGCCAGCGTCTGGGCGGTGTGGACGGGCGAGGGTCCAGCGGGCAGCCCGCTCATCTTCCGCAGCGCGGGCCGTACGAAGATCATGAACGACACGTAGGACGACACCGGGTTGCCCGGCAGCGTGAAGATCGGCACCTGGTCGTCGCCGACCACGCCGAAGCCCTGCGGCATGCCGGGCTGCATCGCCACGCGTTCGAAGCGGACCGTGCCGAGCGGGCTGAGCGCCTCCTTGACCGGCTCGTAGGCGCCCATGGACACCCCGCCGCTGGTGATGACCACGTCGGCGCGCACCAGCTGCGCGTCGAGCTGGTCGAGGAAGGCGGCAGGGTCGTCGGACACCGTGCCCGCGCGGAAGCCGTCGCCGCCCGCCTCGCGGACGGCCGCGGTGAGCGTGAAACTGTTGGAGTCCCAGATCTGGCCGGGGCCGAGCGGGGCGCCGGGCTCGACCAGCTCGGCGCCGGTGGACAGCACGACGACGCGCGGGCGCGGGCGCACCAGCACCCTGCGGCGGCCGGTGCCGGCGATGATGCCGAGCTGCGCGGCGCCGATGCGGGTGCCGGGCTTCAGCACGACCTGGCCGGCCTGCACGTCCTCGCCCGCCCGCCGTATGGCATGGCCCTTGGCGACGGGGCGGTCGACGCGGACGGTGGCGGTGCCGCCGTCGGTCCACTCCACGGGCACGACCGCGTCGGCGCCGGCGGGCAGCGGCGCGCCCGTCATGATGCGGACGGCGTGCCCCTGCCCGATCGCCCTGAGCTCCGCCGAGCCCGCCGCGACGTCGTCGATGACGGGAAGCGTCACGGGCGCGTCGGCGACGTCGACGAACCTGACGGCGTAGCCGTCCATGGCGGAGTTGTCGAACGGCGGCAGCGGCACCGGCGAGGAGATCTCCTCCGCCAGCGTGGTGCCGAGCGCCCGCTCGAGCTCGACCTCGAGCGGGGCCAGCGTGCGCACCGTGGCGAGGATGTCGGCCAGGTGCGCGTCAACCGATTTCATCGAGGAACTCACGCAGCCACGGTACAAACTCCGGGGCGAGATCCTCGCGATCGGCCGCGAACTTCACGACGGTGCGCAGGTAGTCCAGCTTGTCACCGGTGTCGTAGCGGCGGCCGCGGAACAGCACGCCGTGGACGGGACCACCCTCCTCGCCGCCGCGGCCCGCGAGCGTGCGCAGCGCGTCGGTGAGCTGGATCTCGCCGCCGCGGCCTGGCGGGGTGTTCTCCAGCACCTCGAAGACCGCCGGGTCGATCACGTAGCGCCCGATGACCGCCCAGTTGGACGGCGCCTCCTCCACCGGAGGCTTCTCCACCAGGTCGGTGACGCGGACGACGTCGTCCTCGGAGGTGGCCTCGATGGTGGCCACGCCGTACAGGGAGACCTGCTCCTTCGGCACCTCCATCAGCGCGATGACGCTGCCGCCGTAGGTGCCGCGCACCTCGATCATGCGCTTGAGCAGCTCGTCACGGTAGTCGATCAGGTCGTCGCCGAGCAGGCACGCGAACGGGTGGTCGCCGACGTGCTGCTTGGCGCAGAGCACCGCGTGCCCGAGGCCCCTGGGCTCGCCCTGCCGTACGTAGTGGAGGGTCGCCAGCGAGGCTGGCTCGAGGACCTGGGACAGCCGCTCCTCGTCGCCCTTGGCCTCGAGGGCACCTTCCAGCTCGAAGGCGCGGTCGAAGTGGTCCTCGATGGAACGCTTGTTCTTGCCGGTCACCATCAGCACGTCGAGCAGTCCGGCGGAAGCGGCCTCTTCGACGACATACTGGATCGCGGGCTTGTCGACGATCGGCAGCATCTCCTTGGGAGTTGCCTTGGTCGCCGGAAGGAACCGGGTGCCCATGCCCGCGGCAGGCACGACGGCTTTCGTCACTGGGTCGAAGTCAGCCATACAGGGGACCCTACTGGAGGTATCTGTGGACAAGCTGAAGCTGCGCCGCCGGCTGACCGAGCAGCGTGCCGCCATTACCGAGCAGAAACGGCGGGACGACGCCCGCACGATCCGCGAAACACTGCTCGACCAGCCGTGGGTGCAGATGGCCGGCCTGGTGGCGTGCTACTGGTCGATCGGCACCGAACCGGACACGCACGGGCTGGTGTTCGCGCTGTGGAAGCACGGCGCGACGGTCATGCTGCCGGTGCTGCGCGACGACAACGACCTCGACTGGGCGGTCTACGACGGCCCTGACACGCTGGCCCCCGGGCGCTTCGGGATCATGGAGCCGGTCGACACGCGCAGAGGCGTCGACGCCGTCCGCACCGCCGCACTCGTCATCGTCCCCGCGCTGGCCGTCGACAAGGACTCGGGGGTACGGCTCGGCCGCGGCGGCGGCTCCTACGACCGCGCGCTGGCCAGGGTCGGGCCGAACGTACCGACGGTCGCGCTCCTCCACGACGGCGAGTTGATCAGCGGCGTCCCGGCCGAGCCGCACGACCAGCGCGTCAAGTGGGTGATGCAGCCGAGTGGCCTGACGAACGTCCAGAAACCGGCGTAACCAGGCAGGACCAGTCAGGGCGGACTAGCTCGGCAAGTACGCGACAATAGCCCTCAGGACAGGAGAGGGGGCCGGATGAAACTCGACGTCTGGCTTCTTCTGGGAGCAGCCGTCGTCATCGCGGCCATCGCCTCGGTACGGGTCGCCCACCGCAGCGGCCTGCCCAGCCTCCTGCTCTTCCTCGGGTTCGGGCTCCTGCTCGGCGAGAGCGGCTTCGGGATCCCCTTCGACGACCCCATGCTCGCCCAGCAGATCGGCCTCGGCGCGCTGGCGCTGATCCTGGCCGAGGGTGGTCTGACCACGACGTGGAGCCATGTCCGCCGATCGGTGCCCACCGCGCTCGCGCTGGCCACCGTCGGGGTGGCGGTCAGCATCGTGGTCGTGGCGCTGGCCGTCCAAGGACTGCTGGGGGCCGACTGGCGCACCGCGCTCATCCTCGGCGGCGTGCTGGCCTCCACCGACGCGGCGGCGGTCTTCTCCGTGCTGCGCAGGCTCCCGCTGCCCAGCCGCCTGGCGGGCATCCTGGAGGCGGAGTCGGGCTTCAACGACGCCCCGACGGTCATCGTCGTCGTGCTGCTCAGCCAGGTGGCGCGGCCGGTGCCCAGTCTGGGCGAGTTCGTCCTCGAGTCGGTGATGGAGCTGGCCATCGGCGCGGGCGTGGCCTGCCTGCTCGGCCCGGCCGGCGCCTACGCGCTGCGCCGCGTCGCGCTGCCCGCCTCGGGCCTCTACCCCCTCGCGGTGCTGGCGCTGACCTTCGTCGCGTACGGCGGCGCCGTCCTGCTGCACGGCTCGGGCTTCCTGGCCGTCTACCTGACGGCACTGATCCTGGGCAACGCCAGGCTGCCGCACCGGGCCGCCACCCGCGGGTTCGCCGAGGGTCTCGCGTGGCTGGCGCAGATCGGCCTGTTCGTGATGCTCGGCCTGCTGGCCAGCCCGAGCGAGATGTCCGAGGACATCGTGCCCGCGCTCATCGCGGGAACGGTCCTCCTGCTGCTGGCCAGGCCGGTGTCGGTGGTCGTCTGCGCGTGGCTGGTGCGGATCGCCCGCCTCGACCGCATCGACTGGCGCGAGCAGGCCTTCCTGTCGTGGGCGGGACTGCGCGGCGCGGTGCCGATCGTCCTGGCCACGATCCCCTGGGCGGCGGGCGTCGGCAACGCCGAGCACCTGTTCAACCAGGTCTTCGTGATCGTCATCGTGTTCACGCTCGTGCAGGGACCGACCCTGCCGTACGTCGCCAGGCTGCTCGGCATCGCCACCGAGGGCGAGCCGCTCGACCTCGACGTGGAGTCGGCGCCGCTGGAGGAGCTGAACGCCGACCTGCTCCAGATCAAGGTGCCCCAGGGCTCGCTGCTCCACGGTGTGGAGATCTTCGAGCTGCGCCTGCCCGCCGACGCGAACGTCACGCTGATCGTCAGGGAGGGCCGTAGCTTCGTCCCCACCGTCACCACCAGGATCAGGTCGGACGACCAGCTGCTGGTGGTCACCACGGCCTCCTGCCGCGACCAGGTCGAGCGCCGGATGCGCGCGGTCAGCCGCAGGGGCAAGCTGGCGGGATGGTACGGCGAGCGCGGTATGGAATGAGCCGCTGCCGAGGAGTGTTTATGATTAGCAGTCGCGTAGGTCGAGTGCCAACCTAAGGAGGAGCGCGTGCCCACGTACCAGTACGTCTGCAATGACTGTGGCCAGCCACTCGAGGTCGTCCAGAAGTTCTCTGACGACGCCCTGACGGTGTGCCCCTCCTGCGAGGGCCAGCTCCGCAAGGTGTTCTCGGCCGTTGGCATCGTCTTCAAGGGCTCGGGCTTCTACCGCACCGACAACCGTTCCTCGTCGTCGACGACCACGTCGACCACGACGGCGGCCAAGCCTGCGGAGAGCACGAGCAGCAGCAGCACCCCGGCCGCCACGCCCTCCCCGGCCGCGGCTCCCGCCGCCACCAGCTAACCGGGCCGGTCGGCGTCCGCGCCGAGCAGCTGCGGGCACAACCTGTCCAGCAGCTGGTGCAGCTCGGGGTGCGTGCCCCAGTCGGCGACCAGCTCCCTGAGCCCGTCCCTGGCCCGCCCGAGCAGGGCCGTGTACGCCCGGTCGCCCTCGGCCGTGAGCCTCAGCGACTCGCCGTTCGCTGACCGCCTGACCAGCCCCATGGCGATCAGCTGCGCGGTGTACGGCCCGCCCTCCGCCCTCGTGACCTTCCCGCGGTCGGCGAGGTCCTGGGCCCGTACCCACCCGTGGCCGCCGAGCCTGGCGATGATCCAGACGCCCGCCGGCGAGACGCCGTCGAGTCCGGCCAGTTCGCCGAGCCTCGCGTAGTAGTCCTTGCGCAGCTCGGTGTCGGCCAGGCGCATCAGACCCCGCTCGACCTCGGCCAGTGACGACCGTTCGGCCGAGGTCGCGCCCAGCCCCTCACCGATGTCGCCGGCCGCGACCGTCTTCTTCAGCGGTTTCTCGGGGATGAACCACGACAGCACGAACGCCACCAGCATGATCGGCGTGGCCACCGCGAACACGCTGGAGATCGCGTCGGCGTAAATGTGGAGGAAGTCGGCCGCGAGCGCGGGCGGCAACCGCTGGACGATCGTCGGATCGGCCCGCACCTGCTCGGGGTCGAACCCCGGGGGCAGCCGCACGGTGGTCAGCAGCAGCCGCAGGTCCTCGTTGAGCGTGGCGGTGAAGACCGATCCGAGGACGGCGACGCCGAACGAGCCGCCGATCGAGCGGAAGAACGTGGCGCCTGAGGTGGCCACGCCCAGGTCGGCGTAACCGACCGCGTTCTGCACCACGATCACCAGCACCTGCATGGTCATGCCGAGCCCCACCCCGAGGACGAGCAGGTCGACGCTCATGACGAGGGTGGAGCTCGTCTCGGTCAGGCGCGAGAGCAGGAACATCCCGGCCGTGGCCACGGCCGTGCCGGCGATCGGGAAGGCCCTGTAGCGGCCGTGACGCGAGATGACCTGCCCGCTCACGATCGACATGGTGAGCATGCCGGCCATCATGGGGAGCAGGTGGATGCCCGACAGGGTGGCGCTCACGCCGTACACGACCTGCATGAACAGCGGCAGGTAGGTCAGCGCGCCGAACATGCCGAACCCGACGACGAAGCCGACCGCGCACGTCACCGTGAAGCTGCGCGTCGCGAACAGCCGCGGCGGCAGCACCGGCTCGGCGGCCCGCCGCTCCACGAACCACCAGCCCGCCAGCATGGCCACCGCGGCCGGCCCGAGCCCCCGGATGACCGGGCCGGACCAGGCGTAGGTGGTGCCGCCCCACGTCGCCAGCAGGACCAGGCAGGACGTCGCGCCGCCGAGCAGGACGATGCCCGCGTAGTCGATCGTGTGGCGCGTCCGGGTGGTACGGCCGGGCAGGACGGCGACGATGACCGCCAGGGCGACGGCGGCCACGGGCAGGTTGATGTAGAAGACCCAGTGCCAGGACAGGCGGTCGACGAAGAACCCGCCGAGCAGCGGGCCGACGATGCTGGCCACCGCGAAGACGGCGCCGAAGAAGCCCTGGTACCTGCCGCGCTCGCGCGGCGGGACGACGTCGCCGACGATCGCCTGGGCGAGGACCATCAGGCCGCCGCCGCCCAGGCCCTGCAACGAGCGGAAGGCGATGAGCTGGCCCATGGACTGGCTCAGGCCGCAGAGGGCGGAGCCGATGATGAAGATGACGATCGCGGCGATGAAGAGGTGCTTGCGGCCGTACTGGTCGCCCAGCTTGCCCCAGAGCGGGGTGGAGACGGTCGAGGCGAGCAGGTAGCCGGTGACGACCCAGGACAGCTGTTCCAGGCCGCCGAGGTCGCTGACGATCGTGGGCAGGGCCGTGGAGACGATCGTCTGGTCGAGGGCGGCCAGGAGCATGCCGAGCATGAGCGCGAGGATGATCAGGCCGAGACCTTGGCGCCGGCCTTCCTCCTGGTCCTTCTGACGCTCTGGCATGGTTTCCCCTCGGACCATCCCGTCGAGGCGAGCATACTCTTCGCGATCATCCGGCTACGTGGTGGAGTGCGGTTACTTGCCGGGATAGGGCAGTTCCGGGATGTGCCGCCGCCATTCGGCGGCCGACAGAGAGCCGCCCGCGCGGGCGCGGACCGCCGCGGCCGCCCTGCCCCGCTCGATCGGGAACGCCCGCAGGGAGCCGTCGCCCCCGGCGATGTGGAGGACGCCGTCACCGAAGGCCAGCGCCGCGACGCCCTCCGGCGAGACGGCGACGGGCAGGCCCATCACCCGGCGGCCGGTCAGGTCCCACAGCCGCACCGTGCCCTCCTGCGCCACGGCCAGGATGCCCTCCCGGGAGATCGCCAGGTGCTCGCCGGAGACCTCCTCGCGGGTGAAGGCGTACCCGGAGCGCTGCCACGTCCGGGTGTCGACCAGGACGACCCTCCCGCGAAGGGACGACTCGCCCACCGCGAACGTGCCCCTGTCGGGGCTGAAGGCGACCGACGTAGCGCCGAGGTGGCCGGGGATCCTGACCTCCTTGCCCGACCGCGTCTCGAACACGCGCAACCCGCCGCCGTCACCCGCACCCCGGACGGCGACGAGGCGGCCGTCGGGACTGAAGACCATGCCGTCGCCCGGCGGCAGACGCAGGACGCGCCGGCGCGTGGCCACCTCGTACAGCTCGGTCGCCTTCTCGGTCGCCACGGCGATGACCGTGCCGCCCGGGTCGAACACGGCGTCCCATCCGGGCAGCGAGCCGCGCCCGGTCCCCGAGGCGACGTCCCACAACGCCACGGACGACGCCGAAGGGACGGCGAGCGTCCGGCCGTCAGGACTGAAGGCGAGCCGCCCGGCGCCCCCACCGGGAACCCGGGCGATCCGCCGCCTGGTCGCGGTCTCCCACACGGTCACCCATGACCGGTGCGCCAGCGCGAGCCGCCTGCCGTCGGCGCTGAAGGCCGCGCCCGCGAGGGCCGCGTACTCGCTGTAGCGCGGGCCGGGAAGGTCCGGAAGGACGTCCGGCGCGGTGAAGGCGGAGATGTCGACCGTGACGACCTCACCCAGGCCCGTCAGGAAGTGAAGGCCACGATCCCCCGCCCGCAGGCTCCTCGCGCCGCTGACCTGGAGCGGATGGGACATCACCGGGTCGATGGCGTCGACCTTCCACAGCTGGAGCACGCCTTCGTCCCCCAACCCCGCCACGAACCGGCCGTCAGGAGTGAAGACCACCTCACCCTTGTACGGGAACGTCCTGTCGTCATGGTCACGCCAGGCGCTCTTCTCGACGTCCCACAGCCGGAAGGCCGTCTCCCCCGTGCGCACGGCCAGCACCCTGCCGTCGGGGCTCCACGCCGCGACCTCGCGTGGCAGGTCCGCCAGCTTCCGCCGCCGCCGCAGGTCCCACAGCACCCACGAGGAGTCGCCCTGCCCGATGGCCGCGACCCTGTCGCCCGGCCCCACGACCACGCCGAACGCCGGGGGCAGGCCGTCGACCCATCGACGCCTGGCCACGTCCCAGAGCCCGGCCTTTCCGTCCGCCTCCGAGGCCAGCAGGCGCCCGGTCGGGCTGAACCCGCTCATGGCCGACCGGATCGGACCGCCGATCCGCTTGCCCGAGCCGACATCCCAGAGCTGGACGTGCTCGTCACCCGCCACGGCCAACGTGCGGCCGTCGGGGCTGAGCTCCACCGCCGAAACCCCGGCCCCCACACCGGTGAAGGAGGTGACCTCACCGCCGGCCCCCACGCCAGTGAAAGAGGTGACCTCGCCCTCGGAGGCCCCGGGCCCCACGCCGGGGACGGAGGTGACCTCGCCCGCTGAAACCCCGGACCCCACGCCGGGGAAAGAGGTGACCTCACCCGTCCGCCGCCGCAGCCGCACGACGCCCTCAGCCACCGAGACGAGCGTCTGGCCGTCCGCGCTCAACTCCTGCAACGCGCCCGGCGGAGCGCCGGGATCGCTGAAGACGGCGATCTCCGGCTGGGCGAGCGAGCCGTACAGGGCGGCGCGGGTCTCCATCAGCGGCGCCAGATCGGCGGCCGCGAGGCTGAGCCGCATCGCGGTCACCGGATCCGACCCCCGCAGTTCCTCCGCCCGCGCCGCGACCAGCCTGGCCACCGACTCCAGATGCTGCTCGGCCATGACCCGCCGCTGCCGGTCCGCGACGACGGTCGCCACCGTCGCCACCACCAGCAGGACGGCCAGAGCGGCGATCATCAGCCGGCGCCGCCGGGTTGCGCGTCGCGCCAGGGCCGTACCCGCCTCCAGAAAGGCCGCCTCGCGCCGGGTCAGCGTCAGATGCCGCCTGCCGGTCGCCGCCCAGCGCAGCGCCTCCTCCAGCGCCGCGCCACGGTAGACGTCGCCGCCGGTCTGCCAGCGCCGCGCCGCCTCGCTCAACGCGCGGTGAACCGCCAGGCCGTCCCGCTCCTGCTCGATCCAGCCCCGCAGCCGGGGCCAGGCCCGATGCAGAGCCGGATGAACGATCGCCACCGCCCCGCCGAGCGACCCGGCCCCGTCGAGCAGCCCGTCCCTGCCGAACGGCCCGGCCGCGTTGAGCGACCCGGCCCCGTCGAGCAGCCCGGCCGCGCCGGACGGTCTGGCCGCGTCGGACGGTCTGGCCGCGTCGGACGGCCTGGCCACGTCGGACGGCCTGGCCACGTCGGACGGCCTGGCCACGTCGAGCATCCCGGCCGCGCGGTAGGCGGCCACGACACCTGCCGCGCCCTCGGGCAGCTCCTCTGGAGGGACCCGGCGGGTCATCTCACTGTCGGTCAGCCGCAGGAACACCTGGGGCGCCATGGCCTGGTCGGCGGGGTCGAGCGCTTCGTAGACGGATTCGGCGAGGTCGCCCAGTGGCGGATCGGCGTGCCACGCCCCTACAGGAACCTCGAGCCGCCCGACACCCGACGCCTCCCCGGCACGCGCCGCTTCCCCAAGCCCCTCGGCTCGCGCCGCTCCCCCAGGTCGCGGGGCAGGCGCCGCTCCTCCGGGGCCCTCGGCACGCGCCGCTCCTCCGGGGCCCTCGGCACGCGCCACTCCTCCGGGGCCCTCGGCACGCGCCACTCCTCCGGTTCCCCCGGTAGGCGCCGCTTCCTCACCAGCTGAAGAACGCTCAGCATCTGCCGCTCCCCCAGCACCGGCAGAACGCCCCGCACCCGCCCCTTCAGGCCAACCGGAAGCGTGCACACCCCCAGCACCCGCGTACTCCGTTTCCCCAACACGCGGACCACCGACCCGCGAGGCTCCCCCGGCAGCTTCCGGACGCCCGGCCCGCAACGCTCCCCTGGCTTCCTCGGCAGACGCCGCTCCACCGGCGCCCTCGGCAGACGCCGCTCCCCCACCTCCCGCCGCTCCCTCGGCACGCGCCGCTTCCCCAGCATCCGGAGAACGACCGTCATGCAACCCCTCAGGCCAACCCGCAGCGGGCGCACCCGCAGGCAACGTCTCCCCAGCCCCCCGCGGACCACCGACCCGCGCCGCTCCCCCAGCGGCTTCGGAGCGGCCGGTGCTGAGGCCCGAGTCCGGTGCGCCGTCGGGACCCGTACGCAGCGCCTCCCCCACAGCCTCGGAACGGCCGGTGCCGACCAGGCCGAGCAGCAGTTCCCTGGCATCGGGCCGGTCCCCGGGCCTCTTGTGAAGAGCCGCGGACACCAGCGAGCGCAGCGGTTCGTGCAGCATGGTCACGTCGGGGTCCACCGTGAGGACCCGGTGCATCACCCCGCCCAGACTCTCGTCCATGAACGGGTCGGCGCCCGTGGACGCGTACAGGATCACGCCGCCCCACGCGAAGACGTCCGCCGGTGTACCGGCCCGCTGCCCGGTGAACACCTCGGGAGGCATGTACGTCGGAGTCCCCGTGACGAACCCCGTCGACGTCAGCGACATCTCCTCCGTCCGCGCCACACCGAAGTCGATCACGCGGGGCCCGTCGGGGCCGAGGAGCACGTTGTCCGGCTTGAGGTCGCGATGGATCACCCCCGCCTCGTGGATCGCGACCAGCGCGGTCGCCACGGCCGTCGCCAGGCGGTGCAGCGGATCCCCCGCGAACGGCCCGGACTGCTCGACGGCCGTGCGCAGGCTCGGGCCGGGAACGTATTCGCTGACGATGTACGGCTCGGGCGCGTCGACGTCCACGGCGAGGATCCTGGCCGTGCAGAAGGAAGCGACACGGCGGGCGGCCGTTACCTCCTTGACGAAGCGAGCCCGGTCGGAAGTGTGCAACACCTTGATCGCCACTCTGGCACCGGCGGCGTCGTAAGCCTCGTAGACGACTCCCTGCCCGCCCGCGCCGAGCCGTCCCGCGAGCCAGTAGTCGCCCAACCGCTGGGGGTCGCTGGGAAGGAGCGCCTCCAGGTTCATCAACGGCCTCCGAAGGGTCATGGGGTGCGGAGGATTTGACGAGCTCAGCCGCCGATTGGTTCTACCCGCCCCACCCACACCTGCAGCTCATCGCCCAGCTTCTACCCCACCGCCACTGCCACCCCTCCGCCTCCGCAGCCCCTCGGCCACGCTACGCACAGCGACCGCCTCCGCCCGCGCCACTCAGGGGCAGCACGACTCCCAACCATCCCCGCCCCGCCGTCCGCCCACTGCTGCCCATCGGACCCGCGCCACTCAAGACCACCTCTCTGCCCACAGTTATGGGCAGCACCTCACCGCTTGCCCAGCCACTCCCGCCCCTGCGCCCGCCCAGCCACTGCTGCCCGCCCGCCCGGACCACTCACGTCCACCACCTCCGCCCCCGCCACTCAGCGGCACCACCCCTCCGCCAGCCCTGCCGCTGTTGCCCTCCGTCCGGACCACTCACGATCGCCACCATTCCGCCCACGTCACTGACGCTCCGCTGGCGCCACACTGTCTGGGGCGCCCCTCCGCACCACCGTCCACAGCCGCACCTCCGCCAGCCCAGCCACTGCTGCCCCTGTGCCCGTGGCGCTCACGGGCACCACCTCCGCCCGCGGCGCTCAGGGGCACTACCCCTCCACCTGCACCGCCCACGGCCGCACCTCGCGTTGCGCTCCCCAACCCGTCCGTGAGACAGACCAGGCCCGGACTGGTTATCCACACCCCACCCAGCCGTTATCCACAGAACCCGATTCCGCCCGTCCCCCCACCCACCCACTCCCGCTACTCTCTCGCCCATGGTCACTCGCGCAGACATCGGCGTCATCGGCGGATCAGGCTTCTACTCCCTCCTCGACGACGCACAGGAAGTCGAGGTCACGACCCCCTACGGCCCGCCCAGCGACGTGGTCACGGTCGGGCGCATCGGCACGCGCTCGGTGGCCTTCATCCCCCGTCACGGTCGCGACCACCGTTACCCGCCCCATCGCATCCCCTACCGCGCCAACCTGTGGGCGCTCCGCTCGCTAGGCGTCCGCCAGGTCCTCGCGCCCAACGCCGTCGGCTCCCTCCAGGCCGAACACGGCCCGGGCACCATCGTGGTCCCCGACCAGCTCGTCGACCGCACGTCGGGCCGCGTGCAGACCTACTACGACGCCGGCGGCGCCGTCCACGTCTCCTTCTCCGACCCCTACTGCCCCGACGGCCGCGCAGTCGCCGTCAACGCAGCCCGAACTGGCGGCTGGAACACCGTCGACGGCGGCACACTCGTCATCATCGAGGGTCCCCGCTTCTCCACCCGCGCCGAGTCGAAATGGTTCGCCGGCAACGGCTGGACGATCATCGGCATGACCGGCCACCCCGAGGCCGTCCTGGCAAGGGAGCTCGCCCTCTGCTACACCTCGCTGTCCCTCGTCACCGACCATGACGCCGGCGTGGAGGCCGGCGAAGGGGTGACCCACGACGAGGTGCTCCGCTTCTTCGCCACGAACGTCGCCAAGATGCGCACCCTCGTCTCCGACGCCGTCCAGGCCCTTCCCGAGGAGCGCACCTGTTCCTGCGGCTCGGCCCTCGACGGCATCAAGCTGCCCTTCGACCTGCCCTAACGAGCACCGCCCAAGGCATCACCGGTACGCCACGGCGCTCCGTGCCGCCCACACGGAGCCCACCCTTCCTCCACGAAAACGACCCAGCCGAAGACATCCCCAGCACCCCTCCAGACATCCCCGGCGCCCTCCCACGCCCCTGTCCGAACCTCGCGACCCTCACGGCGGTAGCCGTCCAGACCTCTCGAACTCCCGGCGGCCGCGGTAGGCCTCCCGATCTTCCCGCGGTCAGCGCCTCTCCGTCAGCACCAACGCAGCGCCGGCCCCACAGCGCCACAACGCTCTTCATGCGCCGCGACGCGCCCTCGCATCATGCCCATCGCCGCCTTAGACCCCCCATCACGCCATCCGACCGCATCGCGCCATCCTGACGACATCGCGCCATCTCGACCGCATCGCGGCGCTGGCCCACATCGCGCCACTCCAACCGCCTCGGGGCAGCCTCGCTCGCCGCCGCTTCCCTGGCCATCTCCACCACCACGCTGCCCGACCAGCCGTCGAACGGACCTCTCAGACCCGCCATCGGGCCAGCGTCGGTCGCCGCCGCTTTCCCAGCTCATGCCGCCACCACACCACGACGCCGCTTGCCCCGGCCACCGCCTCAGGTCCTCCCTCAAACCTGCCCTCGCGCCATGCACTGTCCGCCATCCCCTTCCCCGTCCACCGCCAGAGCCCATGTCAAACGCCCGCCCCCACCAGGCACCGCCCAAAGGCACGCCGCCTCCACAAGGCAGCGTCCAAAGGGCACGCCGCCTCCGCGAGCCAGCGCCCACAAGACACACCGCTCCACAAGCAGCCGCCCGAACCGCCGTGTCGCCACGCGAATGGCCTCATCTCGATGACACCAGCCGCTCATCCCACGCCGCCGCACGCCCGCCCGCGACCCCACCCCAGAACCCGAACCGACCCTGAACCTGAACCTGAACGAACCTGACCACCGACCCGGCATCCGCCCCAGCAACACCACCCTTGGAGTCGCCCATGCGCGCCTGGACCCGCGTCTTCGAACGCCGGCGCCGGCTCATCGCGGCCGCCCTGGCCGCCCTCTCCCTCGCATGCGTGCTCACCGTCCTGCGCCCAGGCCCCGGCCCGACCACCACCGTCCTCGTCGCCACCAAGGACCTCAAACCCGGCACCCTCCACCAGGGCGACCTCCAGCCGGCCCACCTCCCCGCGGCAGCCGTACCCGACGGCGCCCTCAGCACCGGCGCCGTCGGCCGCACGCTCGCCGCCCCGATGCGCCGCGGCGAGCCCCTCACCGACGTACGTCTCGTCAACCCCGCGCTCCTGGCCACGCTCCCTCCGGGTACGGTCGCCATGCCGGTGCGCATCGCCGACCCCGACGCCGTACGCCTGCTCTCCCCCGGCGACGCCATCGGCGTGCTCGCGGCCTGGGACTCCGGCCAGGCCGCCCAGACCGTGGCCGAACGGGTTCCTGTCATCACCATCCCCGCGGCGGAGTCCGACAGCGGCGCGCTCGTCGTGCTGGCCGCCACTCCCGACCAGGCGAGAATGCTCGCCGCCGCCCAAGCCGGTGGACGCCTCTCCGTGACCATCAATCCACACTTACCGTAAGCGATTCGCTACTATTTGTAGCTATGAGTGGTTTCAAGAAGTTCCTCATGCAGGGCAACGTCATCGACCTGGCCGTCGCGGTCGTCATCGGCGCGGCGTTCGGCGCCATCGTCACGTCCTTCGTCGCGGATCTGTTGACCCCGCTGATCTCGGCGTTCGGTGGCCTGCCCGACTTCAGTTCGCTGACGCTCACGGTGGGCCAGGCCCAGTTCAAGTACGGCAACTTCATCAACGCGCTGCTGTCGTTCCTACTGATCGCCCTGGTCGTGTACTTCCTGGTCGTCAGGCCGTACACCCGCTACAAGGAACGCGCCGCCGGACGCCAGGAGACCACGCACCGCGAATGCCCGGAATGCCTGTCCGACATCCCCAAGGCAGCCGCCCGCTGCGCGCACTGCTGCGCCGAGGTCAGCCCGGTCTGACCAGATCGGCGCCAAGCCCTGCCCGACATCCACTCCACGCCCGAACAGTCACCCAGAACCCCGAGCCGGAGCGTGCGGTCAGCGCTGGGAATCGATCTGCGGGTCGTACTCCCAGTGCCACGGCTCATAAGGGCTGCTGTAGGCCCAGTCTGGATGGAACCACCCGTACCTCTTCGAGTTGGCCTCCATCCACCTGAACTGTGGCGTTCCCGCGCTCTGCACCCCTCCGCACAGGTCAACCGCCATGCCCAGGCCGTGGTTGCTCCGCCCGGGAACGGCGGCGAAACCCGGCCGGCGGTAGTAGACCGACTGCTGCTCGGCCAGCGTCCGGTAGGCGTCGGTGACGCATATCTGCTGCCCGAAGTGCCGCTTGTACGCCTCGTTGAGCGAGACGAAGGCGATGGCCGCGTCCGCCCGCAACAGGTGCCCGCGCTGCTGGAGCGGGCAGAGGATGTTCTCGGGAATGAGCCCGTTGGGATACTCGGTCGTCGCGTTGATCCGCAGCGGATTGCAGGCGAAGGCCGCGCGCCCCACCTTGTCGATCTTGATACCCATCTTGACGAGGGCCTTCGTGAGCGACTGCACGACCTTGTCCGAACGTTTCGTCAGCATGGAGACCTCCGCCTCCACCTGCGCGGCGGCGAGCAGGTTCGTGGCGCGCAACTCCTGCGCCTCGGCGGCCAGCCGCTGCTTGTCCGCGTACGCCTTCGCGACCTGCTCCATCTGCAACTGCTGGGCCTGCGCCAGCACGCTCGCGTCGCTCTGCGAGCGCAGCATCGCCGTGTTCGCGTCCGCGTCCCCAGCGAGGAACGGCGCGATGCCATCGCCTATGGGCTGCTGGTACACCAGCTCGACCAGGTCCGCGATCGGCCGCCGCATCTGCGTCAACGCCGCCTCCGCCTTCGCCAGGTCCTCGAGCTTCTTGTCGAGCTGGGCATTCGCCGCCTTGAGATCACTGGTCCGCTTGTCGAGCACCTTCTGCGCCGCGGCCAGCTCGTTCGCCGACTTCTCGGCCTCCTTGCGCAGCGCCGTAAGATCCCCAGGCCCCTGCGCCACCGCCGCACCGTCCCCCGCGGACCCCTCCACCACCCCGCCGCCGACGACGGCCTCGAGAACGGAGTCCGGCAGCGGATCGACAGCATGCGCGGGTACGGCCGGAATGCCCAGAAGCACCGAAGAGATCGCCGTGACGACCGCGATCAGACCCACTGATCGAGGGGCTGACACGTTCGATTCCTCCGTTTGCGAACTCGTTACCTGGGTCAGGCACGCACGTTACTACAGCCGTCTCGGTGCCCGGACCGAAGTCCCGGCAGCCGTTATGTTCCGAACACGCCATTAGCGCCGCTCCACCGCCAGATCCCTACGCCTGCTTCCGCTGATACTCCTGACACAACTCCCACAGCCAGGTGTCCACCCACTCGTCAGGACAGCCGCCCCGCCGCGCCGGCTCCTGCCGTACGGGCCGCTCCGGCACCGCCTGCCGCGCCTCCGCCGGCTCCTCACCCCGCTCCTGACGCCTCGGGACGGCAAGCGCCACCGTCTCCGGCGTCTCCACCCCCAGCGGCGCCGGCAACAACCTCTCGAACGCCCGCTCAGCATGCGGCGGCGCGGGCGCCGGCACCGGCGCGAACGCCATGCGCCCGACATCTCGACCAGCCACCACCGGCCGCTCCCCCGGCGCCGCACCCACCGCCCGACGACCGCCCCCTTGCTCACCCGCCACCGGGCCACCGGCCTGCCGATCGTCCACAGTGCGGCGACTCGCCCGCCCCTCACCCGAGCCCTCCATCGCCGCGGCCGTGACGGCCGCGTCGTACCCGACGAGCTCCCCCGCCAGCAGCCCCCCAGCGAGAATCGCGGGCGCGAGCAACGCCGCGAACAGCACCACCGGCCGCCCCGCGCCCCGCCTACCACGTCGACTACTGGTCACGAGCGCGACGTTAGCCACGCACCGGATCTGATCACGGGACCGCTTGCCATGCCTTTACCGCCGACCAGAGCACCCGTGACCGATCCCGCGAAAGTTCCCTCGGGTCGATGTCACACGCAGTGCTCTGCTTTCGCTAGGCTAGGTGCGTCCGCCTCCGTAGCTCAGGGGATAGAGCACCGCTCTCCTAAAGCGGGTGTCGCATGTTCGAATCATGCCGGGGGCACACCGTTGATCAGCCATTTCAGCACCCGACCTGCGGCTTCTCAGTCGCAGGTCTTTTGCTTGCTATGCCACCGTAGGCAGCCGTAGGACAATGATCGCGATACATTTGCGGGATGATCTTGAACGCGTTTCCGCAGCTCGACACCCGCTTCTGAGGCGCCCGTGCAGCGCATAGTGCGGACCACCAGGTAGTCCTGGCCGCACTCCCGGCAGAAGGCGAGCGGAAGCAGGATCTTCTCGCGGCGGCCGGGGACGCTCACCTGATACTGGCTGGTGATGTACCGCTCGTCCTCGGGGTCCAGGCTGACGTAAGCGGTGTCCCCCTTGGAGAGGAATTGGTGCAGCCGGAAGGCGAAAAGCGGCCGAGCGGTCTCCGGATGCAGTGCCCGGGCACCCTCTTGGAGGACCTTCTCGATGACCTCAGCGCATTCGTCCACCGGCCGCTCGGTGAGCCCGGCCAGGGTCTTGGAGGCCTCGGCGACCTTGGTGGGCTTCTGGCGGATCAGTCGCTCGCTGCCCTGCTCTCTAGTCAGACCGAATTCTGACTCGATCCAACTCGTCAGCGGATCCTGCGCCAGCTCCATGTAGGACCGGCCGGCACCCGCATCGTTCATCGACGCCTGAAGCTCCGCCTTGCCAGGCTGCCGGTCGACGGTGGCACGGACGAGCGTCTCGCCGATCACCCGATCGGGAGTGACATCGATGCCAAAGAGCCTCGTGGCCACTCCGGCGATGACATCCTGTGCCTCAGCGAAGGTTGCGGTGGTGGCCATCGTGGCCGAGGTTCCGACGCACTGCAGCTAGGGTGCCATGCAGGCGTCCCGCAGGCGCCGGACGAGAAGACTGACGTCAGCACCCTGGCGTCCTCGGTAGGTGTGAAGCTCGTCGAGAACGAGGAAGCACAGGCCCTGTGCGGCGCCGATCAGATCCCTGCGCTCGGCGGGCCGGGTCAGCAGGTATTCGAGCATGACGTAGTTGGTGAGCAGGATGTCCGGCTTGCGAGCAAGGATACGGGCACGCTGCTCCTCGCTTTCCTGCCCGGTGTAGCGTTCGAAGCTGACCTGCCGGCTTCCCTTCGGCAACCCCCACTGCAGATAACGGGTGAGTTCCTCCAGCTGGCTGTTCGCCAGCGCGTTCATCGGATAGACGACGATCGCCTTGACCCGCCCGGGGGCGGGATCACGCAGGATCGAGTCGACGATCGGCACCATGTAGGCGAGGCTCTTACCCGAGCCGGTCCCCGTAGTAAGCACATAGCTACGGCCGTCCCGAGCGGCCTCGACGGCTTCCCGCTGATGCTGGTGGAGGATGATCGTCCGCGCCCCGGGGTCGTTCTCGTCCGACTTGGGGCGGAAGTACTGCTCACAGGCGGGATGGAGCACACCTTGCGCGATCAGCTCGGTTATGGTGCCACCACTGGCGAAGCTGGGGTTGAGGGAGACCCACGGATGGGGCCAGCGGAGGGATCGGTCACGTTGCGGTTGCCGGTTGGCGCTCGCTGCAAGGTCTTTCCCGGTGGCTTCCCCGCTGCCCTGGACCGGTTGCCGTACTGGTGCCCCATCACCGGGAGGCACGATGCAAATGAAGACGCCCAGCGGACTGCATGGACACCCTCCCGCCTGCGAAAACACCGCCAGGCGAACGGACTCGTCCTCGACCGTAGGAGGGCGGCTGCGCCAGGCCGCCGCCCGGCACAGCTTGACCGCCCCGACCGCCAACTCCTAAACCTAGTGGGGACATAAGCAGGGAACGGTGTATCCCGGGCCGCACTACCGTCGCGCATGCCGTCTGCTTTAGCAAAGCAGCGAACTAGCACTACGCTATCGTCCAACTTTGCCGGCGACCACAGAAAGCGGAAATTGTGATTTCTGATTTGCCTCCACCGGCCGACCTCGCCACCGCCAACGCCGCCGCTCAGGTCATCGAGGAAGCGTTCACCAAGGTCTCCATTGGTGGCATCGAGCCGGGTAACTCACCACAGGCGCTCCTGCGCAACCGTGTGGTCGATGCCTGGCGTCGGCGACATGGCGGAGGCAGCCCCAAGCCGATCCTCGTCCTGGTCGGCGGGTACGCCGGGTCGGGCAAGACCGTGTTCTCCCGCTTCCTATCGGATATCACTGGCTGGGCGTTCCTGGATAAGGACTCCCTCACCCGGTGCATCGTCGAACGGCTCCTGATCTCACTCGGCGGTGACCCCAATGACCGGCACACCGACCTGTACCTCAAGGAAGTCAGGCCGCTGGAATATCAGTGCCTGATGGACACCGCATGGGACAACCTCAACGTCGGCACTTCCGCCATCCTCTCTGCGCCGTTCATTGCCGAGCTAAAAGACGAGGCCTGGTTCGCCCGACTGGAGAATCGCTGTGCGGCCAAGGGCGTCGACGTCGCCGTTATCTGGATCCGCTGCGATCCCGAGTCCATGCGCGAATACATCGAGTTCCGAGGCGCCGCCCGTGACGCGTGGAAGCTGGACAATTGGGACCAGTACGCCGAAGGACTGACCGTCGACACCAGCCCGCCCACAACGCACATCACCATCGACAACCGGCTCGGCGCCGCGATCAACCTCGCCGACCAGACCCGCGAAGCGCTCAAACGGATCCTCACATGAGCCTGCAAGGGACCGTCCCCTACGGCCCACCAGCGGCAAGGACACGCCACCGCTCTGCATCGCACCTCGACCGCGGTTCGTCCTGCTGCCCAAGGTAAAGGTCGACTCAGGACGAGCCTCAGAGTATGAGTTCGTCACCAGCGAGCACTTGGGCCAGCTTCGTTGTTAACCCCGAGCGATGTAGGTGCCCTGTCCAGTAGCGGTCAGACGGCGGGTTCAAGGGTGGCGCGGTAGCCGAAGGCTCGGAGTTCGCGGACGTTGGCATGCTTCTTGCGGTCGGGGTTGTTGCGCCAAGCGTCGAAGTCGGCGCCACATCGATGAAGTGCGCGTCAAGGGTCGGACAACAGGTGTCAGATGACGACCAGAATGGAGCGGCCGACCGCGATGGCGTGTTTCGTGCCCCTGCGCCTGACGATGCGGCGGTAGCGCTCGCCGAGGAAGGCATCGGTGCGGCCGACGACGGCGGTTTCGCCGAGGGTGCGGGCCAAGTAGCGGTTGCCGTGCCCGGTGGCGTTCTTCCCTCGCGCTTGCCGGCCGACTCCTTGACTCCTGGCGCGAACCTCGCCTGGGAGATCAGGTGCGCGGCGGTGGGGAAGCGGCTCATATAGAGGCCGATCTCGGCGATGATCGCGCGCGCGGCGGTCAGGCCGATCCCCCGAACCTCATCCAGGCGCTCGACTGCCGCGGCGAACGGGTCGATCTACTGGGTGATCTTCTGATCGAGGGCCGCGATGTCGGCGCTGATGACATCCACCCGGGCCAGCATGATGGCCAGCAGGAACGCGTGATGGTCGGAGAAGCGGCCGATGAACGCCTCCTCCAACGCGGAGATCTTGCCACGAGAGCCTGGGCTGCCCGGGCCGTGGCGAGTGTCGACAAGCCATAGCCCGTCGCTCGTCAAGTGGTGGAACGGGTAGCCCGGGCTGGTGTCGCGGGGCGGGCCGTACTCCTTGAGCAGTTTCTTGAGCTCGGCCTCGGCGGCGCTGAACGGGATGGGCCGATTACCGTGCCGCTGGAAGTGGCCCAGGACATACAGGAGGAGGAGCGGCTTGTGCGGTGCCCGCTCGCCGCCTCTGGTCCAGCGCCGGATCTCCGCCACCCGCTCAATCCAGTCCACGGTCGGCCAGTGTAGGAGGATCTTCCCGCCGCGTCAGGACAGACAGTCGTTGACTTTCGCATATCGCCGTAGCCGGCCGCAGCCTATAGTCGCCGGGGTGAGCGATCTTCGGCCGGGCGTCTATCAACACCTGATCACCCGTGAGCTCGACGCCCTCCTACAAGCGGTATCTGATCCCGGGCTGATCGATCGGCGGTCGTTGGACCTTGCCGACTCACACGAGATCTTGGCCAGGCATCTTGCCGCGCTCACTCGTCGTGCGCTGCGTTCCGTACGGGGTGACAGCGATGCGGTGCGGCTGGCCCGGCAGGTAGAGGTCGTCAACCGGATCGCTGACCTCATCGGTGACCTGGTGCCCGAGGCTGCCTCCCCCGAGGAACTCGTGGAGAGCGCCGAGGAGCTGCTGGGCCTGGCCAGGAGCCGGGACGCGGCCGGCCAGGTACGGTTTCCCGCGCGTCCGGTGATCCCTCTCACTGGTAGTGCGTTGTTGGTCAACGGCAGGGGGCAGCCGGAGATCGGCCATGAGCTCAAGCGCGAGCTGGCCACCGCCGATCACGTGGACCTGCTTTGCGCGTTTGTGAAGTGGAACGGCGTACGGGTACTGGTGGAGGCGATCGAAGAATTTTTGACGCGTGGCGGCCGGCTGAGGGTGGTGACCACCACGTACATCGGCGCTACTGACCGCCTCGCGCTGGATCGGCTGGCGGATATGGGCGCCGAGATCCGCGTCTCCTTCGACACGCGGATGACCAGACTGCATGCGAAGGCATGGCTGTTCCATCGGGGCCGCGGCTTGTCCACCGCCTATGTGGGCTCCTCCAACCTGTCGCAAACCGCCCTCAGCCATGGACTCGAGTGGAACGTACGGCTCGCTCAAGCCGAACAGCCCCACTTGATCGACACGTTCACCGCGACGTTCGACGACTATTGGGGCGATCCGTCTTTCGAGCCCTACGATCCGGCGCAGGATGCCGAGCGGCTCGACCGTGCCCTGTCCGCCGAGCGGGCCGGCGGCCGGGCGATCGTGCTCGATTTCGCGCACGTCGACGTCCGGCCCTACTCCTACCAACGTGAAATCCTCGACGAGCTCGACGCCGAAAGACAGATTCACGATCAGTGGCGGAACCTGGTCGTCATGGCCACGGGCACCGGCAAGACCGTGGTCGCCGCGCTGGACTACCGGCGACTGCGTGCCGCAGGGCAGGCCGATTCGCTGCTGTTCGTCGCCCATCGCGCGGAGATCCTGCGGCAGAGCATGCTCACCTTCCGGCAGGTGATGCGGGATGAGACGTTCGGCGAGCTGTACGTCGATGGCGCTCGGCCTGAGCGATGGCGGCATGTGTTCGCCTCTATCCAGTCGTTGCACGCCAACCCGCTGCCGGAGCCCGACAGGTTCGACATGGTGATCGTGGACGAGTTCCACCATGCCGAGGCCGCGACGTACCGGCGTCTGCTGTCGGCGGTGCAGCCCAAGGTGCTCCTGGGGCTGACCGCGACGCCGGAGCGAGCCGACGGCCAGGACATCAAGCACTGGTTCGGCGGCCGGATTGCTGCCGAGCTGCATTTGTGGGAGGCGCTGGAGCGTGGGCTCCTGGCGCCGTTCCAGTATTTCGGCGTCCACGATGGCACTGATCTGCGCCACGTTGGCTGGCGGCGGGGCCAGGGGTATGACGTTGGCCAGCTCTCGAACGTCTACACCGGCAATGATCGCCGCGTCGCCGTAGTGTTGGAGACGCTACAGCGCCAAATCGGCGACGTGGGGCGGATGCGGGCCATCGGTTTCTGCGTGAGCATCGATCACGCCCGGTTCATGGCCGACCAGTTCACCCGGGCCGGACTTCCCGCGGTAGCTGTTACCGCGCAGAGTCCGGCGGGCGAACGTTCCCAAGCGCTACGAGATCTCAAAGAGCGGCGGATCAATGCGGTCTTCACCGTTGACCTCTTCAATGAGGGCGTCGACGTTCCGGAGATCGACACTGTGCTCTTTCTACGCCCCACCGACAGCGCCACCATCTTCCTCCAGCAACTCGGGCGCGGCCTGCGGCTGGCCGCCGATAAACCGTGCCTGACTGTGCTCGACTTCGTCGGCCATCAGCACAAGCAATTCCGCTTCGACCGTCGTTATCGGGCGCTCACCGGCGCCAGCCGTACCGGAATCGCACGAGAGATCGAACAGGGATTCCCGACCCTGCCCGCCGGCTGCGTGATCGACCTGGATCGTGATGTGCACCGGCTGGTCCTTGAGAACGTCCGGCAAGCGCTCAGCCTGAATTGGCGTGATCTGGCGCGCGAGCTCCGCGACCTCGGGGATGTCAGTATGTCCACGTTCCTGCAGGAGACGGGGCTGGACGTGGAGGATCTCTACCGGCGCCGGCAGGGCTGGGCCTCCCTGCGGCATACCGCGGGTCTCGATGCTGTATCCCCTGACGAAGGGCTCGGACGAGCTTTCAGCAGAATGCTGCATATCGACGATGTCGAGCGTCTCGCTTTCCTGACCGAGATGCTGGCCGGCCGGACTCCGCAGTCCCCGCGCGAGCTCCGCCTCATGGCCATGCTGGATGCGATGTTGTGGGGTGGCACCGCGCCCATCTCCGGGATGGAAGCCCGGCTCGCGCGGCTCACGGGTGCTCGCGCCTCAGAGCTCAAAGAGTTGGTGGACGTCCTACGCTCGGGAATCCGTCACGTGGCTCCGCCACTGGACCCTGTCGTGCCGTTGCACGTCCATGCGCGATACAGCAAGAACGAAGTGCTGGCCGCCTTCGGCATCGACAAGCCCGCGCATATGCGAGAAGGGGTCAAGTACGTCCAGGAGCACCGGGCGGACCTGTTCTTCGTCACCATCGACAAGTCCGAGGACCACTACTCTCCCACCACGCTCTACCATGACCGGGCGATCAGCGAAGAGCTGTTCCAGTGGGAGTCGCAGAGCACGCTGCGGTCCTCTACCGCCACTGCTCGCCGTTACCTGACGGGTGCGTCTACGGTTCATCTCCTCGTCCGGCAGTCCAAGCGCGACGAAGGGCTGGGGGCGCCGCCGTACACCTACGCAGGTCCCATGCGCTACGTGAGCCACGATGGTGAACGGCCCATCAGGTTCGTTTGGCGCTTGGACCACCCACTTCCGCCCGAGGTATTCCACTACGCCAAGGTCACCGCGGGCTGAGCCGACAGCAAAGGTTCCCGCGCCGCCGTCGGCGGTCATCCAGAGGAAGCCATAAGTTCGGCGAGGATGCCCATTACGAAGAAGCTATTCCCTACCGTCAATTACTCCTTACAACGCTCACCTAATACTACAGTCATGTTTTGTGATCTATAGTCGCGTTCGTGTCGGATGTGGTGACGTCTGAGGATCTCCAGTCGTGGGCGGCCGGGCTGGATGAACT
>NZ_JBSGJX010000003.1:0-361609 GCF_053605785.1 Nonomuraea sp. NPDC003754
CCCGAACACACCACCCGCCGCAACGACGGCACCGCCAGCTCCGGCTCCTCCACCAGCGCATCCAGCATCGACGGCACGAAGTGCACCATCGACACGTTCTGCTCCCGCATGAGTGCGAGCAGTCCGGCGGTGTCCCGCTGCATCCCCGGTGGTGCCACCACCAGCCCGGCCCCCTCCATCAGGGGCCAGAACAGCTCCCACACCGACACGTCGAAGGTGAACGGCGTCTTGTGCAGCACCCGGTCGCCCGCGCCGAGCGGGAACGCCTCGCCCATCCACACCAGGCGGTTCGCGATGGCCGCGTGGGAGACGAGCACGCCCTTCGGGGTGCCGGTGGAACCGGAGGTGTAGATCAGGTAGGCGGGAGCGCTGGGCGGGATCGGGATGCCCGGCGGCGCCGGGTCACCGGACACTCCTGGTTCGACGGCGGTCAGTCCCGGGAAGCGGTCAGGCTGCTCGGTGATCACCACCCGCGCCCCTGCGTCAGCGGCCATGAACGCCAGGCGCTCGTCCGGGTACTCCGGCTCCAGCGGCAGATACGCGGCTCCCGCCGTCATCACCGCGTGCACGGCCACGACCAGGTCGACGCTCCTCGGCAGGCACACACCCACCACGTCACCCAGCCCGACACCCCGCCCCCGCAACACCGAGGCCAGCCCGTTCACCCGCGCACCGAACTCGGCATACGACAACCAGACACCGTCGCCGCCACAGATCGCCGGAGCATCCGGCACCTCGGCCACCCGCCGCGCCACCACCTCCGGCAACGCCACGAACTCCCGCGCCTCACCCGTCGCGTTCCACCCCTCCACTGCCGCCACGTCGGCGGCCAGGAGCGGAAGCCGGGAGACGGGGAGGTCGGGGTCGGCGACGGCGGCGGAGAGAAGAGCGACGAAGTGCTCGGCCATCCGCGCGATCGCGTCGGCGTCGAACAGGTCGGCGCGGTACTCGAAGATGCCGCCGAGCTGTCCGGGGAAGCGCTGCAGGTACAGCGACAGGTCGAACTTGGCGGTGGTCGTGCCGGAGGTCACCCACTCGGCCTCCAGGTCGCCGAGGCGCGGTTCGGTCCGTTCGGCGTCCTCGAGGCTGAACAGCGCCTGGACCAGCGGCGTGCTGCCGAGGTCACGGCGCGGCTGCAGGTCCTCGACCAGCGCCTCGAAGGGCACCTCCGAGTTGGCGAAGGCGCCGAGCGTGGTGTTCCTGGCCCGGCCGATCAGCTCACGGAAGGTGGGGTCGCCGGAGCAGTCGGTGCGCAGCACGAGCGTGTTGAGGAAGAAGCCGATCAGCGGCTCCAGCTCGGGCCGGGGCCGCTCGGCCGCGGGGGTGCCGACCACGATGTCCCGCTGGCCGGTGTGCCGCGCCAGCAGGACGGTGAAGGCGGCCAGGAGCGTCATGAACAGGGAGGCGTTCTCGGCGGCGCCGAGCAGCCGGAGGCGTTCGGAGACCTCCGGGGAGACCATGAACGGGACGTTGCCGCCCTCGTGGCCCCTGCGGGCCGGGCGGGGCCTGCTGGTCGGCAGCTCCAGGCGTTCGGGCATGCCCGCCAGCCGCTCGCGCCAGTAGGCCAGCTGGGTGTCGCGCAGCTCACCCTCGACCCGGTCATGCTGCCAGGCCGCGTAGTCGGCGTACTGCACGGTCAGTTCCGGCAGCGCCGCGCCCCGGCCCGCGTAGCACTCGCCGAGCTCCCGGGCGAACAGGACCGCCGACCAGGCGTCGTTGGCCACATGGTGAATCGTCACCAGCAACTCGTGGTCGTCGGCCGCGTGACGTACCAGAGCGGCCCGGAGCGGGGGCTCCGCCGTCAGGTCGAAGCGGCGGGCGGCGAACGCCTCCAACGCGCCCTGCTCCACCGTCTCCAACGGCACGTCCGCCTCGGCCGCCACCGTCACCAGTACGTCGTCGTCACGCTGGACGAACCGCGACCGCAGCACCTCGTGCCGGGCGGCCACCATCGTCAGCGCCCGTTCCAGCGCCGCCACGTCCAGCGGACCGCGCAACCGCAGCCGGACGTGCGTGTTGTACACCGCCAGCTCCGGCTCCAGCTGGTCCAGGAACCACAGCCGCCGCTGGCCGTACGACACGGGCAGCAGCCCGTCGCGCGGGACCGGCACCACCTCGGGAACCGGGGTGGCGGCTTCGAGCCGCGCGGCGGCGATGCGCTCGGCCAGACCGGCCACGGTCGGCGCTTCGAACAGCGCCCGGACCGGGAGGTCGATCCCGAAAGCGCTTCGCAGCCGAGTGACGATCTTGATGGCGAGCAGCGAGTGGCCGCCGAGGGTGAAGAAGCCGTCCTCCCTGCCGAGGGGACCGCTCTCGAGCACCGACTCGAACAGCGCCGCGACCAGCTCCTCCACCGGGCCCTGCGGCGGCGTGCCCGCGGAGTCCTGCCGCGCCTCCCCTGGCTCGGGCAGGGCGGCTCGGTCGAGCTTGCCGTTGGCGTTGGTCGGGAGCTCGTCGAGGAAGGTGAACGACGCCGGGATCATGTGGTCGGGCAGCCGCTCGCGCAGCAGGCCGGCGAGCGCCGCCGGGTCGGCCCGGCCGTCCCCTGACGGCACGACGTAGGCGGCCAGCGTGCCCCGCACCGGCTGCACCACCGCGGTCCTGACCGAGGGGTGGGCGGCCAGGAGCGACTCGATCTCGCCGGGCTCGACGCGCATGCCCCGGATCTTGACCTGGCCGTCCATCCGGCCCAGGTAGTCGACCTCGCCGTCCGGCAGCCAGCGGGCCAGGTCGCCGGTGCGGTACATGCGCGCGCCGGCCGGGCCGTACGGGTCGGGCACGAACTGCTGCGCGGTCAGCCCGGGCCTCCGCGCGTAGCCGTGGGCCACGCCGATGCCGGCGATGCACAGCTCGCCGGGCGTGCCGACGGGCACGCGGCGCAGGTCGGCGTCCAGGATCTCGATCCTGATGCCCCTGATGGGCGCGCCGATCGGGGTGCGGGACTCGCCGGGCTCGCACCTGTGCCAGGTCACCTCGATGGCGGCCTCGGTGGGGCCGTAGAGGTTGTGCAGTTCGACGCCCGGGAGCCGCTCGTGCAGGCGGGCCGCCAGCGTGGCCGGGAGGGCCTCGCCCGAGCAGTACACCCTGCGCAGCGCGGGCAGGTCGAGGACCGCTTCGTCCAGGAGCGCGTCCAGCATCGACGGCACGAAGTGGACGGTGGTGACGCGGTGGGCGGCGAGCAGCCGGACCAGCGCGGCCGGGTCGCGGTGCGCGTCGGGGGTGGCGACCACGAGACCGGCTCCGGCGATGAGCGGCCAGAACAGCTCCCAGACCGACACGTCGAAGGTGAAGGTCGTCTTCAGCAGGACCCGGTCCTCGGCGGTGAGCGTGAAGGCGTGATCGGTCCAGGTCAGCCGGTTGCCGATGGCTTCGTGGGAGACGAACACGCCCTTCGGGGTGCCGGTGGAGCCGGAGGTGTAGATCAGGTAGGCGGGCGCGCTGGGCGGGATCGGGACGCCCAGCGGCGCGCCGTCTCCCGGCACCGCGGGATCGACGGTGGTCGTTCCCGGGAAGCGGTCCGGCTGGTCCGTGACCACCACGCCCGCTCGGGCGTCCTCGGCCATGAATGCCAGCCGCTGGTCGGGGTATCCGGGGTCGAGCGGCAGGTAGGCCCCTCCGGCGGCCACCACCGCGTGCACGGCCACGACCAGGTCGACGCTCCTCGGCAGGCACACGCCCACCACGTCACCCAACCCGACACCCCGGTCCCGCAGGACCGAGGCCAGCCCGTTCACCCGCGCGCCGAACTCGGCATACGTCAACCAGGCGCCCTCCGCGTCACAGATCGCCGGGGCGTCCGGCGTCCGCGCCACCCGCCGCGCGAGCAGCTCGGCGAGGGAGGCGTACCCCTCCGGCGCGCCCGTGTCGTTCCACCGCTCCACCAGCGCGTCGTCGGCGGCCGGCAGCGAGGGCAGGCCCGACATCCGCTGCTCAGGGCCGGCCGCGACGGCGGTCAGCACCTCGGTGTAGAGCGCCGCGATGCGCTCGGCGGTGGCCTCGTCGAACAGGTCGGTGCGGTATTCCAGGATGCCGCCGACACCGCCGGACTCCCGGCGCAGGTACATGGTGAGGTCGAACTTGGCCGTCGAGGTGCCGACGCCCCGCCACTCCATGGTCAGGCCGCCCGCGCTGACCGCCGGACGGTCCGCGTCCTCCAGGCTGAACAGCACCTGGACCAGAGGCGTCGCGCCCAGGTCGCGCTCGGGCTGCAGCTCCTCGATGAGCGCCTCGAAGGGCACCTCGGAGTTGGCGAAGGCCTCCAGTGTTGTGGCCCTGACCTGCTTGAGCAGATCACGGAAGGTGGGGTCGCCGGAGCAGTCGGTGCGCAGCACCAGCGTGTTGAGGAAGCAGCCGATCAGCGACTCCAGCTCGGGCCGGGGCCGCTCGGCCGCGGGCGTGCCGACCACGATGTCCCGCTGCCCGGTCGCCCGGGAGAGCGCGACCGAGAGCGCCGCGGCCATGGTCATGAACAGGGAGGCGTTCTCCTCCGCGCCCAGGGACCGCAGCCGCTCCACGACCTGGCCGGGGACGGTGATCGGGACGTACGCGCCGACGTAGTCGCGGCGCGCCGGGCGCGGGCGGTCTGCCGGGAGCTCCAGGCGTTCGGGCATGCCGGCGAGCCGCTCGCGCCAGTAGGCCAGCTGGGTGTCGCGCAGCTCGCCCTCGACCCTGTCACGCTGCCAGACCGCGAAGTCGGCGTACTGCACGGCCGGCTCGGGCAGCGCCGCGCCCCGGCCCGCGTAGCACTCGCCCAGCTCCTGGGCGAACAGCACCGCGGACCACGCGTCGGTGACGACGTGATGGATCGTCACCAGCAGCTCGTGGTCGTCCGCGGCGTGACGCGCCAGAGCGGCCCGCAGCGGCGGCTCGGCCGTCAGGTCGAACCGGCGGGCGCCGAAGGCCGCCAGCGCCTCCGGCGCCACCACCTCGAACGGCACGAACGCCTCGGCCGCCACCGACACGAACAGGTCGTCATCGCGTTGCACGAACCGCGACCGCAACACCTCGTGACGAGCGGCCACCATCGTCAGGGCGTGCTCCAGCGCCGCCACGTCCAGGGCGCCGCGCAACCGTAGCCGCACATGCGTGTTGTAGACGGCCAGCTCCGGCTCCAGCTGATCCAGGAACCACAGCCGGCGCTGCGAGTAGGAGGCGGGGAGCAGGCCGTCGCGTGGCACCGGGAGGACCGGCGGGATCTGGTCGGCGCCCCTGCCCTGTGCCGCGGCCACCAGGTCGGCGATCCCGGCGACGGTGGGCGACTCGAACAGCGCCTTGGGGGAGAGCCCGACGCCGAACGCCTTGCGCAGGCGGCCCATCAGCTTGATGGCCAGCAGGGAGTGGCCGCCCAGCGCGAAGAAGCCGTCGTCCCGGCCGACGGGACCGCTCTCGAGCAGCGCCTCGAACAGGGCCGCCACCAGCTCCTCCACCGGGCCGCGCGGGGGCACCCGCTCGGCCTCCACGGTGTCCGGCGGGTCGGGCAGCCTGGATCGGTCGACCTTGCCGTGCGCGGCCAGGGGCAGCGCGGGCAGCTCCACCAGGTGGGCGGGAATCAGGTAGGTGGGCAGGCGCTCGGCCAGGTAGCCGGGCAGCTGCCGGGTGTCGCCGACGACGTAGGCCACCAGCTCGGGCTCGTCCTGCCCGCGCACGACCACCACGCAGTCGGTGACCGCGGGATGGGCCGCCAGCACGGCCTGCACCTCTCCGGGTTCGACCCGGTGCCCGCGGATCTTGACCTGGCCGTCCGCGCGGCCGAGGAACTCGATGGCGCCGTCCGGTAACCGCCGCGCCCGGTCGCCGGTGCGATAGATGCGGGCGCCGGGCGCGCCGTACGGGTGGGGGACGAAGGCGGCGGCGGTCTGTCCGGGGCGGCCCAGGTAGCCGCGCGCGACGGTGGTTCCGCCGATGCACAGCTCGCCGACGACCCCGTCGGGTACCGGGCGCAGGTCCTCGTCCAGGATGTAGGCCTCGGCGTGGGGCAGCGGGAAGCCGATGGGCGTGACCGCGCCGGCTCCGGCCGGCTCCTGGTCGCCCGCCAGGCCGAGCACGCCGACGGTGGTTTCGGTCGGACCGTAGTGGTTGACGACCGCGGGGCCGCCGGGGCGCGAGCGCAGCTGCCGTACCCAGTCCCATCGTGACGCTTCGCCGCCGAACACCAGCGTACGGCCGGGCAGCAGGTCGGCCTCGTCGGCGTGCAGGGCGGCCAGGTGTGAGGGCGTGATCTTCATCAGGTCGATGCGGTCGCGCCTGAGGTGCTCGGCGACCCAGGCGGCGTCCGTCGCGTGCTCGCGTGGGACCAGGTGCAGGGTGCCGCCGGTGAGGAGCGCGCCGTGGAAGACGGTGACGCTGAAGTCGAAGGTCAGCGGCTGCAGCATCGAGTGGCGCAGCCCGGGCGCCAGGTCGAGCAGACCGCCGACCCCGGCCACGTAGGCGGTGAGCTGCCGGTCGGCGATGCCCACCCCCTTGGGCCGGCCGGTCGAGCCGGAGGTGTAGATCACGTAGGCGAGCGTGTCCGGGTGCCGGGTGATCTCGGGGGCGGTCTCCGGCTGCTCGTCCGCCTCGCCCAGGTCGATGACCGGAAGTCCGGTCTCGGGCGGGCCGAGCTCCGCCCGGGTGATGACGGCCGTCGCCCCCGAGTCCGCCAGCAGCTCGCGCAGCCGCTCCACGGGATGCTCCAGGTCCAGCGACAGGTAGGCGGCGCCCGCCTTGAGCACGGCGAGGACGGCCACGGCGAGCTCGACGTCGGTGTCCAGGAAGAGCGCCACCGGGGTGTCAGGGCGGGCCACCCCGGCCAGGCGGTGGGCCAGCCGGTTGGATCTGCGGTCCAGCTCGGCGTAGGTCAGGGTGCGTCCCGCGGCGTCGGCCACCGCCACCTGGTCCGGGCTGGCGGCCACCTGGGCCGCGAAGGCCCCGGTCACGGTGTCGGACGCGGGGGCGGACCCGGCGCGGAACGGCGAGGTGGCCGTGGTGAGGCGCTCCTCCTCGCCGGGCAGCAGGAACGGCAGGTCGGCCAGGGACGTCTGCGGCTCGGCCAGCGCGGCGTCGAGCAGGCCGCGGTAGCGGGCGGCGAAGTCCCTCGTCCAGGCCTCGTCGAACAGCGCGGTGGCGTACTCGATGCGCCCGTCGATGCGCCCGTCCACCTCGGCGAGGTCGATCAGCAGGTCGACCTTGGCGGTGCCGTTGCGCACCTGCCCGTTGGTGACCAGGGAGGGCAGGAGGTTGAACACGACCTGGTGCAGCGGCGTGCCCACACCTTCCGCACGGTCCGGCCTGAGCTCCTCGACGAGCCGCTCGTAGGGCACCTCGGCGTGGTCGAGGGCGTCGAAGACCGCGGTCCGCACCCGGTCGACCAGCTCGGCGAAGGTCACCTCGCGCGCGCAGTCGGTGCGCAGCAGCAGGGTGTTGACGAAGTTGCCGATCAGCGGCTCCAGCTCGGGCAGCGGCCGCCCGCCCACCGGGGAGCCGACCACCACGTCCGCCCGCCCGGCCAGCCGTGACAGCAGGGCTTTGAGCCCGGCGAGCAGCACCACGAAGGGCGTGGTGCGCCGCTCCCTGGCCATCCGGTGCACGCCCTGCACGGTGAGGGCGGGCAGCTCGAAGCCGATGTCGCCGCCGGTGTGCCGCGGCAGGCCCGGATCGGGCGCGCGGGGTGACAGGCGCAGCGGCTCGGGCAGGTCGGCGAGCTGCTTGCGCCAGTAGCCGAGCTGGTCGGCCAGCTCGCCGCCGTCCCACCTGCCGCGCTGCCAGGCGGCGAAGTCGCCGTACTGGATCGGCAGCTCGGGGAGCTCGCTCTCCCCGTTCCCCGTGACGGCACGGTAGGCGGCCTGGAACTCCCGCTGGAAGATCGCCACGGAGGCGGCGTCGAAGGCGACGTGATGCACGGTGAAGAAGAGGCGGTCGGCCTCATCCGTGCGGATCAGGCGCGCCCGCCACAGCGGAGCCCGGTCGAGCGGAACGGAGCGGGCGGCCTCGGCGTCATACACCTCGGCGAGCCGTGCCTGCTGTTCCTCGGGTGGGAGCCCTCGCAGGTCCGTGACAGGCACGTTGACCGGCACCTCGGGCAGCACGACCTGGGTCGGCACGCCGTCGCGGGCCTCCAGCGCGGTACGCAGCACCTCGTGGCGGGCGACGACCCTGGCCAGGGCGGCTGCCGCCGCGGAGGGCACGGCGGCAGCGTCGGTACCGGCCGGCAGGCGGGTACCGAAGGGGATGTTGTAGACGGCGAGCCCAGGTTCCAGCTGGTCCACAAACCAGAGCCGTTCCTGCGCGAAAGAGGCGGGGAGCTCGAAACCGTTCGCCGGGTCCATAGGCGCGCTCACGCTATTCGGCCCGCTCGTACTCCTGCATGGCCTCGCGCAGGCTGCGGGGCCTCATGTCCGTCCACACCTTGTCGATGTACTCGAGGCAGTCTTTACGGTCGCCCGAAAAGCCTTCCTCGCGCCAGCCGGCCGGGAAGGGGCGGTCGGCTGCCCAGATCGAGTATTGCTCTTCGTGGTTGATCACTACCTTGTAGTCGCCACTGGGCATGGATCCGCCTACTCCCTTTCGCGGCGCCAGGGGTTGCCCGACACGCCAAAGAACAATGTGGGACTTTGGGCCGCAAAATCTGGCAAGTTACGGCCCGTAATGGAGCAGCAGCGCACCTTATCCGGCTCTGACAGCCCCTGTAGTCGTTTTCACAGAAGCGTCGCCGATTGAAGTAGATGGGCGCCCGGCGAGTCAAGACATGTCGGAAGAACAGCATCTAACGATCACTGACAGTGTTCATGACAAGAATCGTGCATTGACACCGCCCCGAGGCTCGGTGAAATATTGGCCGGGCCCAAACTCGTCACCACGACTTGGGCGGCAACAGACCATACGTCCGTTTTACGGGGTTCTCCTTCATTCCGCGCTCACCCAGTGCGGAGAGAGGTTCAGTCCAGCATGGCGGTGCACAGCTCCCTCCCCTACCTGCAGACGACCCGAACGGCATGACCACCCGGCCCTCGCTGGCGGTCATCGGCACCGGCGGCCTGGCCAGAGCCGTCTGCTACGCCCTGGCCGTGATCGGGCCGCCGGCCCATGTCACCGTGATCGGGCGCGACCCGGCCCGTACCGCCGATCTATGCCATGTCGGTATGGCCAGAGCCGCACTGTCCGGCACCGGCGTCAGCTTCCGCCCCCAGACCGCGGACCCTTCCAGCGAGGACGCCCTCGCGGAGGCGCTGGCGGCCGCCGCTCCGGCGGGCGTGCTGCTGGCCGCCTCCAGCCAGTCCCCCTGGGAGTCGCTCAGCTCGCCCTCGGCGTGGACCGCCCTGCTGCGGCGCGGAGGTTTCGGGCTCACGCTGCCCTTCCAGGCGGAGTCCGCCGTCCGCGCGGGCGAGGCGCTCGCCTCGGCCTGCCCCGGCTCGTGGTTCGTCAACGCCTGCTTCCCCGACGCGGTCAATCCCGTGCTGGCCGCCGGCGGCACCCAGGTGCTGTGCGGGATCGGCAACGCCGGCCTGCTGGCCGCCAGCCTCCAGGCCGCGCTCGGCCTGCCCGACCAGCGAGAGCTGCAGGTGCTCGCACACCACGCGCACCTGTACACCCCGGCCTCCCCCGAGACCGAGGCGCGGGCCTGGCATCAGGGCCGCCCGCTCGCCGACGTCGGCACGTTGCTGGCCGGCCAGCGGGCCACCTCCCGAACCGAGCTCAACCACGTCACCGGCCTGACCGCCGCCCGCGTGCTGGGCTGCCTGCTCACCGGCGGCGACCTGGACACCTCACTGCCGGGCCCGCTCGGACTGCCGGGCGGCTACCCGGTACGGCTCGCGGCCGGCCGGCTGAGCCTGCGCCTGCCGCCCGGAGTGGACCGTGCCGACGCCGTCGCGTTCAACCAGCGCTCCGCCGTACAGGACGGGGTGGTCGTGGACGGGACGCGCGTCACCTTCGGCCCTGCCGCCCAGCAGGAGCTGGCGCGGGTCGCCCCCGATCTCGCCGACGGCTTCCACGTCGCGGACCTGGCGCCCGTGACCAAGGCGTTCGCCCAGCTCCGGGACCGGCTCCGCGACCTGCCCGCAGACTCACCCAGCCCCGCCGACAACCCGTAACGAGGTGCGCCCGACGATGCACGCAGCGAACCTGCTTATCGACTACTACGACCGCCTCCCCGCCTCGATCGCGGCCTGCGTCGACGACCTGGAGCCGGTCAGGTCCGACACCGGCTTCTCCCCCGGCTACCACCTGCCCGCCCTCGACGCGGACGTGGAACGTTTCCTGTCCGTGGCCACCGCCCGCTGGCAGCCGCTCGGCGCCTACGGCGAGCACCGGCTGACCCTGCTCGACCTCACGGGCAACCCCGCCACGGGAACCACCAAGACCTTCGCCTCGCTGCTGATCGTCGCGCGCGCGGTGGAGTACATCAGGCGGTACGGCGAAGCCGTCACGATCTTCTCGCCCACCTCGGCCAACAAGGGCGTCGCGCTGCGCGACGCGGTGCTGCGCGCGATCGAGGCCGGCCTGGTCGAGCCCGACCAGCTGCGCACGGTGATCCTGGCGCCCCGCTCGTGCCTGGCCAAGCTCCGCTCCAGCCGGCTGTCCACCGATCCCGCGCTGCGGGCGCTCAACCCGATGCTGATCTACAGCGGGCCCGAGCCTGAGCAGGTCAAGGCGCTCGGCCGGGCCTTCGCCGACAAGTTCGCCGGTGACCTGCGGGCCAGGGGCGAGAACCTGTGGTACTCGCTGGACCTGGCCAACTACCTGGTGGCCGACACCGCGAGGGCGTACTTCGAACACGCGGCGGCCCCCGTCACAGGGCCCCGGCTGCACGCGCACGCGGTGTCCAGCGCCTTCGGCCTGCTCGGCTACCACCGTGGCCGGGACGTGCTGGAGGACTCCGGGGCCTCGAGCCCTGAGCACCGGCCGGCCAGCCTGCTCGTGCAGCATCTCGGCACCCCCGACATGGTGCTCAACCTGCGCCACGGCGACTTCGAACGCGCCAACCTGCCCGCCTACGAGGCCCTCGACGGGCTCTACCGGCAGTCGTCCGACCCGCGCTTCCCCCAGGTGACCTACGACCCCGACGAGGTGCTCGACCCGACCTTCTACACCCACCGGCCCGCCACGTCCCCCGCGATGAACGCGATCATCGAGCGGGCCGGCGGCGACGGCATCGTGGTCTCGCTGGCCGAGTGCGTGGCCCGCTATCCGCAGGTGCGCGAACTGCTCGCCGGGTCCGGCTGCGAGCTGCCCGCCGACTTCCGGCAGCTCAGGGAATGGTCCCTGGTCATGGCCATGACGGGCGTGCTCAACGCCGTGGACCGCGGCCTGGCCGACGACTGGCGGGACGTGGTCGTGCACGGGTCGGGCCGCTACACCTCGGCCGAGTACGTGCCGCTCGAACTCGAGGCGATGACCGAGGTGGCGAACGTCGAGGACGTCGCCGCGGTGGTCTGCCGCTGATGTCGCTCCCTGAAGACGCGATCGCCGTCGTCGGGATGGCCGGGCGCTTCCCCGGCGCTCCCGACGTGGCCTCGCTCTGGCGCAACCTGCTCGACGGTGTGGACGCCGTGCACGACCACACCGAGGCCGAGCTGCGCGCGCTCGGGGTGGGCGAGCGCCTGCTGACCGACCCGGCGCACGTGCGGGCCGGCGGGCGGCTGCCCGACGTGACGGCGTTCGACGCCGAGTTCTTCGGCATGCCGATGGACGAGGCCGCCGCCATGGACCCCCAGCAGCGGCTCTTCCTGGAGCAGTCCTGGGCCGCCCTGGAGGACGCGGGCTGCGACCCGGCGGCCTTCGACGGGCTGATCGGCGTCTTCGGCGGAGCCTCGGTCAACAGGCATTTCCTCTACCGGCAGTTCACCGGCGACCCGGACGAGCCGCTGGTCCCGGGTTTCGCGCCGGACTACCTGGCCGCCCAGACGGCCTACCGCCTGGGGCTGACCGGCCCCGCGATGGCCGTGCAGACCGCCTGCTCCAGCTCGCTCACCGCGGTGTGCGTGGCCGCCCAGCACCTGCTCGACTACCGCTGCGACCTGGCGCTCGCAGGCGGCGTGAGCGTCACCGAGCCCCGGTTCCTGCACACGCCCGGCGGCCTGGTCTCGCCCGACGGCCGCTGCCGCGCCTTCGACGCCGCCGGCCAGGGCGGCGCCTACAGCAGCGGCGTGGCCGTGCTGGCGCTCAAACGCCTGGAGGACGCGGTCGAGGCCCAGGACCGGGTCCTCGCCGTGCTCAGGGGCTGGGCGGTGGTCAACGACGGCGCCCGCCGCGCCGGGTTCGCCGCCCCCGGGCTGGAGGGCCAGGCGAGAGTGGTGGCCGAGGCGCTGGCGGACGCCGGGCTGCCGCCCGCCGCGATCGGATTCGTCGAGGCGCACGGCAGCGGCACCGCGGTCGGGGACGCGATCGAGCTCACCGCCCTGGCCCAGGCCTTCTCCGACGAACCGCTGCCGCCGGCCTCCGTCGCTCTCGGGTCGGTCAAGACCAACCTCGGCAACCTGGACACGGCGGCGGGCGCGGCCGGGCTGATCAAGGCCGTGCTGGCGGTACGGCACGGCGTCATCCCGGCCAACCTCCACTTCGAGCGGCCCCATCCGGACGTCGACTTCGCCTCGCTGCCCTTCTACGTGCCGGTCAAGAACGTGGCGTGGGACGCGGAGACCCGGCGGGCCGGGGTCAGCTCCTTCGGCCTGGGCGGGACCAACGCGCACGTGATCGTCGAGCAGGCCCCGGCCGGCCCGCCGCGCCCGGCCGGCGCCGGCTGGCGCGTCCTGCCCGTCTCGGCCAGGACGCCCGAGGCGCTGCGCCAGGCCCGCACACGGCTGGCCGACCACCTGGAGGCGGCTCCCGGCACGGACCTGGACGACGTCGCCCACACGCTCACCGCCGGACGGCGGGCCTTCGCGTGCCGGGCGGCGATCGTCTGCCGCAACCTGACCCAGGCCGTCGCCGGGCTGCGCGACCTGGCCGAACCTGTCACCCCGCCGCACGACCCGGCAGGGGGACGCGGCGGCCTGCCGTACGACGCTCCCGAGGACCTGCTGCGGGCGGCCGCCGCCTGGGTGAACGGCGGCGGGCCCGCCTGGCCGCCGCCGGGCGGCCGCATCGTCTCGCTACCGGCCTATCCGTTCCAACGGGAGGAGGTCCGATCATGAGACCCGACACCAGCTCGCTCGACCGCTGGTTCTCCACCCCGCAGCCCCGGCCCACGGCGCCCAGGCAGCTGTTCTGCCTGCCGTGGGCCGGCGCGGGGGCGGGAGCCTTCCAGGGCTGGGCCGCGGCGGCGGGACCGGAGCTCGAGGTGTTACCCGTGGTCCTCCCCGGACGGGAAGGCCGCTTCTCCGAACCCTTCGACCTCGACATCGCGGAGCTGGCCGACGCCGTCTCGGCCCGGGCCGACCGCCCGTACGCCTTCTACGGGCACTCCATGGGCGGCAGGCTGGGCTTCGAGGTGATCCGCGAGCTGACCAGGCGGGGGGGGCGGCTGCCGCGGCGGCTGTACCTGGGCGCGTGCCGTCCCCCGGACCTCGTGGAACCGCTGGCGGCGCTGTCGGAGGTGTCCGACGAGGAACTGCTCGGCAGGCTCACCGAGCTCGGCGGTCTGCCGGAGGAGCTGCTGGCCGAACCGGAGCTGTGCGAACTCGTGCTGCCGGTGCTGCGGGCGGACTTCACCTGGCTGCACGAGTACGTCTACGAGCCGGGACCACCGATCGGGGTGCCCATCGAGGCCTTCGCCGGAGCCGAGGACAAGTCGGTCTCCGTCTCGGCCATGCGGGGCTGGTCCAGGCACACGAGCGCCGGATTCACCCTCAGCGTCCAGCCGGGCGGCCACTTCTTCCTGCGCGAGCGGCGGGATCACATCTTGGACAGGGTGCGGGGATGAGCGGAACCGGCACGGGCGGACACCGCATGCCGCTCGGCGAGACCGGCTGGTGGGTGTGGCGCGAGGCGCTGCTGCGCAGCACCGGCTTCCCGGCCGACGGCCTGGACCGGCTGGCCGCCCCCGGCTGCGGGCGGGCGGCCGACGCGCTGCTCTCGGGCGAGCTCGGGGACGCCGACTTCGACAAGATCCTCGCGGAGGCCTGCCACGACGTCGCGAGGGAACTGAGCGAGATCGCCGCCGATCCGCTCTTCCGCGAGGCGATCACCTGGCAGAACAGGGGCGCCCTGGTCTCGCTGGACGCCCTGGCGCGGGGCGGGGCCGATCAGCGTCGCGACAGCAGGCGGCGCGAACGCGAGCGCATCGCCGTCAAGTACTGGCAGCGTTACAGCGCCAAGAACGAGACCGTGGGCTTCTTCGGGCCGGTGACCTGGGTGCGGTGCACGCAGGACGAGCCCGCGCTGAGCGTGCGACCCGGCGAGCGGCTGCTGTCGGAGCGGCGCGTCTTCTTCGAGGACTGGGCGCTGCGCGCGTACGCGGCGAAGCTGGCCGAGGATCCGGCGGTGCGCCGCTGGCTGCCGCCCGCCCTGCAACCCCAGCTGACCTTGGACGGCCGCCAGGTACGGCGGCCGGCGCACCCGCCCGTCCCGGTGTCGGCCGCCGAGGCTCTGCTGCTGTCCCGGTGCGACGGCAGGCGCCGGGCGGTGGACGTGGCCGGCGAGGTGGCGGGACAGGCCGGCATCCGCACCGAAGGCGACGCCTACCTGCTGCTGGACCTCCTGGTCGAGCGCGGCCTGCTGACCTGGCAGGGCGACCTGCCGCAGTCCCCGCACGCCGAGGAGCGCCTGCGGCTGCTGCTGTCCTGCATCGAGGACGCGCCCGTGCGCGAGCGTGCCCAGGCGGGGCTGGAGCGGCTCGCGTCGGCCAGGCGGGAGGTCGCGCGCGCCGCCGGCGACCCGGACGCCCTGCTGGCCGCCCTGGACGCGCTCAGCACGGTGTTCACCGAGGTCACCGGCGCCGGCTCGGTCCGCAGGACCGGCCAGACGTATGCCGGCCGCGGTCTCGTCTACGAGGACACCACGCGCGACGTGACCGTGAGCGTGGGCGGGCCGCTGCTCGACGGCATCGCCGAGCCGCTGGCGCTGATGCTCGGGGCCGCCCGGTGGCTGACGGCCGAGCTGGCCGCGGCCTACGGCCAGGCGCTGCGGGACCTGTACGAGGAACTGCGCGCCGACGGCCCGGTGCTGCTGTCCGACCTGTGGTACCTCGCCCAGGGCATGTTGTTCGGCTCCGGGCCCAGACCCGTCGACGCCATAGCCGAGGAGTTCGCCCGCCGCTGGGCGGAGCTGTTCGGCCTGGACAGCGTGGCGCCGGAGACCGCCGAGCTGACCTTCAGCACCCGCGAGCTGGCCGCCTCCGACGCGTTCGCCGCCACCGGCCCCGGCTGGTCCGCCGGCCGGCTGCACAGCCCCGACCTGCAGATCTGCGCCGACAGCGTCGAGGCGGTCAACCGCGGCGACTACCTGGTGGTCATGGGCGAGATGCACGCGGCCTGGGCGACCTTCGACTGCTCCGTCTTCACCCTCGCCCACCCCGACTCCGGCGCCCTGCGCGACGCGCTGGCCGAAGACCTGGGAACGGGCCGGGTCAGGCCGCTCTACCCGGTGGACTGGCCGCGCTACACCGGCCGCGTGTCGTACTCGCTGGACCACCCGACCGACAGCGAGCTGGCCTGGACCGCCGCCCCCGGCGCGGACCCCGACCGGCTCATGCCCGCCACGGGCGTCCTGGTCGGCGAGGTGGACGGGGAACTGGTCGCCACCGCCCCCGACGGCCGGAGCCGGCCGCTGCTGGAGGTCTTCTCGCAACTGCTGTCCATGCACGCGGTGGACGGCTTCAAGCTCGTCGGGGCCGGACCGAACCAGCACACCCCGAGGATCACCATCGACCGGCTGGTGGTGGCCCGCCGGACCTGGCGGACCACCGCCGACGCGACGGGGCTGACCGACGTCGGCGGCGAGCGCGCCCGCTACCTGGCCGTACGCCGCTGGCGGCGCGAGCTCGGCCTGCCCGAACGGGTCTTCGTCAAGCTGTCCACGGAGATCAAGCCGCTGTACGTCGACCTCACCAGCCCGGTCTTCGCCGACCTGCTCTGCTCGATGGTGCGCTCGGCGCGCCTCACCGCCGGGCAGGACGTGCGGCTGGTGGTCTCGGAGATGCTGCCCACCCCCGACCAGACGTGGCTGCTCGACGCCGAGGGCCGCCGCTACTTCACCGAACTGCGCATGCACATGGTCGATCCCCTTCCTGGAGGCGCGGGATGACGCTGCCCGATCTGGTGCTGGCCCACGCCGCGCGCCGCCCGTGGGCGCCGGCCGTACGGCAGTGGCAGGACGTGCTCACCTACGGCGAGCTGGCCGAGCAGGCGGGCGGTCTGGCCGCCCGGCTGCCGGACATGGGGCCGGAACGCCTGGTGGGGGTGTGCCTGCGGCGCACGCCCAGCATGGTCGCCGGGGTGCTCGGCGTACTGCTGGCCGGGGGCGCGTACGTGCCCCTCGACCCCGACGGCCCCGCCGCGCGCCGGGAGCAGATCATCCGGAGCGCGGGCCTCGACGTCGTCGTGGTCGACGAGTCCACCGCCGGCCTGTTCGACGGGGTGCGGGTGGTCCCGGTGGAGGGTCCGCCCGCCGCGCCGGGTCACTGCCCCGCGCTGCCCGACAACGCGGCCTACGTGCTGCACACCTCGGGATCCACCGGCACGCCCAAGGGGGTGGTGATCAGCCATCGGAGCGCGCGCGCGTACGCCACCAGGCAGATCGAAGTGATGGGCCTCGACGAGCACGCGCGCGGCTTCGCCTTCGCCTCGCTCGGCTTCGACGTGTCGGTGCACGACCTGTTCGTGCACCTGGGCGCCGGCGCCACCGTCATGCTGCTGGGCGAGGCGGACCGGCGCGACCCCGTACGGCTGCAGCGCTTCTGCGAGGAGCATCGCATCACGACCGGCTGCGTGCCGGTCTCCCTGCTGCCCGTGCTGGAGCCGGCACGTCTGCCCGAGTGGCGGACCCTGGTCACCGGGGCCGAGGCGCCGGGGCCGGAGCAGGTGGAACGCTGGTCAGGCGCGCGCTTCCTCAACAACTACGGGCCCACCGAGACGACGGTGGCGGTCACCCTCTTCGAGGCCGAGGGGAGCTGGGACCGGCCGCTGCCGATCGGCGTTCCCAAGGGCGGGCACCGCGCGCACGTCGTGGACGAGGAGCTGCGGGAGGTCCCGGCGGGCGTGCCCGGCGAGCTGCTGATCGGCGGGGTGGGCCTGGCCCGGGGGTACCTGGGCCGGCCAGGGCTGACCGCCGAGCGTTTCCTGCCCGACCCGTTCGGCGGCGGCGGTGAGCGGCTCTACCGGACCGGCGACCTGGTGGTGCGCCAGCCCGACGGGAACCTGCTGTTCCTGGGCAGGACCGACCGCCAGGTCAAGATCCGCGGGCAGCGCGTGGAGATCGGCGAGGTGGAGACCGTGCTGCGCGGCCACCCGCAGGTCGGGCATGCCGTGGTGGAGGCCGTCGAAGGGCCGGGCGGGCTCCGGCTGGTGGCCTTCTGCACCGCTGACGGCGCGAGTCCCGGCCTGCTGCGGGAGCACTGCGCGGAGCGGCTGCCCGAGGTGATGGTGCCGGCCGAGGTGCTCGTCCTGCCGAGCCTGCCGATGTCGTCGTCGGGCAAGGTCGACATCCAGGCCTTGCTGGCGCTGGTGCCCGACGCGCCGCCCGCGGGCGGGGGCACACCGCCGGAATCGCCGACCGAGCGCGCGGTGGCCGAGGTCTGGTCGCGGGTGCTCGGCCGGACCCCCGGGCTGGAGGACGACTTCTTCGCCTCCGGTGGGCATTCCATCAGCGCCATGCGCCTGGTCAGCGGCCTGCGCGAGGCGCTGGGGCGGGAGCTGGCGGTGGAGGACGTCTTCGCCGCGCGCACCCTCGGCGCGCTTGCGGCACGGGTGGACGGCGCGCCGCCCGCGGCCGAACGGCTGCCCTCCGGCAGCTCACCCGCGCTGACCGCGTCGCAGCGGCGCCTGTGGTTCCTCGAGCGGCTCTCCCCCGGCAACGTCGCCTACAACATCGCGGTCGCCGAGCGCCTGCGCGGAACGCTCGACGTGGCGGCGCTGGAGCGGGCGCTGTCCGCCGTGGCCGCGCGGCACGAGGTGCTGCGCTGGCGGGTGCCCGACGCCGGCGGCGTGCCCCGCGTGGAGGTGTCCGCGCCCGAACCCGTGCACCTGGAGGTCGAGGCCCTGGACGGCGACTTCCAGGGCCAGGCGCAGCGGCTCCGCGCCTGGCTGGACGAGGCCGCCGCCCATCGCTTCGACCTGGCCCGCGGCCCGCTGTGGCAGGCCAGACTGGCCAGGCTCGGCCCGGACGACCACGTGCTGTCGGTGACCTTCCAGCACGCGGTCTTCGACGGCTGGTCGCAGCGGCCCTTCTTCGACGATCTGGCCCGTGCCTACGTCGGCGAGGTCCTGGCCGAACCCCCGACCACCTTCTCCGACTACGCCGCGTGGCGCGCGGAGCGGAACAGCAGGCGGGCCGAGCAGGACCTGGCCTGGTGGACCCGGTCGCTGTCCGACGCTCCCACGACGCTCGACCTGCCCAGGGACAACCCGCGGCCCGACGTGCAGAGCCATGCAGGGGCCCTGGCCACGGCAGCGCTGACGCCGGAGACCACCGCCGGCATCCGCGCGCTGGCGGTACGCCTGGGCACCACCACCCCGAGCGTGCTGCTGGCCGCCTTCGCCGAACTGGTCCGGCGCATCACCGGCCGCGACGACATCGTGGTCGGCACCCCGGCGGCGGACCGCAGGCACGAGGCGTTCCAGGACCTGATCGGGTTCTTCGTCGACATCGTGCCGATCCGGTTGCGTTCGGCCGGGTCGGCCACCTTCGCCGAGCGGGTGCGTGGCTGCTCGGACGCGGTCATCGACGCGCTGGCCAGGCCCGGCGCCGCCATCGAGGACATCGTCGGCGCCCTGGCGGTACGGCGTGAGCCGAGCCGGGCCCCGCTGGTGCAGGTGCTCTTCAACGTCTACAACTTCCCCGAGCCGCGCCTGGAGCTGAAGGGGCTGAGCTCCACCGGCATCGTGCCCGCGCCCGCCGGCTCCCCGTTCGACCTGACGGTCTACGTCGTGGAGCGGGACGGGCGCTACGCGGTGGACATCGTCTACAACACCGACCTCTACGCCGCCGAACGCATCGAGCTGCTGCTGCGGGCGTTCGCCGACCTGCTCGACCAGGCCGTGGCCGACCCCGGCGCCCCCGCGGCCGGCTTCGAGCTGAGGGGCGTCGACGTGCTCGCGCGGGGGGTGGCCGACGACCCGGCCGACGCCGTACGAGCCGAGCCCGTGGCGGCCGGGGCGCGCGCGGAGCCCGTCACCGACACCGAGCGGCTGCTGGCCGGGATCTGGCGGGACGTGCTCGGCCGGGCCGAGGTGACCGCGACCGACAACTTCTTCGACGTCGGCGGCACCTCCATGGCCGTCGTCGTGGTGCGGGACCGGCTGGCCGCCCTGACCGGGCGACAGGTGACGGTCGTCGACCTGTTCCGCTACCCGACCGTACGCGCGCTGGCCGCCCACCTCGACGGCGAGGCCGCGAATCCGGAACTGAGCCGCGCCGACCGGCGTGCCGACACACGCCGCCAGCTGCGGGACAAGCGCAGGAGGAGACAGTGACAGAGTTGTCGAACGACTCGGGCGCCGAGCCCATCGCCATCATCGGCATGAGCGCCCGCGTGCCGGGCGCCAACGACCTCGACCAGTTCTGGCGCAACCTGGTCGACGGGGTGGAATCGGTGACCTTCTTCACCGACGAGGAGCAGCTCGCCAGAGGGGCGACCCCGGAGCAGCTGGCCAGCACCTCCTTCGTCAGGGCCGCGCCCATCATGATCGACATGGAGGGCTTCGACCACCGCCTGTTCGGCATGAGCGCCCGCGAGGCGGAGCTGGCCGACCCGCAGCAGCGGGTCTTCCTGGAGCAGGCGCACGCCGCGCTGCAGGACGCCGGCTACGACCCGACCACCTACGACGGCGCCATCGGCGTCTACGGCGGCTCGGGGCCCAGCCAGTACCAGTGGCTCAACCTGCAGACCAACCCCGACCTGGACAGCAACGCGCTCAAGCTCGGCATGTCGATCGGCAACAACATCGACTACGTCGCCACCACGGTCTCCTACCGGCTGAACCTGCGCGGGCCGGCCATGACCGTGACCACCGCCTGCTCGTCCTCGCTGGTCGCCCTGCACCTGGCGTGCGAGTCGCTGCGCGGCGGGGAATGCGACATGGCGCTGGCCGGCGGGGTCTGCGTGGAGCTGCCGCACGGCGTCGGATATCCGGCCATGGACGGCTTCACCTCCTCCGACGGGCACGTCAAGCCGTTCGACGCCCGCGCCGACGGCACCATCTGGGGCAGCGGCGTCGGCGTGATCGTGCTCAAGCGCCTGGAGGACGCGCTGGCCGACGGCGACCACATCCGCGCCCTGGTCCTGGGGAACGCCGTCAACAACGACGGCAGCAACAAGATCGGCTTCTCCGCGCCGAGCCACGCGGGCCAGACCGAGGTGATCGTGGAGGCGCTCGGCGTGGCCGGGGTGGATCCGCGCACCATCAGCTACGTGGAGGCGCACGGCACCGGCACCGCCCTCGGCGACCCCATCGAGGTGGCCGCCCTGAGCGAGGTCTACCGGCGCGACACCGACGATCGCGGCTGGTGCGGCATCGGCTCGGTGAAGTCCAACATCGGCCACCTCAGCCAGGCCTCCGGCGTGGTCGGCGTGATCAAGACGGTGCTCGCGATGGAGCACGGGCTGATCCCGCCCAGCATCAACTTCGAGCGGCCCAACCCGGCCATCGACTTCGACTCCAGCCCCTTCTACGTGGTTTCCGCCCCGTCGAAGTGGGAGGGCGACGAGGCCGACCCGCGCCGCGCGGCGGTGAGCTCCTTCGGCATCGGCGGCACCAACGCCCACGTGATCCTCCAGCAGGCTCCGCCGGCCGCCGCCGCCACGCGCGCCGACGGCCCGCACCTGCTGCGGCTCTCGGCCCGGACGGAGAGCGCGCTGGAGGCCATGCGCGCCCAGCTCGCCGACCACCTCAACGCGCACCCCGAGCTCTCGCTCGCCGACGTCGCCCACACGCTGCGGGTGGGCCGGCCGGAACAGCGGCATCGTGTCGCCGTGGTCGCCGACGACGTGGCGGGCGCGGTGAGCGCGCTGACCGACCGCAAGCGTCACCCGGCCGGGTCGGCCGTCGGGGCCCCGCCCAAGGTGGCCTTCCTGTTCTCCGGGCAGGGCGCGCAGTACGCGGGCATGGGAGCCGCGCTCTACGCGGCCGAGCCGTCCTTCGCCGCCGCCGTGGACGAGTGCGCGGAGCTGCTGCGCGCCGAGCTCGGCGAGGACATCAGGCAGCTGATGTTCGCCGAGGGCGGCGACGACAAGCTGCGCGAGACCCGCTTCACCCAGCCCGCGCTGTTCACCGTGGAGTACGCGCTGGCCAGGCTCTGGCAGGAGCGCGGCGTCCGGCCCTCGGGCATGATCGGGCACTCCGTCGGGGAGTACGTCGCCGCCACGCTCGCCGGGGTGTTCACCCTGCCCGACGCGCTGCGCCTGGTGACCGCCCGCGGGCGGCTGATGCAGTCGATGCCCTCAGGTTCGATGCTCGCGGTGATGAAGGACGAGCAGGAGATCGCCGAGCTGCTCGTCGACGGGGTGAGCATCGCCACCGTGAACGGCCCGGGCACCTGCGTGGTCGCCGGGACGGACGAGGCGATCACCGCGTTCGCCGAACTGCTCGACGGCAAGGGCGTCAAGGCCACCCGGCTGCGCACCTCGCACGCCTTCCACTCCCCGATGATGGACCCCATCCTGGCCGACTTCGAGGCCCTCGTGGCGTCCGTGCCGCGCCAGGAGCCCCGCCTGCCGTTCCTGTCGAACGTGACCGGCGACTGGATCACCGCCGAGCAGGCCGTCGACCCCGCCTACTGGGCCGGGCACATCCGCCGCCCGGTGCGCTTCGGCGACTGCGTCGCCCGGCTGGTGGCCGAGAAGGACTGGGTGATGCTGGAGTGCGGGCCGGGCAAGCAGCTGACCGGGCTCGCCCGCATGCAGCTGCGCGGCGCCAAGGACGCGCTCCCGCCGCTCGCCAGCCTGCCCGGCCCCGCCGAGGGCACCGGCGACCTGCACGTCCTGTACGGCTCCGCCGCCCGGCTGTGGTCGGCGGGAGTGCCGGTCACCATGGCGGACGGCCAGGAGACCGGCCGCAGGGTGCCGTTGCCCGGCTACCCCTACGAGCGGGAGTACCGGTTCGTCCCGCCGGGCGAGGGCAGGGCCACGCCCGCCGCGCAGCCGTCCGGCCCGCGGGCGCTGGAGGACTGGTTCGAGGTCCCGGCGTGGCAGCAGCTCGCGCCTTCCACGCCCGGCGAGCCGATCACCCGCTGCCTGGCCTTCGTGAGCGGCAGGCGCGGCGAGGAGCTGGTGGCGGCGATCCTGGCCGAGGGCGGCGAGGTGGTGACCGTCCGCCCCGGCACGGAGTACACGGGCGGCGGCGAGTTCACCGTGCGTCCCGGCGAGCGCGCCGACTACGACGCCCTCGTCGCGGCGCTCGGCGACTCCCTGCCCTCGCGCATCGTGCACGCCTGGGCCCTGGACAGCGACCCCGCGCAGGCGCAGGAGCACGGCTTCTTCAGCCTGCTCTCCCTCGTCCAGGCGCTGGCCGCCGAGCAGCGGGCCGACGGAGTCCACCTCGACGTGCTCACCACGGGCACCGAGGACCCGCTGGGCGGCGCCGACGTGACCCGGCCTGAGTACGCGCTCGTCGCGGGCATCGCCCGGGTCGTCCCGCTGGAGGTCGACGGCCTGCGGGTGCGCCACCTCGACCTCGAGCCCGACGAGCTCGGACGCGGCGGCACCCCCGCCGGGAGCGCCCTGGCCGAGCTGCGCAGGGAACCGGCGGGCGACGTGCTGGCCCTGCGGGGCGGGCGCCGGTGGGTCCGCGAGTTCCAGCCGGTCCGGCTGGCCGGCGGCGCGGGCCACTCGGGGCTGCGCGAGGAGGGCGTCTACCTGATCACCGGCGGGCTGGGCGGCATCGGCCTCACGCTCGCCGAGCACCTCGGCACCCGGCTGCGGGCCCGAGTTGTGCTGCTCGGCCGCGGCGGCACGGTGACGCCGAGGGCCGCCCTCGCGATCACACGGATCGAGCAGGCGGGCGGCAAGGTGACCGTCCTGGCCGCGGACGTCACCGACCCCGCCCGGTTGCGCGAGGTCAGGGACGAGGTGGTGGCCACCTACGGCGGGCTGCACGGCATCGTGCACGCCGCGGGCCTGCCGGGCGGCGGCATGGCCGAGATCAAGGAGCGGGCCGTGGCGCAGGCCGTGCTCGACCCCAAGCTGGCCGGCACCGTCGCGCTGCTCGACGTCTTCGGCGACCTGGGGCTGGACTTCGTCGCCCTGTGCTCCTCGGTCACCAGCGTCAGCGGCGGGTTCGGCCAGGTCGACTACTGCGCGGCGAACGCGTACCTGGACGCCCGCGCCCGCGCCGCCCACGGCACCCGCGTCCTGAGTCTCAACTGGGGCGCGTGGCTCGAGGTGGGCATGGCCGCCAACGCCACCGGGCTCACCGGCGGCGCCACCGGCCTCACCGCCGCCGTCGCAGGGGGCACGCCCGTCGACCATCCGGTCGTGCGCAGCCGTACCGACGGCAGGGCGTCGGGGCCGCTGGCCGCCGACAGCCACTGGGTGCTGGACGAGCACCGCATCGGCGGCGTGCCGGTGCTGCCGGCGACCGGGCAGCTGGAATGCGCGCGGGCCGCCTTCGCGGCCGTCGTGCCGGCGCCGGGCGAAGGCCACGCGGTGGAACTGCGCGACGTGGTCTTCCTCGAGCCGCTCGCCGTACCCGACGACACCACCACCGAGCTCGTCGTCGCCTTCCCCGACGCCCCCGACGGCACGGCCTTCGAGGTGCGCGCGGGCGGGCGGCTGCACACCCAGGGCGCGGCGGCATGGGTACGGCCCGCGCCCGCCGCGGCCGTGGACGTGGCGGAGGTGAAGGCCAGGATGGAGCCGGTGGCCGAGCAGGACGGCGAGTACGCCGGAGTGCTGACCTTCGGTCCCCGCTGGCGCTCGCCCGAGCTCATCTGGCGGGCCGAGGAGGAGGAGCTCGCCTTCGTCGAGGGCACCGAGCAGGTCGCGGAGGAGGTCGGCCGCTGGGGCCTGCATCCCGCGCTCCTCGACGTGGCCACGTCCTTCGGCCGGGGCAACGGCGGCGGCGCCTACCTGCCGCTGAGCTACGGGCGGCTGCTGGTCAGGTCGCCGCTGCCGGACCGCTTCTACAGCCACCTGAAGCGCAGGGGCGACGGCGGCGCCGAGGTCGTCACCGCCGACCTGACCCTGATGGACGAGTCGGGCACGGTGCTCGTGGAGATCGAGGAGTTCGTGCTGCGGCGCATCGACGCCTCGGCGGTGACGGGCTCGCTGAGCGCCGGGGACCCGCAGCCCGGCGCCGGCATCCGCCCCGCCGACGGCGCCGAGGCGTTCTTCCGCGTGCTGGCCGCGGCCGAGCTCGGTTCGCAGGTCGTCATCAGCGCGACCTCGCTCGCCGAGATCACCCGGCGGGAGCGGCTGACCCGCGAGAGCCTCGAGGCCCAGGCCCCGGCGGCCAGGACCGAGGACTTCGTGGCGCCGGAGGGCGAGGTGGAGGCCGCGCTGGCCCGCGTGTGGAGCGAGATCCTGGGCGTGCCCGAGGTGGGCGCCGACGACGACTTCTTCGAGCTCGGCGGCAACTCGCTCATCGCCGTCCAGCTGATCGCGCAGGCTCGGGCCGCGGTCGGCGTCAAGCTGCCGATGCGCACGCTCTTCGAGGCCCCGTCCGTGCGCCAGATGGCCGCCAGGGTCGAGCAGATCCGCGCGGAGCAGCAGGCCGCCGAGGCCCCCGCGACCACCACGATCCCGCGCGTGGCGCGAGGAAGGTAGCCCGATGCGCGCCGAGCATCGCGATTTCCGGGCGGACTGGCTCGAGGAGTCCATCGCCGCCCGGTTCTGGGCCGTCGTCGCCGAGCATCCCGACCGGGTCGCGGTGCTCGGCGAGGAGGGACCGCTCACCTACGCCGAGCTCGCCCGGGAGGTCCAGGCCGTGGCCGCGGCCGTGCACGGGGCCTCCCGGGTCGGGCTCCTGGTCGGTCACGGTCCCAGGATGGTGGCCGCCATCCTGGGGGTGCTCACGGCCGGCGCCACCTACGTGCCCCTCGATCCGGCCTACCCGCGGGCACGCCTGGAGCGCATGGCCGAGCTGGCCCGGCCGGAGCTGGTCGTGACCCTGCCCGAGCACAAGGACGTGCTCGACGGCGACCTCGTCGACCTCACCTCGGTGCCGCCGGCGCCGGGCTTCCGGCCCGTCGCCGTGGACCCGGACGCGCCGGCGTACATCCTGTTCACCTCAGGGTCCACGGGCCGGCCCAAGGGGGTCGTGCAGAGCCACCGGGGAGCGTTGTTCCAGATCCGGACGCATACCAACAACCTGCGTATCGGGCCCTCGGACCGGATCAGTGTCGTCTCCTCCTTCAGCTACGACATGGCCGTGACGGACGGCTTCTCCGCGCTGCTCAACGGAGCCGCCGTGGTGCCGGTCGACCTCCGGCTGCACGGGCTGGGACGGCTGCGGGAAGCCCTCGTCAGCGGATCGGTCACGATCTATCACTCGACCCCGACCGTTTACCGGTATCTGCTCGACTCCCTTTCCCCTGACGAGGTGCTGCCGGACATCCGGGTCGTCGTGCTGGGCGGCGAGGAGGTCGTCCGCCACGACCTCGACCGCTTCCGGCGGCATTTCCCCTCCTCCTGCGTCTTCGTCAACGGTTACGGGGCCACCGAGATCTCCTTCGTCGCGCAGAACCACCTGACGGCCGCCGGCCTGGGCGACGACCCGGTCGTGCCCATCGGGCGGCCCCTGGACGGTGTGGAGATCGAACTCCGCGCCCCGCGACCGGACCCGGCGGAGGGCGAGATCGTCATCCGCAGCCGGTACCTGGCCGGCTACCTGGGCGCCTCGGAACGGGACCAGGCCAGGTTCGGCGTCGATCCGGACGGCATGCGGTACTACCGCACCGGCGACCTCGGGCGGTGGCTTCCCGACGGCCGCCTCGCCTACCTGGGCCGCCTCGACCGGCAGGTCAAGATCCGCGGCCACCGCGTCGAGCTGGGCGAGGTCGAAGCCGTGCTGGCCACGCTGGTGCCCCGGGCCGCCGTCGTCACCCGTGAGGTCAGGGGCGAGCCCCAGATCGTGGCCTACGTCCTGGGCGCCGACGCCGCCGGGCTGCGCGAGCGGCTGGCCGAGGAGTTGCCCGACTTCATGGTTCCCTCCGTGATCGTCCAGGTCGACACCCTGCCCCTGACCCCGACCGGGAAGATCGACACCGCCGCCCTGCCGGACCCGAGCCCCGGACCCGCCCCCGTGCGAACGGCGAGCCTGCCGCGGCCCGTGGCCGAGCTCGCCACCCAGATCGCGGGCGTCTGGGGCGCCGTGCTCGACCTGCGGGAGGTCGACTGGGAGCGGTCGTTCTTCGACCAGGGAGGGCACTCGCTGCTCATGGCGAAGGTCCAGCAGCGGCTCGAAAGCGTCCTGGGCCGGCGCGTCCCGCTGACCACCCTCTACGCCCATGCCACCGTCGAGTCCCTCGCGCGCCACCTCGCGTCAGGGGACGAGCGGGCGGCCGAGGCGGGCGCGCCGAGCGACGCCCCCGCCGTCCGCGCGGCCCTGCGCCGCCGGCGCCGCCGGCCCTGACCAGGCTCCTGCCCGCCCGCGCGCGGGGAAAGGGCCGGTCAGGACGGGCAGGCGTTCAGGACGCGCCCTCTCGCAGTTCCTTGGCGGCCGCTCGATAGCCCTGGGCGACGCGGCCGAACATGTCCAGCAGTACCCCGACCTGTTCCGGCCGGTAGTCCAGGCTGACCGCCTCCAGGTGGCGCCTGGACGACGCGCAGGCGGCGTCGTAATCGTCCATGCCGCCCTCGACCAGTTCGACGGTGACCGTACGCCGGTCACGTTCCCCGCGCACCCGGCGCGCGTAGCCGGCCTTCTCCAGCCTGTCGATCAACCGGGTGGTCGAGGCGGACGGCAGCCCGAGCTCATCGGAGATCGCCCCCACGGCGAGCGGTCCGCGCGTCTCCAGCAGCATGAGGGCGGCGACGTCGGCCGGTTGCAGGCCGAGCCGTTCGGCGACCGCCTCGTTGTGCAGGAGGACCGCGATCAGGAACTCGCGGAACCCGGCCTCTCCCGGGTGGTTGTGGGCCACTTTCACAACCTACTCCACGGCGATATATCTTCATATCGGAGATACTCCGATTTGGAGGAGATATGGAGATCCTTGTCATCGGCGCCGGCGTGGGCGGACTCGCGGTGTCCCGCGCGTTACTGGCCGCCGGGCACCGCGTGCGGGTTTACGAGCAGGCTCCGGCCCGGCGGACAGGAGGTAAGGCGCTGCTCGTCTGGAGCAACGGCAACGCCGTCCTCGACGATCTCGGCATCAGCCTGGACGGCGTCGGCGCCCGCATCGACAGGATCGACGCGATGACCGACGACGGGCGGCTGCGCACCAGCATGGACATCGCCCACGCGGCCGGCCGCTTCGGCTTCGCCACCCAGGCGATCCCCCGCCGGCACCTGCTGGAACGCCTGGGTGACGGGCTGCCCGACGACCTCGTCCGCTACGGCACGAGCTGCCAGGGCGTGAGCCAGGACGACGACCGGGTCACGGTGACCTTCAGCGACGGGTCGACGGCCACGGGAGACCTGCTCATCGGAGCCGACGGCCACCACTCGGCCGTCCGGCGCCACCTGTGGGGCGACGGCTCGGTCCAGCCGGCCACCTTCGGCACGTGGCAGGGCCTCAGCCCGATCGACATCGACCTCACCGGCACGCACCGCCATCTCATGATCACCGGGCCGGAGGGCGCGTGCGGGCTCATGCCCGCCGGCGACGGTTTGCTGCAGTGGTGGTTCGACGTGCGGTGGTCACCCACCGACCCCCGGCCCGCCGCCCCGCTGGCCGAGCTGCGGCGCAGGTTCGGGCGGTGGGCCTCGCCCGTCCCCGAGGTGCTCGCCGCCGCCACCGAGGACGACCTCGAGTTCTTCGGCCACCACTGGAACAAGGTCCGCCCGGTATGGGGAGAGGGCCGCATCACCCTGGTCGGCGACGCCGCCCACACCATGCCGCCCACCCTGGGACAGGGCGCCAACCAGACCCTCGAGGACGCGTGGGTGCTCGGCCGCGAGCTCGCCAGGGGCGGCGACCCTGCGGTACGGCTGCGCGCCTACGAGAAGGCCCGCTACCCGCACATCTCCCTGGTATCGAGGCTGGCCAAGCGCAATCCCGCCAACTGGCGCATCCCGCCGCTGCTCGGCCGGCTGATCCCGGAAACGTCCCAGACGGGAATGCTCGCCCGCTTCAGCAATCGCCTCACCACGCCTGCCGTCCGATCCGCCTGACGCGGCCGCCGGTCGCGCCGTGCCGCCCGCCCCTTCCGCGACGAACCTGCCGGTGTCCGGCGCCCACCAGGCCGGATAGCGATCGTCAAGTTTGTACCTCTTTTTCGGCTATATGCGTGTTTGTCAGATTTTCGGGGCAGAAGGGGGACCGATTCACGGCTCGGGAGAGGCGCCTCCAGGAGCAGATCGCCGTTCGAGCGGATGCTTCGCCGGTGCGGCCCTGCCGGGTGGTCGAGGTCGAGGCAGGAACGGCAAGGAGCGCTCATCATGAAGGACCGAACACGGGTAGCGCTGGCTGTGATCGCCGGCTACTACCTCGGTCGGCGGCACAAGCTGGGGCTGGCCATGGCGCTGGCGGCCGCCGGGCTGGCGAGCGGGATGACTCGGGGCGAGGGCGGCGGCGGACTGCTCCAGCTGGGGAGCAAGCTGCTCGGCGAAAGCCCCGAGTTGCAACAGCTGACCGGACGCCTGCGGGGCGAGCTGGTGGAGGTCGGCAAGGCCGCGGCGGTGGCCGCGACCAGCAGGCAGATCGACTCGTTGAGCTCGCGTCTGCACGACCGCGCCGAATCCCTGCGGCAGCCCGGCGGCGGCAGGGGCGCCGACGAGCAGGCCGGTGCCGAGGAGCAGACCGGCGACGGAGAAGGCGAGCGGACCGCCGGCGGAGCGGGCAGGAGCCGCGGCGCGGAGGAGACAACGGACCGTGGCGCGGGCGGCCGGGCCGGCCCGGAGGCCGACGAGGAAGACCAGTACGACGAGGACGAGTACGACTACGTCGAGGAGCCCTACGACGAGGAGGAACAAGAGCCTCCTGAGGAGGAGCCCACACCACCGCCGAGGCGTCAGCGTCCCGTCCGGCCGGTCTCCAGGACGCGGAGGTGACGTCGATGGCCGCGCCGAAGACAGCAGTCACCGAGAAGGTGGCGGAGAAGATCGCGCAGGCCGTGCCCACGGACCGGCTCGCCCAGGAGATGCAGAACCTCGTCCAGGCCATGGCCGAGCGGGCGCTGCTTTCCCTGACCGGCAAGGTCGAGGGCATGGCCGGCCGGCTGACCGACTTCGCGGCCGGCGGCGGAACCAGCCTGATCAGCGCCATCACCGGGTCGGAACCCGGCGGTTCCGGGCTGGCCAAGGCGGCTGAGGCCGTCAAGGGCGGCATCGGGAGCACGGGCCAGAAGCTCGGGGGCGTGAGGCAGAAGCTCGGGAAGGCGGGCCAGAAGAGCGCCAAGCCCAAGATGACCAACATCGTCGAATCCGTCGACGTCGGCGCTCCCGTGCGCGTCGTCTACAACCAGTGGACGCGCTTCCAGGACTTCCCCGGCTTCATGAAGAAGGTCGAGAGCGTCGAGCAGGAGTCCGAGGAGCAGGTGAGCTGGAAGGCGCAGGTCTTCTGGTCGCATCGGACGTGGCAGGCCAAGGTGATCGAGCAGGTGCCCGACAAGCTGATCATCTGGCGTTCGGAGGGAAACAAGGGATATGTCGACGGCGCGGTGACCTTCCACGCGCTCACCCCTGATCTCACCCGCGTGGTGCTCGTCCTCGAGTACCACCCGCAGGGCGTGGTCGAGCGGGTCGGGAACATGTGGCGCGCGCAGGGGCGGCGGGCACGGCTGGAGCTCAAGCACTTCGTCCGGCACGTCATGACGCAGACGATGCTGCACCCCGAGGAGATGGCCGACGACGGCTGGCGTGGCGAGATCCACGACGGCGAGGTGGTGAAGGACCACGAGACGGCGCTCCAGGAGGAGCAGGAGCGGGAGGAGCCCGCGGACGAGAGGGCCGAGGAGGAACCCGCGGAGGAGCCCGAAGAGGAACGCGAGGACGAGAGGGCCGAGGAGGAACAGCCGGAGGAGGAACCCGAGGAAGAGGAGGAGGAAGAAGAGGAAGGACCCCAGCGGGAGACCGCCGAGGAGGAGGAAGAGGAGCCCGAGGAGGCTTCCCGGCCCGCCGTCGCCAGGGAGCGGTCGACGGGAGCGGGCGCCGCGCGTCCGGTACGGCGGCGCCGCGAGGCTGAGGAGGACCAGCCGTCCTCCCCGGCGCGCAGAAGGACGGGCTCGACGCGCACCAGGTGACGGGCCACGCAAGCAACGACCACCAAGGAAGAGGCAGGGCATGACGGTGCAGCCTGCGGGAGGCGGCGGGGTGACCAGCCGTCCTTCCGGAACGAGTCTGGCCGATGTCGTCGACACGATCCTCGACAAAGGGCTCGTCATCGACGCCTACGTCAGCGTCTCGCTGATCGGCATCGAGATCCTGAGCATCGACGCGCGGATCGTCGTGGCGAGCGTGGACACGTATCTGCGTTTCGCCGAGGCGACGGATCGGCTGGATCTCACCAAGTCCAGAAAACCTGGGCTTCCGGAGGTCGTGCAGAGCGTGACGGGAGGCGGGGGCCCGCAAGAGGCGGCAGAGCAGATCCAGGCCGAACAGGTGCAGGCGGAGCAGGTGCCGTCCGAGGACGACGAGCGCCCCTCGCTGGAGGCGGCCGGCAAGAGGCTGGAGGACCTGGTCGGCGACCGCGACGAGGAGCGGGAGCCTGCCCGGTCGCGCGGGAGAAAGAGGGAGGAGGGCTGACATGGGCCAGACCACCGAGACGACCGAACAGCCTGCCACCGAGCAGAAGACCGGGTGCTACCTCTACGGCATCGTGCCCGCGGACGTGGAGGTCGACCCGGAGGCCCAGGGCGTGGCGGAGGCGCGGATACGCACGGTACAGCACGGCGACCTGGCCGCGCTGGTGAGCGAGATCACCCTCGACCGCCCGCTCGGCACCCCCGACGACCTGCGCGCGCACGAGCAGCTGCTCGACGCGACCGCCGCCGAGGTGCCGGTGCTGCCGATCCGCTTCGGCGCCGTGCTGGCGACCTGCGACGCGGCGGTCGAGGAACTGCTGGCCCCCTATCACGACGAGTTCGCCGCCGCGCTGCGGGAGCTGGAGGGGCGCGCGCAGTTCGCGGTGAAGGGCCGCTACGCCGAGGAGACGGTGCTCGGCGAGGTGCTCGAGGAGAACCCCGAGATCGAGCGGCTCCGGGAGGAGATCCACGGCCTGCCGGAGGACGCCACGCGGAACCAGCGCATCCAGCTCGGCGAGCTGATCAACACGGCGGTCGCCGCCAAGCGCGAAGCGGACACCGCGGCGCTGCTCGAAGCCGTCAAGACGGTCGTCGTCATGTCGTCCCTCCGCGAGCCGTCACACGAGCTGGACGCCATGAACGTGGCGCTCCTCGTCGAGACCGACCGCGAGGGCGAGCTGGCGCAGGTCGTGGAGGAGCTCGGACGGCAATGGGCCGGGCGGATCGAGCTGCGCCTGCTCGGGCCGATGGCGCCCTACGACTTCGTGGTGAGCGGCGGCCAGGGTGGTGGGTGATGGGACTTCTCACCATGGTCGTGGGCCTTCCGCTCGCGCCGCTCAAAGGACTGATCAAGCTCGCGGAGGTGCTGCGGGACGAGGCGGACCGCCAGCTGTACGACCCCTCGGTGGCCAAGCGCGAGCTCGAGGAGATCGAGAACGCCAGGGACGCCGGCGAGATCTCCGCGGAGGAGGCGGAGGAGGCCATGGAGCGGGTCCTGCTACGGATCACCGGCCAGGCCACCGACCCGCCCGATGACACGGAGGGGAGGTGACTTCGTGCCTGCCAAGCGCAGGGTCGCACGTCCCGAGGAAGACCGGAACGACCGGCCCGCCGCGCGCCGTACAGGTGACATGACGGCCGCGTCGGCGGGCCAGGCAGGCCTGCGCCACATCATCGACCTGACCGGGCGAGAAGCCGAGGGCGTCACGATGGTGGAACCGGCGGAGGACGGCTGGGTGGTGGAGGTCGAGGTCGTCGAGGACCGCCGCATCCCCTCGGCCGGCGACATCCTGGCCCTCTACGAGGTGGACCTCGACGAGGAGGGCAACCTTCTCGCCTACCGGAGGAAGGGACGGTACCGGCGGGGCACAGGCGACAGAGCGTACGAGGAGTCATGACATGACCGACCCGCGTTCCGCGCCTGCCGTACGACCGATGTCCTCTCCCGCGCGACAGGGCGGGCGCGAGCCCGCCAACCTCGGCGACATCCTGGAGCGCGTGCTCGACAGGGGGGTGGTGATCGCGGGCGACATCCGGGTGAACCTGCTGGACATCGAACTGCTCACGATCAAGTTGCGGCTGGTGATCGCCTCCGTCGACACGGCCAGGGAGATGGGTATCGACTGGTGGGAGCACGACCCATGGCTCACGGGCGACAGCCGGGGCCTCCTGGAGGAGAACCGCAGGCTGCGCGCCAGGCTCGAGGCGCTGGAGGAGCGCGAGTCCCTGGGCGCGGGCCGAGAGGAGCGCCAGTCCCTGCGGGCCGGACGATCGGACGAGCAGCGTGAACGACACAGCCAACGAGACACCGAATGACACCCTGCGGGACACGGGGACCTACCTCTACGCCGTGACCCGCGACCTCGGTCTCAAGGTGCCTGAGGGCCTGGTCGGTGTGGCCGGCACGCCGGTGCGGGCCGTCGCGCACGCCGGGCTGGTGGCCTACGTGAGCACCGTCCCGCTGAGCCTGTTCGGGGCGGAGCCGCTGCGGCGGTCGATGGAGGACCTCGACTGGCTCGGCCGGACCGCGAGGGCCCACCATCACGTCGTGGAGGCGGTCGCGGAGGGCTGCCCGGCCGCGCCGGTCCGGCTGGTCACCGTCTACAGCGGCGACGACCAGATCAGGCAGCTCCTCAGCCGCAGGCACGACGACTTCGTGGAGGTGCTCGCCCGCATCGCCGACCGGCAGGAGTGGGGTGTGAAGGCCTACGTCGACCTGTCCGCCGCCGCTCCCCCCGAGGAGGAGACGGTGCAGGCGGGCGGCCCGGGAGCGGCCTACCTCAGGCGGCGCCGGCAGAGCATTCGCGGTCGCGAGGAGTCGTGGCGCAAGGCCGCCGCGCGCGCGGAGGAGATCCACGAGGCGCTCTCGTCCCTCGCCATCGGGAGCCGGCGGCACCGCGCCCAGGACCCGCAGCTGTCGGGCCGCAGCGAGCTCATGATCCTCAACGGCGCCTACCTCGTCGAGCGGGACCGCGCCGGCGAGTTCACCCGCGCCGTCGAGGGGTTGCGCGGGCAGGGTGTGGACGTCGAGCTGACCGGTCCCTGGGCGCCCTACTCCTTCACCGATCTGGCCGATCCGGCGGAGCCGGAGGTGCTCGGTGACGCTTGAGGAGCCGCGCGGTGCCCAGCTGGCCAGGGAGGGCCGCCTTCCCCCCGAACGGGTGGCGCTGGTCGACCTGCTGGACCGGCTGCTGGCCGGCGGGGTGGTCGTGAGCGGCGACCTGGTCCTGTCCATCGCCGACATCGACCTCGTCCGGATCTCCGTACGGGCGTTGATCATGTCCGTGCGGGAGTGCGACACGACGGCGGGCGACGACACCGGCTGGAGGTGAGAGCGCGATGGAACCACGTCATACGGCGCGCACGAGCAGGGTGCGCATCGAGACCGACCGCGAGGCCATGGAACGCGACCTCTCCCGCCTGGTGCTGACCCTGGTCGAGCTCGTCCGCCAGCTGGTGGAGCGCCAGTGCGTGCGGCGGATGGAGCAGGGGGACCTGTCGGACGAGCAGATCGAGGTGCTCGGGCTGACGCTGATGCGGCTGGAGGAGGCGATGACCGAGCTGTGCGACCGGTTCGGCCTGACCCCGGCCGATCTCAACCTCGACCTCGGACCGCTCGGGACCCTGCTTCCCGAGGACTGATCAGGTGCCGCTCACGCGCCGCCGGCGACTAATAATGGAGTCCTGCATTAGTGGGCCGGTCGGCGAGGTGGGCTGTGGACATCGGTGGCGGAGATCTCCGGCGGCTGCGCCATCTCAACTCGCTGGCCTGCCTCCGGGTGCTGCGCGGGGCCGATCCGCTGACGCTCGCCGAGGTGGCCAGGCGCACCGGGCTGTCCAGGGCGTCGGCCGTCGAGGTGGTCGCCGACCTGTGCGAGCGCGGCTGGATCATGGAGGTGCCGCCCACGCGGGGTGCCATGGGCAGGCCCGCGCGCCGCTACCGCTTCCGTTTCGAGGCCGGTCACGTCCTCGGGCTCGACATCGGCGTGCACAAGGTGCTGGCCGCGATCACCGACCTGGACGGCCGGGTCGTCGCCAGCGGCAGGACCCCGGTCAGCCCCGACGTGCCGCGCCCTGAGCGGCTGGCCGCCGTGGACCGTGCCGTCGCCGCCTGCATGGAGACGGCGGGCCTGGCGCCCGGCGAGGTCTGGGCGGTCACCGCCGGGACGGTGGGCGTGGTCGACCGTAAAGGCCAGGTGACCGCCGTCCACGCGATACCCGACTGGGCGGGCGTGGACCTGATCGCGCACCTCGGGGCCACGTTCGACGCGCCGGTCCTGGTGTGCAACGACAGCAGGCTGGCGGCGCTGGCCGAGCAGCGGATGGGCGTGGCCCGCGACGTGCGCGACCTGGTCTACCTGCACGCCGGTCGGCGGCCCGGCGCCGCCGTCGTCCTGGACGGCAGGCTCCACCACGGGTTCGGCGGCGCGGCGGGCGAGGTGGGCATGCTGGACGCGGTGGGCTGGCTGCGCATGGGCGAGCACCTGGAGCGGTCGCCGTCGTTCGCGGGAGCGGCGCCCGACGAGGTGGCCGGACTGGTCTTCCGCGCGGCGCGGCAGGGCGACGCCGGCGCGCTGGCGGCCGTCGAGCGGTACGCCGCGGACCTGGCGGTGGGCACGGCGGCCATGGTGCTCACCCTCGATCCGGAAGTGGTCGTGCTGGGCGGTGGCCTGTCCCGCTCGGGCGACGTGCTGCTGGAGCCGCTGCGCCGCGCGCTGGAGCCGCTGTGCCTGCGGATGCCGGAGATCCGCCTGTCGACCCTGGGCGAGAACTGCGTGGTGCTGGGCGCGGCGTGCATGGCCATCGACGAGGTCGACGCGCTGACGCTGTCCGCCGACGACCCGCTGGAGCGCGCCCGGCACACGTCGATGGCCCCCTGAGCGAAAGACCGGACGGTCTTTCGCCGTGGTCACTTCCTGAAGGCGTCCTTCGTCTTCTCAGCGGCCAGTCTGAGACTGCCCTTGACCTTTTCGGCTTTTCCCTTCGCCTGCAGCGAACGGTTGCCGGTCATCTCGCCGAATCTCTGCTTGACCTTGCCTTTCGTCTCCTGGATCTTGGCCTTGGCCTTTTCGGTCCTCCCCATGGCCGCGCCTCCCCCCGCGTGACGAATTGTTGCTGTCCACAATAGGTCGCGGGTGACGACGAGCCGCCGCGGCCCACATAAGTTCACCGTTCTGGGCATAACCGGAGCTGTGACGACAATGGTGCGCACCTCCGGGGGCAGGAAGCTCGCCGTCGAGGAATGGGGGTCCCCCACCGGCCATCCCGTCTTCCTGCTGCACGGCACTCCGGGCAGCAGGCTCGGCCCCAGACCCAGGGCCTCGGTGCTGTACCGGCTTGGCGTACGGCTGATCACCTTCGACCGTCCCGGCTACGGCGGGTCGGATCCCGCGCGCGGGCGCCGGGTCAGCGACGCGGTCGAGGACGTCAGCGCGGTCGCCGACTCGCTCGGCCTCGACACCTTCGCCGTCGTGGGCCGCTCGGGCGGCGGGCCGCACGCGCTGGCCTGCGCCGCGCTGCTGCCCGGACGGACGTCGAAGGCCGCGGTGCTCGTCGGCCTGGCGCCGCGCACCGCCGAGGGCCTCGACTGGTTCGAGGGGATGGCCGAGTCGAACGTGGTGGAGTACAGCGCCGCCTGCGCCGGCTACGACGTGATCGCCGAACGGCTCGGCGCGGCGGCCAGGCGGATCAGGGCCAACCCCGCCCAGCTCGTCGCGGGGCTGTTCCACGAGTTACCGGAGGCCGACCGCAGGGTGGTGGCCGACGACGGCATCAGGACGATGCTGTGGCGCAACTTCGCCGAGGGCCTGCGCCACTCGGCCGACGGCTGGGTGGACGACGCCATGGCGTTCATCCGGCCGTGGGGATTCGACCCCGCCGTGATCGAGACGCCCACGCTGTTGTGGCACGGCGAGGACGACGTGTTCTCCCCCGTCGCGCACTGCCGCTGGCTCGGCGAGCGGATCCCCGGCGCGGTCGTGGCCGTGGAGCGCGGGGCGGCGCACTTCGGCGCGCTGTCGGTGCTGCCCGACGTGCTGCGCTGGCTGGTCACGTCGGCTGAGGTTCGAGGTCCCTGTTGATGCGCCGCCACTCGCGCAGCGACTCGATGTTGGGGTGTCCAGGGCCCAGCACGTCTCTCATCAGACCGATGACCTCGCGCTGCTGACCCGTCGAGTGCAGGGTGACGGCGAGGTTGGCACGGCAGGCGAGCGTGTCGGGGTGCTGTGCGCCGAGCACGCCCCTGAGCAGGGCGGCGGTGTCGCGCTCGAGCGATTCGGCGGCGGCCAGGTCGCCGAGGTCGCCCAGGCAGTTGGCGTAGTTGACGGCGCACGACAGGGAGAAGGGGTGGTCGGCGGCCAGCCGTACCCTGAAGGCCTCCAGGGTCTGCTCGCCCAGCTCGCACGCCTCCCGCACCGCGCCGGTGCCGCGCAGGTAGGTGATCAGGTTGTTGGCGACGACGAGCGTGTAGGGGTGGGTGGCGCCGAGGCCGGCGCGGAACTCCTCGAGGATCCCCGTGGCGATGCGCCGCGCCTGCGGCTTGTTGTCCAGCGCCGACAGGCAGCAGGCGTACTCCAGCTCGGCCGCCCTGGTCTCGGGGGAGGCGGGGAAGTGCTGGACGTAGCGGTCGTAGGTGTCCTTGGCCAGTTCGAGCGCCTCGCTCTGCGCTCCGGCCTTGCGCAGCGAGACCGCCAGGCTCTTGGCGGTGCGCAGCGTGTCGAGGAAGTCGTCGCCGAGCACGTCCTGGTACTTCTCCAGCGTGTCGCGCAGCAGCTCGACCGACACCCGGAACTCGCCCGCCTCCCGGTGGTCGCGCGCCAGGTTGGCCTGCGAGAACAGCGTGTAGGGATGGGTGGCGCCGAGCACCGACCTGCGCCGCTCCAGCGTCTCCTGGTCGATCCGCCGGGCCGAGAAGCAGTCGCCGACCAGCCGGTAGGAGACGGCCAGGTTGTTGGCGGCGGCGAGGGTACGCGGGTGCTCCTCGCCGAACAGCTCCTTGAACTGGGCGTAGGTGTTCTGGTCGAGCGCGAGCGCCTGCCTGAACTCGCCGAGGCCGCGCAGGTCGGCGGCGAGGCTGCCCGAGGTCATGAGCGTGTGCGGGTGCCGCCCGCCGAGCGTGGCCTTCTGCAGAGCCATGACCTGCTCGTCCTCCTCCTTCGCCGCCTTGTAGCGGCCCTGTGACCGCAGCACGTTGGCCAGGTGGAAGCGCAGGTAGAGCGTCTGCCAGTGGTCGGGCCCGTACGAGTCGAGCCAGGCCCGCTCCAGCTGCCGGCCGCGCTCCAGCGCCCGCTCGAAGTTGCCGCGCTTCCAGGTGTAGCGGACCGAGTCGATGAGGAGCTGGCGGGTGTCCTCGTCCCCGCACTCGGCCGCCCGCGACGGCGTCAGGTGCGGCCAGATCAGGCTGTAGCGCGGCCAGTTCTCCGGGTCGTCGACGTCGCCCTGGCGCGGCCGGGCGCCCACGAGCACGGTGTGCACGTCATGGCAGGCGCGCGTCTGGGCCTCGTCGTCCATCTGGCTGCGGATCACCGCCTGCACGAGGCGGTGCACCTGGATGGTGTTGTCGCCCTGGTCCACCCGCGCCAGCGCGAACCTGCTGATCTCCCTGATGACGCTGCCGAGCATGAGCTTCTCGCGCAGGGTGTCGTCGTGCTCGCGCAGCAGCCGCACCATCTCGTCGCTGTAGATCATGGTCATCGAGATGGGCTCGGCGGAGAAGAACGCGCACAGCTGCAGCAGCCGCACCGCCGCGGGCGAGCGGCGCCTGAGCTGTTCGAGCGAGACGCTCCAGGTGGCGGCGACCGGCTTGGGGCCGCGGAAGGTGGGCAGCGCCCTGGTCAGCTCGCTCTCGAGCAGCTCGACGTAGTCGCCCGCGGGCATGCCCGTCTCCCGCAGCCACGCGCCCGCCTGGTCGACGGCCAGCGGCAGGAACCCCAGCGCCGCGGCCACCTTCTCGGCGTCGCTCTCGGCCAGCCCCGGCACCTGCCCGCGCAGGTGCTCGACGCTCTCGTCGCGGCTGAAGACGTCCACCTCCAGCGGCGCGGCCACGCTCGACCAGGCGGGGTTGCGCGAGGTGATCAGCACGTGCCCGGCGGGGCTCACCGGAAGATAGTCGGTGAGCTCGGCCAGCTCGGTGGCGTTGTCGAAGATCAACAGCCACCTCGGGTACGGCTCGCCGCGCCGCAGCCCCTCCAGCACGGCTCTGACCGTGGCGTCCTCCGGCTTGAGCCCCAGCCTGGGCGCCAGCTCGTCGAGGAAGTTGTCGGAGATGGCGGCGGGCTCCTCCGCCGACACCCACCACACGAGGTCGTAGTCGGCCATGAAGCGGTAGGCGTACTCCAGCGCGACCTGCGTCTTGCCGACGCCGCCGAGGCCGTACAGGGCCATCGGCAGGACGACCGCCTGGCCGGTGCCGACGAGCTGGTTGCGCAGCTCCTCCAGCACGGCCGCGCGCCCGGTGAAGGCGGCGTTGCGGGGCGGCAGGTTGGAGACCCTGGGCGGCGTGCCGGGGAAGCGCGGGCCGATCGGGGCGGGCTCGGCGGGGTGCTCGGGCGTGTGGCCGGCCCTGCCGAAGGCGTGCAGGAGCAGCTGCGCCGCCTCACCCTCGACGAGCTGGTCGATGCGGACGCCCTCCTGGGTGGGCACGTCGCCGACGCAGACGGCGACGTAGGGCGGCGGCTGCGCGACGAAGTGCCTGGTCCTCGGCGAGCGCTGGAAGGCGGGCGAGACCACGGCGGCGGTCCTGGCCGCGCCCGCCAGCGCCTGCTCCCAGTCGGGCAGGTCGGCGCTGACCTGCAGGACCTTCATCCCGCTCCGGCGCAGCAGCGCGGCGACCCAGTCGGCCCACATCCGGTCCTCGGGGACGTAGGCGAGCGCCAGCGTCCCCTCCTCCTCCGGCTCGGGCGGCCTGCGCTCGAACAGCGCCAGGACGTGTGCGCGGACCTCCTCGGTGACCGGCGGCAGCCCGTTGACGTCGCCGTCGGTGACCGCGCCGGCCAGCCGCTCGTAGGCGGACAGGATGGACGTCGGCGAGGAGGCGACCTCGCCGAAGGTGGCCAGCGTCTCCTCGTAGGCGTAGAAGGGCACGTAGGGGATCTCGATGGCGGCCCAGTACTCCTCGGCGTCGGTCCCCTTGGGGAATCCGGCGAAGCGCCTGCGCGCCAGCGCCCGCCCGGCGTCGAGCTTCTTCTTCTCGCCCGACTCGATGCGCATCGGGACCGGCAGGATCCTGATGCCCCTGTCGCCGTAGCGCTGGTCGATGTGCCTGGCCACGGCCGCCGCGCCGTCGATGCTCTGGTCGCTGAGCGTGAAGCAGTCGACGAGGACGTCGGGGAAGTGCACGGTGCAGATGTCGGCGATGTCGCTGAGCCCGGTGCGGCTGTCGATCAGCACGTAGTCGTAGTGGCGCCGCATGTCGGCGCGCAGCGCGTCGAGGAAGACGCCGCCGCCGAGCCGTTCGTAGAAGTTGTCCCAGTCGAAGGTGGACAGCAGCGAGGAGTAGTCGCGGTTCTGCCGCCCCGCCGAGATGAAGTCGATGGTGCCGCTGCCCGGGAAGTGGTCGTACTCCAGGGACACCGCGCGCGGCAGCACCTGGGTGTACTCCAGGTGCCAGTCGGCCGCGCGCTCGACCGGTTGCAACGCGGCGAAGGCGTAGTCGGTGATCAGCTCGATGACGCCGGGCGTCGCGCTGATCACCCCCGCGTCCAGGAAGGGGTGGAAGAACCTGTGCAGGCCGGGCGATTCCAGGTCCCAGTCGAGCGCCAGGACCTTCCTGCCGTTGGCGGCGAGGATCCAGGCCACGTTGGCCAGCGCCATCGTGCGTCCCGTGCCGCCCTTGTAGGAGTAGAACGTGATGATCCTGCCCTCGCTCATGACCACTCCTCGGGACCGCTCAACCTCGGTTTCTCGCTCGACGGGCCAGGCGGTGGATAGCCGGGCGCCTCGCGCAGCCGCCGCCACTCCGCCTGCCTGATCAGGTCGGCCAGCGCGTCCAGGTCGGAGATCGGCCTGGCCTGGACCGTCTCGCGCAGCGCGCGCTCCAGCCGCTCGCGCTCAGACGCGCTCTGCGTGTCACCCGCGGGCCAGGGCACGAGCACGGGCGCGGTCAGCCGCGACACCGCCTCGCGCACCCCCGCGTCGGCCAGCGCCCACGGGTCGAGGAGCACCACCCCCTGCTCGCCGTCGAGCCCGCCGGCCTCCTCCAGCGTGCCGACGACGGGGCGCAGCCCCTGCCGCCTGACGACCTCGGCCGCCGCCTCGGCGAGCGTGCCGGGGCCCGCGAAAGGGTTCCAGTCGAGCGGCGACCTGCCGTAGAAGCCGGGGTCGCGGTCACCCGGCAGCGCACTCAGGGACGGCGCCACCACCGTCACGTGGTACGGCCTGCCGGTCTCGACGGTCGCGAACGCGTTCGGCTGCTCCCGGTAGTCGGGGATGGCCTGGTAGGGCACCTGGACCGTCCTGCCGACCTCGATGATCCTGCGCGCCAGCCACCAGACGCCCTCCTTGTACGCCTCGCGGAAGCGGCGCAGTTTCATGACCCCGTAGATGCCGCTTCTGGCGTACTCCTTGCCGAAGGCGGCGTGCTCGTAGTTGAGCACGCCCGCGCACTCCGGTACCGGCGTGTCGTACAGCGGCGCCCACAGCACCGGCAGGATGGCCTCGGAGCCGGGACCGCAACGCCGGCTGAAGGCGCCCCACTCCTTGCCGCAGTGCTCGCTGTCGAAGTAGCTCATGGAGTAGACGGGCACGAAGACCCTGCAGGTGGACAGCGCCTGGGAGACATGTGATGGCCAGATCCCGCCGATCGGCACCTGCCGGTCCATGAAGCCCGGCTGCTCCACGTTGACGACGGCGCGCACGTCGTCGGACAGGTGTTTGAAGAAGCGAGCGACCCAGAGGTCGCTCACGTCGTTGCGCCGGTAGCTCAGAAAGAAGTACGGGGATTCGGGCAACCCGCCTCCTTCCTATTTCACGGCAAGCCAATTCACTGCGAAATCCACCATCGGCGCAAGAGGCAGTAGACGACATTCTGCCCGGCCAACACCGCCTTTCCGCGAGAAATCCGTTTTGTCGAGATCGGCGCCCAGTTCTGTCAGGTGAGCGTCCTGGAGGTCCACGTCCTGGTATTCCCACCAGCCTTCCTCCACCACACATCGGTAGGTCCTGAGCGGCGGGTCAGGCAGGCGGTACTCCGCGAGGTGCAGAGCCGTACAGGCGGTGTAACCCACGCCGAGCAGCAGGATCCACGCGTTCGCCTCGTACAGCCGGGCCAGCGGGGAGTGCTCGCCGAGGTGGCAGTCGCGGGCGTGGCCGTCCATCAGCTTGGCGGCCATGGGGCCCAGCGCGGCGAAGGAGGTCTGCGGGTGCGCGCTGCGCACCGCCCCCTCGGTGGTCCTGACGTGCTCGGCCAGCCGTCCCATGCCGGTGGACGGCGTGGTCAGCGGGTCGAAGGGCGGCATCGTCGCGCGGAAGGCGGCGACCTGCCCGGGGGACATGCCCGCGATCCGCTCCAGGTGCTCGCGCGAGGTGTCGGAGTTGCCGGCCGTCTGCGTGGGCACGACCAGCGTGCCCTCCTCGCCCAGCACGTCGCGCAGCGCCGCCGCGGCGGTCGCCGCCGTGACGTCGCCGACCCTGCGCAGCGCGCTGTGGACGAGCAGGACCTGGCCGGCCGCCACCCCCAGCCGGCTGAGCTGGCCGGACAGCTCCCGCCTGGTCATCCGAACCTGCCGCGGTGGGCCGCCCGCTCCTCCTGCGCGGCGCGCTCGGCCGTCTCGGGCACCGGTTCGTCCAGCCACGGCATGACGCTCCGCCGCATGCCCGCCACGAACGCCACGCCCAGCGGGGTCAGCGTGCCCGCGCCGAGCAGCGTCTCGACGGCCATGGCGGTGTCCGCCCGCCAGCGGGCGAAGGCGCGGGCGTCGCGCCGGCGCCAGAAGTCGGTGACGGCCAGATGCGCGTAGGCGCCCTGCAGCAGTCCCTCCAGCGGGCGGGGATCGTCACGCCACGGCGCGTAGAAGAGCCGGGCGTCGCGCGCGTCGAACAGGTCGAACAGGTCGAGCACCGCGCCCAGCTTCACGTGCTGGAACTCGTGCAGGAGCAGCAGGGCCAGGCTCTCCCCCTCGTCCGGCAGCGTGGTGGCGATCGCGCCGAACGCGTGCCTGGAGGCCGAACTGGTGGCGCCGCCGACCGTGCTGAGCGGGGTCAGCGTGGTCAGCCCCGCCCTGATCGCGGGCAGGTAGGCGGGATGGTCGCGCTCGATCACCCGGACGGCCGCGGCGAACCGCTCCTGCCACGCCCGCGCCTGCTCGCCGGTCAGCCGCGGTGCCGGCGACCACTGGTGGCAGTCGCGGTAGGGGTCCAGGTCCTCCACCGCCACCTCCATCCCCCCTGCCGAGAGCCGCCGCAACGGCTCCCAGGCTGCCCCGCCCGCCTCGGCGCCCCCGCCGTCGAGGCGCACCACGGTGCCGGTCATGCCGGTGAAGGCGCCGAGGCCGGGCAGGTAGCCGACGCCGCCACGCACCTCCACCTCGACCTCGGCCGTGACACCTGCCCTGAGCGCGGCGGCCGCCGCGATGTTGCCGAGGTGGGCGGGGCCTGCCGTACCGGCCAGGTGTCCGGCCGCCCACGCCAGCACGTACGGGTGGTCCAGCACGGCGGCCAGCGCGGCGGGATGCTCGGCGTCGATCCTGGTCAGCAGGCGCCACGCGGCGCCCGGCGCGGCGGCCTTCGTCAGCGCCAGCCTGCGCAGGCTGGCCTGGCCCGCGGCCAGCGCCGCGACCGTCTCCGCGCTCCCGTGCCCCGCGGCCAGCTCGCCGAGCTGCGCCGACGTCAGCTCGTGCGTACGGCGCAGCCGCCCCCGCACGTGCGTGATCAGCTTGAGCAGGTCGGCGCAGTAGACGCTCGGATTGGCGAAGCCGCCCCCCTTGTAGCGGTGCGGGTAGAGGCCCCCGCCGCAGCTGCCGACCACAGGGCAGCGCCGGCACGCCTCGGCCAGCCCGTCGATCCCGCGCTGCCGCGCCACGATCCCCGGATGCCCGGCCACCTCGTCGAGCGGGTGGGAGAACACGTCAAGCCCGGTCGCCGGGGCGCCGTCGTAGGCGGTCTTCAGCGAGTCGACCTGCTCGTAGGCGCCGTCGGTCTCGATGACCACCAGGTCGCTGGGCTCCAGGCCGAGCGCTTCGGTGGTGCTCGGGCCACCCCTCGACGTCGACTCGATCGACTCGAACAGCCGCACGGACATCGGCCTGCCGTCGGCCACCCACCTGTCGAAGACGGCGACGAGCCAGTCGCCCGCCCCGCGCTCCGGCGGGTCGTCCCAGGTGGCGTGCTTGAGCAGGAAGTCGACCCGCGGTGGCGCCTGCCGGGCCAGCGCCTCGTAGACGGCGATCGGGTCGTTGGCCACGTCCACCGTGCACAGCAACCCCGCGTAGAGGTGCGGACGCCGGCGCAGCAGGGCCAGCCTGCCGACCACCCTGTCGTGGCTGCCCCTGCCGTCGGCGTAGCGCCGGTGGCGGTCGTGGGCGGCCCGGTCGCCGTCGAGCGAGACCCCCACCTTGATGCCGTGTTCCTCGAACAGGTCGAGGAAGTCGTCGTCCAGCAGCAACCCGTTGGTGTGCAGGCGCAGGTCGAGGCGGCAGGTGCCGGCCAGCGCCGACTCGATCGCCTCGGCGACGGCCCGCAGCCTGGCGTGGCCGGCCAGGAGCGGCTCGCCGCCGTGGAGGACGACCGTGATCCGGTCGAGGGCGTGGCTCTTGACGTGCTCGGCGATGCGCAACGCGCTCCAGGCGATCGTCTCGGCGGACATCACCCTGGGCCGTCGGCGCCAGCTCCGGTCGGCGTGCTCGTACACGTAGCAGTGGTCGCAGGCCAGGTCGCACCTGCTGTGGACCTTGAGGACGAACTGGCGGAACGGCACCATCGCCGCCCTCCCGTCAGATTCAGATGGCGGAGTTGAACGCCGCGACGGAGACCCTCGGGGTGTCGGGAACGACGCGGCGCAGCATGCCCTCCAGCTCCGCGTCGCACATGTCGTTCTCACACAGACTGCTCAGCGGGACGTCACGCACATCGACGACGCCCGAAATAACCGCTGTGGCCTCTTTGTCCATGTCTGTTCCATCGCTCGGAAAACCCTGCAGGGATTCAAGGGGAGTGTAATCCTGGCGATCCCCGTGGCTTCCGACCGCCCGCGGCAAAACTCCCCTCGAGTTTTCCCTCATCTCTGGATACGTCCCGGCAGCGGCACCCGCCTCATACCTTTTCCGCCCCGGGAAGCGCGGTCAGGAGAACGCGGTCGGGAGAACGCGGTCAGGAGAACAGGGCCTCGGACACGTCGAGCCTGAGGCCCGGCACGGCGGCCTCGGCCTGCATCGCGGCCAGGAAGAAGATCAGCGCACTCGGCTCGCCCTCGGCCTTGCGCTCGACGGCCAGCGCCAATGCCGCCTTGGCCAGTTTGACCCCGCGCAGCCGCAACTCCGCGGCCTCGGCGACCCTGCCCGTCGCCCGGCGCAGCCAGTGGGTCGCCGCCTCCAGCCACACCTCACTGTCGCGGTCGCCCTTCGCGGCCTCGCAGGCCAGCAGCACGGCCACCTCGTAGGCCGCGCCCGCGTTCCCCTCCCGCGCGCTGTCGAGCAGTTCCAGGCCGACCGCGCCGTAGCTGGCAGGCATGCGATGCGCGGCCGGGCCCAGCGCGCCGACGGGCGCCTCACCGGGGACAGACGTCTTCCCCAGCGCGGACGACTCACCAGGGGCCTTCCCGAACGAGGGCGACCCACCGGAAGCGGACGACTTCCCCAGCGCGGACGACCCGCCGGAAGCAGGCGCTCCGCCGCGAGCGGACGTGCGAGCCTCGCCCGGGGCGGGTCCTTCGCCGGGGGCGAGCCTTTCGCCGAGGGCCGGCCTTCCTCCGGGGGCGAGCCGTTCCCCGTGAGCCGACCTTTCCCCGGGGGCGAGCCGTTCCCCGTGAGCCGACCTTTCCCCGGGGGCGAGCCGTTCCCCGGCGGCCGGCCCTTCCCTGTGGGCGAGCCTTTCGCGGGAGGCCGGCCTTTCACCGGAGGCGTGCGTCTCGCTGTGGGCGGGCGTTTCGGCGGGGGCGGGCGCGAGGACGTCGCCGCCCGCGGGCCGCTCGGCCGCGGCCCTCCACAGCCCGACGAACTCCTGGATCAGGTCGCCCGCCTCGGCGACCGGCAGCCCTGTGACGGTCGCGGCCTGATGGCAGGCCAGCACGAACGTCCTGATCAGCGGCCACGACGGCAGCCTGCGGTGCTTGCCGGTCACCAGGTCGCCGAGGGTGGCGCGCGGCAGCGGGCGCCAGGCGTCGTCGCCCGGCCCCTCCTTCCTGATCTCGTCGGCGTACCTTTCGAGCGCCGCGTAGGACGGCCTGCCGGCGTCTATCCGATACAGCCTGTCGATGCGCCGCCGAAGGACGGCAAGAGGGTCCTCGCCTTGATCGTTCTCACACATCAGCCAACCTGTTCCCGAGAACGAGAAAGGCCCCGCCATGGCAGGGCCGCCAAGAAATACGACTGGCCCCAGTTTATGAGGGAAACGGCAGATGTGGGTGGCAGTCCGAGACTGTCCGCATACATCCGGAATCACGGCAAGCACCGGCGCGCACCAGCCATCACTGGTACCACTACGGCCATGGGTCTCCCGCTCGCCGCACGAGCGGTGGCCCTTTATGTCTATCTAGAGCGGATTTATCCGCATCTAGATGCCCTTATCGCCATCTAGGAGCAATGACGCCCATGGCTAGAAAACTGCGCAGCCGTGAATACATCCGTCCTGGTGCCGGTTCCGTTACGGCACCGCATGGCCGGTGAGGCGACCAGCGTGCCCAGAGGAAAGACGCCCATTCTCCCGGGGTGGTTGACGGCCGCGCTCACCCTGCCGCTGAGCTCGGCCGGTGCCTACGCGCTCGGCAACCAGTCGGCCACCCTGTCCGGTCAGGCGCTGCTGTGCGTCCTGCTCGTGACGGGGCTGCCGTGCCTCTGCGCGCTCGCGGTGCACCTGCCCGGCATCGTCAACTCCTGGGCCGACGCCCGCGTCAAGATCATCGCGCATCGGGATCCCGGCAACGCCGCCGCCCACGCGCAGCTGTTCAGGGCCAGCGTGGGCGCCACCGCGATGGCGCGGAACAAGATCGAGGGGCAGCAGGTGGTCTCCATCGCCAACCACCCCGTGGGGTCACCGGCCCAGCCACAGGAGACGGGCAGCCCGCCCACGCTGGACGACCTCTCCGTCACCCCGCTGCGCCCGGCGGGCACCGACGGCTGACTCCAGCCCGCCGAGGTGACCTCGGCAAGCCGGTGGAACCATGGCCACCCGGCCGCCGCGCTCACCTCCCGCCCCCGGTCACCTCACCGCCATGGCCGCCCGTCACCTCACCGCCCCAGCCGCCCTGCGACCCCGGTCACCTCACCGCCCCGGCCGCCCCGCACCCCGGTCACCTCACCGCCCCGGCCGCCTCCCGACCCCGGTCCTCCCGACCCTGGTCACCTCGCGGCCGCGGTCACCTCGCAGGCGCGGCCAAGGGGAGAGCGTGGTCGCGCAACGCCGCCGTGTCAGCCGATGGCCGTGGCGGTGCGGAGTTCGGTGAGGTAGCGCTTGACGACGCGCCCGCCGTACCGGGAGGAGACGAGCGCCCCGACGCAGTCGAGCAGGGCGGCGCGCGCGGGCAGCGCGCGGAGACCCGAGTAGGTCGACAGCAGGTCGAGGTACTCCTCGGTGGTGTAGGCCAGCTCCCACTCCCAGCGCTCGAAGACGGGGGCGGCGAACCCGGGCAGCGCCTCACCGTCGGGCGGGACGGCGGCGGCGGGCCGGAGCCGCAGGCCCGGCGTCGTGGCGGGGTCGAACCGTTCGTAGCACTCCTGGACCTCGGCGAAGAAGGCCGCGGTGCCGCCCGCCACGTGGTGCGTGGCCACGGTGGCGAGCAGCCCGCCGGGGCGGAGCGCGGCCCGCGCCCTGGCCACCCGCGTGGCCGGGTCGAGCCAGTGGAAGGAGGTGGCCGCGAACACCACGTCGTACGGCTCGGCCGGCAGCGGCCACGTCTCGAAGTCGGCGTTGACCACCTCGACGGACGGCATGCGGGCCCGCGCCAGCGCCGCCAGCGCGGGCCCCAGCTCGACGGCGGTGACGACGCAGCCGCGGCCGAGCAGGCCGCGGGTGGCCTGCCCGGTGCCGCAGCCGATCTCCAGCACGCGCGACGCCACGGGGATGCGGGTGAACAGTTCGGCCGGGTAGCCGGGCCTGGCCCTGTCGTAGAGCTCCGCGTCCTCGTCGAACGTTCGCCTCAGATCCACGGCCGCTCCCTTCGCGGTGTCTCCTGCGGCGGCACGGCCCCGATCCGGCGACGCGTGCGCGCGGGGCCGGCCCCGATCCGGCGACGCGTGCGCGCGGGACCGGTACAGATCCGGCGACGCGTGCGCGCGGGGGCGGTGCCGGCGGCGCCGACCGCTGTGTCCCGGAGGGGGGAGAGCACCGACATGCCGGTAGCATGTCATGTCATGATCGCGCTTTCCTGGTGGCCGGCCTTCTAGGCGGTCCCTGCGCGATGTCCGATGACCGCCCTTCGCGAGGCGGTCATCGATGGTTGGCCTCCTCGTCCGCACGACTGGAGGCTCGAACATGACGACCTGGTCCACTCTGCTCGGCACGCTGCTCGACGGTCGATCGCTGCGCGCGCGGGACACCGCGTGGGCGATGGGCCAGATCATGGCCGGCGCGGCGACCGACGCGCAGATCGCCGGGTTCGCCGTCGCGCTGCGCGCCAAGGGCGAGACCGTCGAGGAGGTGTCGGGGCTGGCGACGGCGCTGCTCGACGGCGCCGCCCCGCTGGAGGTGCCCGGCGACGCGGTCGATCTCGTCGGAACGGGCGGCGACCAGGCCCACACCGTGAACGTCTCCACCATGGCCGCGATCGTCGCCGCCGCGGCGGGGGCGAAGGTCGTCAAGCACGGCGGGAGGGCGGCCTCGTCGTCCACGGGCGCCGCCGACGTGCTGGAGGCGCTCGGCGTCGTGGTCGACCTGTCCCCCGCGCGCGCGGCGGGGGTCGCGGCGGAGGTGGGGATCACCTTCCTGTTCGCCGCGCGGCACCATCCGGCCTTCCGGCACACCACCGGGCCGCGCAGGCAGCTCGGCGTGCCGACGGTCTTCAACGTGCTCGGGCCGCTGGTCAACCCGGCCAGGCCGGCGGCGCAGGCGGTGGGGGTGTTCCACGCGCACCTGGCGCCGGTCGTCGCGGGGGTGCTGGCGGCGCGGGGCTGCTCGTCGCTGGTGTTCAGGGGCGACGACGGCCTGGACGAGCTGACCACGACAGGGCCGTCCACCATCTGGGAGGTCAGGGACGGGACGGTCACGTCGAGCCGCTTCGACCCGCTGTCGCTGGGCATCGCCCGGGCGTCCGTCGACGACCTCAGGGGCGCGGACGCCGCGTACAACGCCGAGGTCGCGCGGCAGGTGCTGGGCGGCGCTCCGGGGCCGGTGCGCGACATCGTCTGCCTGAACGCCGCCGCGGCGCTGGCGGCGGCCGGGCGGGAGGGGGTGCGCGGGCTGGCGGCGGCCTACGGACGCGCGTGCGCGGCGATCGACTCGGGCGCGGCCGCGGCGCTCCTGGAGCGCTGGGCGGCGGCCACCCGGCGCTGATTCCATACATTTTCCTAACACGATGTCAAGAGACGGCAAGTGGATCATTACTTTCAGAGCCGTGGAACGAGCGAAAGAGACAACATCGCAGGTCACCGGGAGCCCCAGAAACACGGGGTTTCGTCCCGAATGCGGTAGATCATCACCAGCTGCAAGGGGATGTCAAGCGAGTTGCAGGTGTGATCGTGGACCTTGGTTCCATGAACACAGGCCCCTTCGCGGCGAGCGTCACTGTTGTTGTTCCCGCACTCAACGAAGCCGACAACCTGCCACACGTCTTCGCGACGTTGCCCACCTGGATCGACGAGGTGATCCTGGTGGACGGCAACTCCGTCGACGACACGGTGGCCGTGGCTCGCAGCCTCCGCCCGGACCTGCGTGTCGTCACGCAGACCAGGCGGGGCAAGGGCAACGCGCTGACCGAGGGTTTCGCCGCCGCCAAGGGCGACATCATCGTCATGATCGACGCCGACGGGTCGACCGACGGCCGGGAGATCGGCCGGTTCGTGCAGGCCCTGGTCGACGGCGCGGACTTCGCCAAGGGCTCCCGCTACATCGAGGGCGGCGGCTCGGACGACATCAGCCCCGTCCGCTCGTTGGGCAACAAGGTGCTGACGTTCGCCACCAACGCCCTGTACGGCACGCGTTACACCGACCTGTGCTATGGCTACAACGCCTTCTGGGCCCACCACCTGGACGCCATGGCGCTCGACTGCGACGGGTTCGAGATCGAGACGCAGATGAACGTCAGGGCCGCGAAGGCGGGGCTGGACATCCGCGAGGTGCCCAGCCACGAGCGCTCGCGCATCCACGGGGCCAGCAACCTGCACGCCGTCCGCGACGGGTGGCGGGTGCTCAAGACGATCTGGCGTGAGCGGGGAAAAGCCGCCCCCGTCCTGAGCGGCGACATGCTTGATCCCTGCATGACACAGTGAGCCGGACGGGGCGGTCGGCCACAGACCGCATGTTGTCCACAGGGTGTGGACAACATGGCCGTGACGCCACCGGCCCGCGTCCGGCCGCATGACTCCATCGTTCAGGGGCAGAGGAAGCGCCGTCTTGAAAGAGAGGTGAGCTCATGATCGTGTTGGGGCTGATCCTGGTCCTGATCGCAGCCGCGACCATCTACCTCGTCGCGATGGAACCCGATACCACCTACACCGTTGTCGGCTACACCTTCCAGCCGTCCCACCTGGAGATGTTCCTGGTGGGCGCGGCCACCGCGGGAGTCCTGCTCCTCGGCGTCTCGATGATCGGCTCAGGTTCGCGCCGGTCGCTCCTGCGGCGCCGCGCGCTGCGCGACGTCCGGGTCCAGGCCGACGACCGGGTCGCCAAGCTGGAGGACGAGAAGCGGGCGCTGGAGCGGAAGCTCAACGACAACACCCCCGACAGCACCCACGACGACACCCACGACGTCGCCGGGGAGACGCGGACGATCCCCCGGCAGGCCCCGCACCCCGACGATCACCTGGTCGCGGGGCGCCGTTCCGACGAGCGCTGAAACAGCTTGCCCTCGCGCCACAGCGCGAGGCCGGTGACCAGGGCGCCGAGCCCCTCCCACACCCCCACGCCCACGAACTCGGCGGGTGCGGCGCCCGTCACCACCAGCGTGGTGAACACCACGAACGTCACCGTCCTCCACGGGACGGTCCACCGGAAGAACGGTGTCCAGTCGGTGGCCGCGGCCAGCAGGTAGTAGACGCCCATGTTGACCGCGGCCATCGACGAGGCCGCCATGTACACCTTCGTGTAGTCACCGGGCCCGCGCATCTCCACGACCTCGAATCCCAGCAGGCCGAGCAGATCGTCCGATCTCAGCAGGCCGAACAGGCCCAGGGCGAAAGCAAGGAAGCCGAAGACGGCGATGGTCCATCCGGATATCGATCGCGGCAAGCGCATGGGAAACCTCCCAAAAGGGGTGTGATCTGCGAGACGATCTCACCATGAAAAGGCGCTTCACCCGCCCCGGCCGCCCCATCGCGCTCAAGCTGCTCGTCCTGCTCTCGGTCCCGCTGATCTCGCTGGTCGGGCTGTGGACGTTCGCGGCCGCGTTGACCGGTGGTGACGGGTTGCGCCTGCTGGAGATCAACAACCTGGTCACCAACCTGGCCGACCCGTCGGAGCAGATGAACATCCAACTCCAGCGCGAGCGGCTGTCGTCGGCCGAGTTCCTGTCGTCCGCCAGGCCGTACCGGGAGCTGATCAACCAGCGCAGCAGGACGGACACCGCCGTGGCGGCCTTCCGCCGGCGCGCCGCCCTGCAGGAGAACGTCACACCGGAGATGGCCGAGCAGCTCAAGGCGCTCTACCGCGAGCTGAACCGCCTCCCCGAGCTGCGCAGAGGGGTCGACGCGCGCTCGGTCGGCGCCATCCAGACGATCACCGTCTACAGCGACATCGTGGACGCCTCCTTCCGCATGTACGACCAGATGATCCTGGTGCCCGACATGGCGCTCTACCGGCTGGCCAGGTCGGTCACCATGCTCGGCGAGGCCAAGGAGCTCCTGTCCAGGGAGCGGGCGATGATCGTGCACGTGCTCGCGACCCGCGAGGTCGGCCCCTCCGACCGGGCGCTGTTCACCCGGATGTCGGCCACCCGCCGCCTCCTCTACTCCCAGGCGCTCACCCACCTCGACGACGACCTCGGCGCCGCCTACCGCGGGCTGGCCGGCTCCGCCGCCTACCGCGACTTCGTCGCGATCGAGGACGCCATCCGCGGCCAGGCGACCGCCAACGGACTGCCCGCGACCTCCGCGACCTGGGTGTCGCGGGGCGACGACCTCGCCGCCGCCGTCGAGCGCAACCAGTCCGAGGCCGTGCAGGGCCTGGTCGACCGGGTCAACCCGACCGCCACCGCCATCCTGATCAAGATCGGCGTCGCAGGGGGCATCGGCCTGGTCGCCGTCGTCGCCTCCATCGTGCTCTCCCTGCGCTTCCGCGGCCGGCTGGTGCGCGAGCTGGCGGGCCTGCGCGACGCCGCGACCGGCTTCGCGGAGGTACGGCTGGCGGGCGTCGTCGATCAGCTGCGCGCCGGCGGCGCCAAGCCCGAGGTCGAACCGCTCGACACCGGAGCGCAGACCACCGAGGTGCGCGACATCATCCAGGCGTTCAACTCCGTCCAGTCCACGGCGGTCGGAGCCGCCGTCGACCAGGCGAAGCTGCGCGACGGCGTGCGCCAGGTCTTCGTCAGCCTGGCCAGGCGCAACCAGTCGCTGCTGCACCGCCAGCTGCTCCAGCTGGACGGCATGCAGCGGCGCACTCACGACCCGGTCATCCTCGACGACCTGTTCAAGCTCGACCACCTCACCACCCGCATGCGCAGGCACGCCGAGAGCCTGATCATCCTGTCGGACCAGACGCCGGGCCGGGGCTGGCGCAACCCGGTGCCGGCCGTGGACGTGCTCAGGGCGGCCGTGGCCGAGGTGGAGGAGTACGCCAGGGTCGAGGTGCCGCAGCCGCCGAACGTGGCGGTGATGGGTTCGGCCGTGACCGACGTCGTGCATCTGGTGGCCGAGCTGGTGGAGAACGCCACCCTCTTCTCGCCCCCGCAGACCAGGGTGGACGTGCGGGCGGTCGGCGTGCCGGAGGGGCTTCAGGTCGACATCGAGGACCGGGGGCTCGGGCTGCCCGAGGAGGAGCTGAGCCAGCTCAACGCCAGGCTGGCCGAGCCGCCCGAGTTCGACCTGGCCGAGAGCGACAGGCTCGGGCTGTTCGTGGTGGCCAGGCTCGCGGCCAGGCACGGGATCAGGGTCCGGCTGCGGCCCTCGCCGTACGGGGGGATCACGGCGACGGTGACGCTGCCCGCGGCCCTGCTCTCCGATCAGCCGGCGCTGACGGGCGGCAGGTAGCGGCTCCAGCCGCTGGCCCTGGCGGCGGCCGCGGCGGGCACCCGGTCGCCGGCCCACGGCGGGAGCAGCTTCCTGGCCTCGGCCTCGGTGAAGAAGCCGTAGTCGTCGAGCTCCTCCGCCTGCAGGGTGATCGGGGTGTCGGCGGGGATGGTGCCGCAGTCGAACAGGAAGTTGACCAGCGGCAGCGGCCGGACGTCCAGCGGGCCCACCCACTGCACGACCAGCAGGTCGCCGACGGGCAGCGTGAGGCCGAGCTCCTCGGCGACCTCCCTGGCGCAGGCCTGCGCGGGGTCCTCGCCCTCGTCGACGTGGCCGCCAGCGAAGCCCCAGTGGTCGCGGTAGTTGGGCTTGACCAGCAGCGTTCTTCCTCCGGGGTCGGTGATGTAGGCGCCCGCCCCGGCCAGCACCTTGCTCAGCGACGCCCAGAACTCCGTGTCCACGCTCACGTGATCAACCTACAACGTCGTCCCGGACGCGGAACGTCCGGCGCCGGGGCCAGTGATGGGAACATCCTACGAAAAAGATAGGATTTGTCCCCGTGACACCACGCGCGTTGATCTTCTGGGCGACGGGCGTCCTGGCCTACTTCGTCGCGGTCTTCCACCGCCAGTCCCTCGGTGTCGCGAGCCTGGCGGCCGCCGCCCGTCTCGACGTCGGCGCGTCGGGTCTGGCGACCCTCGCGATGCTCCAGCTCCTCGTCTACGCCGTGATGCAGATCCCCGTCGGCGTGCTGGTCGACAGGTTCGGCTCCAAACGCATGCTGCTCATCGGGGCGCTGATCATGTCGTGCGGCCAGGTCGTCTTCGCCTTCGCCGACGACCTGCTGCTCGGCCTGGCCGCCAGGACCCTGGTGGGCGCGGGCGACGCCATGACGTTCATCAGCGTGATCAGGCTGGTCAACCTGTCCTTCCCGGCCCGCCGCAACCCGGTGATCGTGCAGCTGACCGGCATCCTCGGCCAGTTCGGCGCCATCGCGTCGACCGTGCCGATCATCGGATCGTTGCGCGCGTACGGCTGGACGCCGACCTTCCTCGGCGCCGCCGGGGTCGGCGTGCTGGCCACGGTCCTCGTCGCGGCCGTCCTGCGCGACGGGCGTCCCTCGGCCGACCGGCGCGCACCGGGGTTGAAGGCCGCGTGGATGCAGCCGGGCACCAGGCTGGGCATGTGGACCCACGCCGCCACCCAGTGCTCGGCCGCGGCGTTCCTGCTGCTGTGGGGCTACCCGTACCTGGTGCAGGGCCAGGGACTCGCGCCCGGGACCGCGGGCGTGCTGCTGTCGGCGCTGACCGCCGTCGGCATGGTGTGCGGCCCGATCCTCGGCTACCTGGCCGGCCGCTTCCCGCTGCGCCGATCGTGGCTGGTGCTGGCCGTCACCGGGTCGACCGCCACCGCGTGGACGGCGGTGCTGCTGTGGCCGGGCGGCCGGGCTCCGCTGTGGCTGCTGGTGGTCCTGGTCGTCGTGCTCGCCACGAACGGCCCCGGATCGATGATCGGCTTCGACTACGCCAGGACGTTCAACCCCGCGGGCCGCATCGGCGCGGCCACCGGCATCGTGAACGGCGGCGGCTTCCTGGCCTCGATGTCGGTGATCGCGCTGATCGGCGTGACGATGGACCTGACCGGCGACCACCGCTGGGCGATGGCCGTGCAGTACCCGGTCTGGCTGCTCGGCGTGGTGCAGGTGCTGCGTTACCGCGCCAAGGCCCGCGCGCTGCTAGCCCAGCTCGACGAACGGCTCGGGGAAGTGGGAGGTGCCGAGCAGCCGGCCCTGCGCGCGCAGTCCGGCGACCAGGTCGAGCCTGGTCTTGGCGGCCAGGTCGGAGTCGCCGTCGTAGACGTAGCGGATCGTCGGGTCGGCCAGCTGCACCGGGTGGTGCAGGACGTCACCGGCCATGGTGAACTCGCCGACCTCGACGCTCTGGTGTCCGGGGGTGTGGCCGGGCGTCAGCCGTACGACCACGCCGGGGGCGACCTCCGCATCGCCGTCGACCACCTGCAGCAGCTCCCTGACCGGGTCGAGGACGGACGTCGCCTCGATCTCGGCCCGCTGGACGACGTGGCGCGCGTTGGGGAACACCGGCCGGCCGTCGACGATCGTGCCGCCGAAGTGGTCGCTGTGCAGGTGCGTGATGATCAGCGTGTCGACGTCGCCGGGCGCGACACCCGCGGCGGCCAGCTCGCCCGGCAGCGCGCCAGGGGCGGGAGCCCAGCTGGAGGTGGGCCCGATGCCGGTGTCGATCAGGGTGACGTGGCCGTCGCGGTCACGCAGGAGGAAGCAGTGGAAGTGGAGGATCCACTCGCCCTCGTCGACCTCCGCACCGAGAAAGGTCTCGAGGAACGGCAGGCGAAGCGAGGGCCCCATCGGGCCGATGGCATCACACAACGGGGTGATCTCGACATCGGCCACGATTCTTGACTTATGCGGCATCCGACAACGCTAGCCGGGTGACGTACTCGTTCTCCAGGTCTGCGGCGAACACGGCGCGACGGCAGCACGCGCAGCGGTACATGATCGGACCCTCGTCGAGGGTGGTGTGACATGTCGGGCACTGGGTCTTCTTCATGACATCCCCCTTGGGCTCGCACCTCCATGAAAGCCTCCGACGATTGCAGGAGCCCTGCAGCCGGCTTGACGGATCCCGCTCCGGGAGATGTGGGCGGCTTGGGGCGACGGGAACAGAACCCTTGCCGTCCGCGTTGACTGTGATATCTTGCGAACCAGCGTTGAGCGTCCACCTGCTCCGCTGATTTCCCTGAAGGGTCCGTGCTGAGGGCCCGTCCCGTGTTCTCTCACCCACCGCCTGCGTTTTTCCAGGCGTGCCCTCGAGGAGGGTTCATCATGTCTGTTTCCACCGTGTCTTCTGTTCCCACGGTCCCCCGCCCCCGCACCGCCGCCGCACCCGCCCGGCAGGTCACCGGACTGCTGGACGTGCGCGACAAGAGCGCGTTCCTGCGCCTGTCCGGCTACCGGCCCGGCCCCGACGACGTACGGCTGCCGCTGGACCGGATCAAACACCTCGGCCTGCGCGCCGGCGACCAGGTGACCGCCACCGTCGCGGGCGCCAAGCTGGTCTCCGTCGAGCAGGTGAACGGCCGCGCCGACTGGCGCGAGCGTCCCCACTTCGCCGACCTGACCCCCGTCCACCCGGAGGAGCGGCTGACGATCGAGACCGAGTCGCTGACCACCAGGGTCGTCGACCTGTTCGCCCCCATCGGCAAGGGCCAGCGCGGGCTGATCGTCGCCCCGCCCAAGGCCGGCAAGACCATGGTCCTGCAGGCGCTGGCCGCGGCCGTCTCCCGCAACCATCCCGACACGCACCTCATGGTCGTCCTGGTCGGCGAGCGACCCGAAGAGGTCACCGACATGCGCCAGACCATCGCGGGCGAGGTGGCCGCCTCCACCTTCGACCGGCCCGACAAGGAGCACGTCGCGGTCGCCGAGCTGGCACTCCAACGCGCCAAGCGCCTGGTCGAGCAGGGCCAGGACGTCGTGCTGCTGCTCGACTCGCTCACCAGGCTCGGCCGCGCCTACAACAACCTCGCGCCGGCCGGCGGGCGCGTCCTGTCGGGCGGCATCGACGCCGGCGCCATCTACCCGCCCAAGCGCTTCTTCGGCGCCGCCCGCAACCTCCAGGACGGCGGCTCGCTCACCATCCTCGCCACTGCGCTCGTCGAGACCGGCTCGCGCATGGACGACTCCTTCTTCGAGGAGTTCAAGGGCACCGGCAACATGGAGCTGCGGCTCAACCGCGCCCTGGCCGAGCGCCGGCTGTTCCCCGCCGTCGACCTCGGGGCGTCCAGCACCCGCCGCGAGGAGATGCTGCTGCACCCCGCCGAGCGGCAGGTGGTGTGGCGGCTGCGCCGCATGCTCGGTGGCCTGGACCCGCAGCAGGGCCTGGAGCTGCTGGTCGGCCGGCTCCGCGAGACCCCGTCGAACGCCGCCTTCCTCACACTGGCCGAATCCGCCTGACGCTCACCGGTGCCGCACGTAGGTCGCCGGTTTCCCGGAACCGCCGGGAAAGACCATGATCAACCACTCTTCCGAGGGCGGCGGATCCTCGCCTTCATCGAGCTCGTCGTAGTCGACAGGCAGCTCCCGCTGGTGCACGCGCACGCGGTAGTCCCCCGCACCGCCCACAGCGAGATCCGGCGACGTCCGCGTACCGTCGTAGATCTCCAGCACTCCTGTCGTGCTCCGGTAGCCGATCTCGGCCACCGCCTGCCAGCCCTCGGTCTCCACAGGCGGCCGTACCCGGTAGGCCTCCACTGTCACGCACAGGTTTCCCAGCTCGGTGAGGGTGGAGATGGCGAGGCTGCCGGGCGTCGCGACCATCACGTCGTCGGCGCCCAGCCGTTCACCCGCCAGGCCCTCGGTCTCCTCCTCGATGGCCTCCAGCATCCACTCGGCCGACATGGGCATCGTGGCCTGCCGTACCGGCCTGGTCGTCGGCCGGTGGCGGGGCAGGGCGGCGCACTCGGCTGTGCGGCGCGCCTCGTAGGCCTCCAGCTCGCGCCGCTGTCTCGCGGCCCGCTCGTCGGCGGCCCGCACCATCTCGGGGCAGATCCGGCGGGCGGCGAAGAGGACCACCTGCCCGTCCTCCCCCACCACCTCGTCCTGGACCTCGGTGGCCGCGCCATCACCGCCGTGCCGCCGCGCGACCGCGCACAGGTGGCGACCGTAGGCCATCAGCTTGGCGTCGGGCATCCGCGTGCCGTCCAGGCCGAACCCGAGGTCGGGATGGCGCGCCTCGCACAGGAAGGACCAGTCCTGTGCGGACGAGCCGGGCGGCGCGGTCCTCCCACACGCTTCCTCGTCCGGGACCGTCACCCTGCTCGGAGCCGCCGCGTCGGCCACCGGCGCCAGCGCCACGGCAAGTGCAAGCGACGCCACGATCACCGGGCGGGGCAGGCGCGGCGCGCGCGGGCGCACGGCCAGGAGCATGAGCACCGGCGCCGGGATCTGGAGCGCCCGCTGCCCCACCGTCCACCAGACGATCCGCCAGCCGCCCCACCGGTCGAGGCAGCCCGGCTCGAGCAGCATGTCCATCGCGAACAGGAGGGGTTCCAAGGCGGCGACCAGCAGCAGCGCGGACCACGAGAGCACCCTGACGGCCCACCTGCCCAGCCGCTCCCTGCGCCACCGCACGCACGCGGCCCACACCGCCAGGCCCACGGCCACGCAGGGCAGCAGGCCGTACCAGTACAGCGGCACCCAGGAGACCGGGTAGGTGTAGCTGATGATCGTGCCCGACAGCTCGGAGCCGGTGCAGACGCCGTAGGTGAATCCGCCCCATGCGAAGGAGTCGGGGACGGCCAGCAGCTGGACGGCGCAGGCGATCGCGGCGGACAGGACGGCGCACGTCCACAGCAGGACAATTAATCGTCGGGGCATCGGGAGAGTCTAGGCACGGACGATCATCACCGGCATCACCGGCATCACCGATCATCACGGGCATGCCGGCTGACCCGCGATGATGGGGGGATGCTGGCTGACATCGTCGAACACCTGCGCTGCCCCGTCTGCCGTGAAGGGGTGCGGCTCGACGCGGGGGCCGTGCGGTGCGGGCATGGGCACGCCTTCGACGTGGCCAGGCAGGGATACGTGAGCCTGCTGACCGGGTCGCAGGCGCCCGGCACGGCCGACAGCTCCGCCATGGTGGCGGCCAGGGCCGACTTCCTGGGCAGGGGGCACTACGCGCCGCTGGCCCGGGCGCTCGCCGAGACGGCGGCGGCCTGTCTCACGCCCGCCGCGCCGTCCCGCAACGCCGGCGCGGGCCGCGAGTCCGCCGGTCCGGCAGGCGCGACCGCGCTCGACCCTTACCCCGACACGGGCCGGGAATCCGCCGGTCCGGCAGGCGCGACCGCGCTCGACCCTTACCCCGACACGGGCCGGGAATCCGCCGATCCGGCAGGCGCGACCGCGCTCGACCCTTACCCCGACACGGGCCGGGAGTCCGCCAGTCCGGCGGGAGCGGCCGAGCTCGGCCCTTATGCCGCCGGCGGGCCGGGGACGGGCGCGCCGGTGATCGTGGACGCGGGGGCGGGGACCGGCTACTACCTCGGGGCGGTGCTCGACGCCGTGCCCCGTGCCACCGGCATCGCGTTCGACATCTCCAAGCACGCGGTCAAACGGGCGGCCAGGGCGCACGAGCGCGCGGGCGCGTTCGTGGCGGACGCGTGGCGGCCGCTGCCGCTCGGGGACGCGGTCGCCGACGTGGTGATGAACGTGTTCGCTCCGCGCAACGGCACCGAGTTCGCCAGAGTCCTGCGACCGGGCGGCCACCTGATCGTGGTCATCCCGGCAGGCGACCACCTCAGCCCGCTGGTGCGAGAGTTGGGCCTGCTGTCGGTGGACGAGGCGAAGGAGCATCGGGTCGCCGAGAGCCTGCGGGGCTTCGAGGAGACGGGCAGGCGGGAGGTGAGGTTCGAGATGTCGCTGACGCGGGAAGATGTCGGCTTGGTGGTGGGCATGGGTCCGAGCGCGTGGCACAAGGACCCCGACCACCTCCACCACCAAATCCGGAAATTTCCGGAATGGACCTCAGCAATTGCGAGTTTTCGCCTGTCTATCTTCACCGCGCCCACGCAATCAAGGCCCATTCCTTGACGCACCTCCGGGACTCATGTTACTGATGGGGCATTTAGTCCGAAATTCCCTCACATTCCTCAGGTATTTCATCCACCCAGACGCAATACTGGACGGCAACTGAGGAGGGGGAGGCAGCGGATGAAGGCGGAGGAACGCTGGCAGGCCAGGTTCCGGGCGCCCAGCATGACGCTGCCCGAGTGGGCACGCCAGGCGCCGAACCGCTCCCTCTACCGCTCGAACGCCTCGGGCGTGTGGGAGATCTACGCGTGGGACCGTACGACCGGCATCACCCGCCAGGTCACCAACCAGCCGTACGGCACCAGCCACGCCGCCCTCGACCCGACGGGCCACTGGATCTACTGGTTCGCCGGCAGCGACCGCGACGAGCTCGGCGTCTGGATGCGCCAGCGCTTCGCCGGCGGCGTCCACGAGGTCATCGCCCCCGACCTGCCGCCCAGCGAGCCCGGCGGCATCGCGCTGTCCGCCACCGGCCTCGCGGCCGTCAGCCTGGCCCGCGCCGGCACGTTCAGCACCTACCTGGTCCGGCCAGGGGAGTCCGCCCGCCTGCTCTACGAGCATTCCGAGGCCTCCTGGGTCACCGACATGTCGCTCGACGGCGAGCTGGTCGCCCTCAACCACAGCGAGCACGGCGACTTCCGGCACCCTGCGCTGCGCGTGCTCAAGCAGAACGGCGACGTGGTCGGCGAGCTGGCCGACGGTCCCGGCAGGGGCGTGATCGGCCTGCGCTTCGGCCCCCTCCCCGGCGACCGCCGCCTGCTCACCCTGCACGAACGCCGCCAGCGCCACGAGCCGCTGGTCTGGGACCCGAAGACCGGCGAGCAGCGCGAGATCTGGCTGAAGGACCCCGGCGAGCTGACCGCCGAGTGGTACGACGACGGCCGCGCCCTGCTGATCGTCAGGGACGACCGGGGCCGCACCCATCTGCACCGCTACGACCTCGGCGGCGGCGGCATGTCCCTGATCGACACGCCTCACGGCGTGATCGGCGCGGCCAGGCCCAGGCCGGGCGGCCACGTGGAGTACGCGTGGTCGAGCGCCTCCCGCCCGCCGGTGATCCGGTCGAGCAGCGGCCACGTGGTCATGAACGCGATCGGCCCCGCCGCCCCCACCAGCGTCCCCGTCGAGGACATCGACGTCTCCGGTCCAGGCGGGCGCATCCACGCGCTGGTCTCCAGGCCCGAGATGGGCTCGGCCCCCTTCCCCGCCGTCTTCCTGCTGCACAGCGGCCCGCACCTGCACGACGCCGACACCTTCTCCCCCGAGGTCGCCGCGTGGGTCGACGCCGGCTTCGCGGTCGTGCGCGTCAACTACCGCGGCTCGACAGGGTACGGCTCGGCCTGGCGCGACGCGCTGCGCGGCGACGTCGGCCACATCGAGCTGGCCGACGTGGCGGCGGTCAGGGAGTGGGTGGTCTCCCAGGGCGTCGTCGACCCGGACAGGACGGTGCTCGCGGGCACCTCGTGGGGCGGTTTCCTCACCCTGCTCGGTCTCGGCGTCCAGCCCAGGCTGTGGGCGGCGGGCATCGCGGTCGCCCCCATCGCCAGCCACGTCACCGCCTACGAGGACCACGTCGAGGGCCTGCGTGCCCTGCAGCGGTCGCTGCTCGGCGGCTCCCCCGACGAGCAGCCGGAGCGCTACCACGACAGCTCGCCGATCACCTACGTCGAGAAGGTCGAGCGCCCGCTGCTGATCCTCGCCGGGGTCAACGACTCCCGCTCGCCGCTGCGGCAGCTCGAGGAGTACGTGAGCCGCCTGGCCGAACTCGGCCGCGAGCACGAGGTCCACTACTACGACGCCGGTCGCGGCGGGCTCGTCGTCGCCGAACGTATCGACCAGATGGCGATAATGCTCAATTTCATCCGCAAACACGGACTCACAACTGACACAGCGTAATAGGTTGCCTCTTTCTTCGCCTTGAATGTCGCCCTCGGCCGCTGCCAGCATCACGCCACCCCCCAGCCGAAGGGCACGAATCTGTGAGTACCTCCACTGAGACCCACGGCGTCAACCGTCTGAAAAAGGACGCCGTCGGCCTCGTCGGCGTCATCTTCATGGCCGTGGCGACCGCGGCCCCCATCACCGCCATGACCGGCAACGTGCCCATCGTCGTCGGCTTCGGCAACGGTCTGGGCGTCCCCGCCGGCTACCTGTTCGCCACCGCCGTGCTCACGATCTTCTCCGTGGGCTACACGGCGATGTCGAAGCACATCACCGCGGCCGGCGCCTTCTACGGCTACATCTCCCACGGCCTCGGCCAGGTCGTCGGCATGGTCTCGGGCCTGCTGGCCACCATGGCCTACGTGGTCTTCGAGGCCTCGATCATCGGTTTCTTCGCCTACTCGGCCAACGACACCTTCAAGTCGCTGGCCGGGGTGGACATCCACTGGCTGTGGTTCGCCTTCCTCGGCCTGGCGCTGAACATGATCCTCACCTACTTCGACATCAACCTGACGGCCAAGGTCCTGGGCGTCTTCCTGATCACCGAGATCTTCATGCTCGGCCTGGTGGCGATCGTCACACTGCTGAACGGCGGCGGCCCCGACGGCCTCATGGCCGCCACGCTCAACCCCGCCAACGCCTTCCGGACCACCGGCCTGCAGGCGGGCGCGGTCGGTCTCGGGCTGTTCATGTGCTTCTGGTCGTGGGTCGGCTTCGAGTCGACCGCGATGTACGGCGAGGAGTCACGCGAACCCAAGAAGATCATCCCGATCGCGACGCTGGTCTCGGTGGTCGGCATCGGCCTGTTCTACACGTTCGTCTCGTGGATGACGGTCGCGGCCAACGGCGTGAAGGCGCCGGAGATCGCCGCCAAGGAGTTCGCCGGCATCTTCTTCAACCCCACCGAGCAGCTGCTCGGCCCGTGGGCCGTCGGCCTGTTCAAGATCCTCATCCTGACCGGGTCGTTCGCCTGCGCGATGGCCTTCCACAACTGCGCCGCCCGCTACCTCTACGCGCTGGGCAGGGAGAACCTCATCCCCGGCACCGGCCGTACCCTCGGGGCCACCCACCCCGTCCACGGCTCGCCGCACATCGCCGGATTCGTGCAGTCGGCGATCTCCGTGGTGCTGGTCCTGGCCTTCCACTTCGCCGGCATGGACCCCTACGTCCACATCTACACACTGCTGGCCGTGCTGGGCACGCTGGCCATCCTCATCGTGCAGACCCTCTGCTCGTTCTCGGTGATCGGCTACTTCCACGTCAAGAAGAAGCACCCGGAGACTGCCAACGTCTGGCGCACCCTGATCGCCCCGCTGGCCGGCGGGCTCGCCATGGCGTACGTGGTGCTGCTGCTGTTCCAGAACCAGGAGGCGGCGGCGGGCGAGGCGGCCAAGAGCGGGTTCTTCACCGCGATCCCGTGGATCGTGGTGGGCGTCGCCGTCCTCGGTGTCGCGACCGCCCTGTACCTGAAGGCGCGCGACCCGGAGAAGTACGAGGTCATCGGCAGGATCGTGCTGGAGGACACGGTCGAGCGCGACTAGCGGGCACGCAGCACCAGGATCGCCAGGTCGTCGGCGCTCGGCTCGGGCGCGAAGTCGGCCGCCGCTCTGCGGATGCGTTCGGCGACCGCCCTGGCCGACAGGCCCGCGCACTCGGCCAGCAGCTTGGCCAGGCCACCGTCGTCATCGAGCAGGCGCCCGCCGCAGCGCCGCTCGGTGACGCCGTCGGTCACCGCCAGCAGCACGTCGCCGTGGTCGAGGTGGATGGTGTCCGCCTCGAACACCACCTCGGGGAAGACGCCGAGCAGCGACTGCGGGGTGGTCACCGTGTCGACGACGCCGCTCGGCCTCAGCCGTAGCGCCTCGGGGTGGCCGGCCGAGACCAGGCGCACCTCAAGGCCGCTCTCGACAGGAGTGATGTCGCCGTGGAGCAGCGTGAGGAACCTGGCGCGCTCGCCCTCCTCGAGGATGGCCTGGTTGAGCCGGCCGAGGACGGCGGCCACGCCGTACCCCTCCCTGGCGAGCAGGCGCAGGGTGTGGCGGGCCAGGCCGGTGACCGCTGCGGCCTCGGGGCCGGTGCCGCAGACGTCGCCGATGGCGAACCGCCACGACTCGTCGCCCGCCTTGAACAGGTCGTAGAAGTCGCCGCCGACCTCGTTGGCCTCGCCGGCGGGCTCGTAGACGACGCCGTAGTCGAGCCCGGGCACCTCCGGCTCGTTCGGCGGCAGCAGGCTGCGCTGCAGCGCCCGGTTGGCGGCGGCCTGCTGGGCGTACAGGCGGGCGTTGTCCATGGCCAGCGCCGCGCGCCGGGCGATGTCCTCGGCGAGCTGGATGCTCTCGTCGGTGAAACGGTCGGGACGGCCCAGGCACATGGCCCCCAGCGAGCGCCCCCGCGCGGTCAGCGGTACGGCCAGCACCTGCGAGTCGGCCAGCTGGAGGCTGGCGGAGGTGCTGTCGGGGACGGTGAGCTCGCTCAGCCGCTCGCGCAGGCCGTCGATGCGCGCCTCGTCGGCGTGCCACAGGTAGGCCAGGCGGCGCGGCCCCGTGGTGTCGGCGGTGTAGACGGCGCACCAGGCCGACAGCCTCGGCACGACGATCTGCGCGATGATCGCGGGCACCATGTCAGGATCGAGGGTGCCGGCGAGAAGGTCGCTGGCGTCGGCGAGGAAACCGAGCCAGTGGGGGCCCCTGGAGGTCTCCTCCGCCCATTCGGCTGCCACCCGGTCCGCCGAGCCGGGTAGCGTGAGCCTTGCCCAATGGACACGGGAATCGCCCGCGAAGGTGATGCCCCATTCCTCGACATCCACGGAGGGGCCTTTCGGGTCCCCGTTGGGAGCGGTCCGCTGCCTGAACTCCACCTGCACGGCGTCGCCGCAGTGCTTCCAGACGATCTCGAAGGGAGCGTCGGCGACCTGCGCGGCCAGCTCCTCTGCCAGGTGCTCGGCCGCAGGCAGCACGGGAGAGGCGGCCCAGGCGGTCATCACCTCACGGGTGAACCTTCTCGCGGAGGGGACGGCGGTCTCGCCTGGCGCGAAGGTGGCCGCGAGAACCGCGCGGGAAGAAGCAGTCATCGTTCCGTGCCTACCACACTTCCCATTGACTTGGGGTAAATCCAAGGACAGGACTACGAGCGACTCATCGTGACAGACTTGCATCACTCACGGCGGCACCCCGGGAGTGGAGGAGACCCCATGACGACGGCCAAGACCGCGCCTGCTGCGGAAGAGAGGACGTACTCAGAGTCCGACCTCGTCCCCGTCCTCGAGACGCTTTTCGCATGGCGCGACGGTGACTTCCGCCGCCGGGTCCCGCATGCCCCTCCCGGGATACTGAGCGAGATCCGGCTGCTGCTCAACGAAGTGGCGGACCGCAGGGAGCACCTCAGCAACGAGCTGACGCGTGTGCGCAAGGAAGTGGTCAAGGAGGGGCGTTTCGGCGAGCGGCTGACCCCCGGCCCCGGTGTGGGGTCGTGGGCGGAGAGCGTCGAGTCCGTCAACGCCCTCATCGACGCGCTGGTCAGCCCCGTGACCGGAGCGGCCGACGTGATCGACGCCGTGGCCAAGGGCGATCTGACCCGCAGGATAGACCTCGACCGCTCGGCCAGAGGTGAGGTCAGGCGGCTCGGCAAGGCCATCAACGGCATGGTCGAGCAGCTGTCGCTGTTCAACAGCGAGGTGACCAGGGTGGCCCGCGAGGCGGGCACCGAGGGCAGGCTGGGCGGCGCCGCCAACGTCAAGGGCATGTCCGGCAGCTGGCGCGACCTGACCGAGGCCGTCAACACGATGTCGTCGCGCGTCTCGGCCCAGGTGCGCGACATCGCCGAGGTGACGACCGCCGTCGCGAAGGGCGACCTGAGCCGCAAGGTGACCGTCGACGCGGTCGGCGAGATGTTCGAGCTGAAGAACACCGTCAACACGATGGTCGACCAGCTGTCGGCCTTCGCCGAGGAGGTCACCCGTGTCGCCCGCGAGGTCGGCACCGAAGGACAGCTCGGCGGCCAGGCGCAGGTCAGCGGCGTGTCCGGGGTGTGGAAGGACCTCACCGACAACGTCAACTTCATGGCCAACAACCTGACCAACCAGGTACGCCAGATCGCCGCCGTCTCCACCGCCGTCGCCCAGGGAAACCTCACCAAAAAGATCACCGTCGACGCCCAGGGCGAGATCCTCCAGCTCAAGGACACCCTCAACACGATGGTCGACCAGCTGTCGAGCTTCGCCGACGAGGTCACCCGCGTCGCCCGCGAGGTGGGCACCGAGGGCAAGCTGGGCGGTCGCGCCGAGGTGAAGGGCGTCTCCGGCGTCTGGAAGGACCTCACCGACAACGTCAACTCGATGGCCAACAACCTGACCTACCAGGTGCGCAACATCGCGCAGGTCACCACGGCCGTCGCCAACGGCGACCTGACCCGCAAGATCGACGTCGACGCCCAGGGCGAGATCCTCGAGCTCAAGTCGACGATGAACACGATGGTCGACCAGCTGTCGTCGTTCGCCTCCGAGGTGACCCGTGTCGCCCGCGAGGTCGGCACCGAAGGACAGCTCGGCGGCCAGGCGCAGGTGCGCGGCGTGTCCGGTGTGTGGAAGGACCTCACCGACAACGTCAACTTCATGGCCAACAACCTGACCAACCAGGTACGCCAGATCGCCGCCGTCTCCACCGCCGTCGCCCAGGGCAACCTCACCAAGAAGATCACCGTCGACGCCCAGGGCGAGATCCTCCAGCTCAAGGACACCCTCAACACGATGGTCGACCAGCTGTCGTCCTTCGCCGACGAGGTCACCCGCGTGGCCCGCGAGGTCGGCACCGAGGGACAGCTCGGCGGCCAGGCCCGGGTGCAGGGCGTGTCCGGGGTGTGGAAGGACCTCACCGACAACGTCAACTTCATGGCCAACAACCTGACCTACCAGGTGCGCAACATCGCCGAGGTCACCACGGCCGTCGCCAACGGCGACCTGACCCGCAAGATCGACGTCGACGCCCAGGGCGAGATCCTGGCGCTGAAGACCACCATCAACAAGATGGTCGACCAGCTGTCGTCCTTCGCCGACGAGGTCACCCGCGTCGCCCGCGAGGTCGGCACCGAGGGACAGCTCGGCGGCCAGGCCAGGGTCGAGGGCCTCGAAGGCACCTGGAAGCGCCTGACCGAGAGCGTGAACGAGCTGGCCGGCAACCTGACGACGCAGGTGCGCGCCATCGCCACCGTGACGAGCGCCGTCGCCCAGGGCGACCTGACCCGCTCGATCGCCGTGGAGGCGCAGGGCGAGCTGGCCGAGCTCAAGGACAACGTCAACTTCATGGTGGCCAACCTCCGCGAGACGACCCAGGCCAACCAGGAACAGGACTGGCTGAAGTCCAACCTGGCCCGCATCTCGCGCCTCATGCAGGGTCACCGCGACCTCATGGAGGTCGCCAAGCTGATCATGAGCGAGCTGACGCCGCTCGTCTCGGCCCGCTTCGGCGCCTTCTACGGCGTCGACAACAGCGTCGCGGAGCACGACCTCATCCTCATCGGCGGCTACGGCGTGCGGCCCGACCGCTCGCCACGCCAGCGGTTCGCCCTCGGCGAGGGCATCGTCGGCCAGGCCGCGGTGGAGGGGCGGCCGATAGTCCTCGACGACGTGCCGGCCGGGTTCATCACCATCGACAGCGGGCTCAGCCAGTCCACGCCCGCGCAGATCGTCGTGCTGCCGATCCTGTTCGAGAGCCGCGTGCTCGGCGTGTTGGAGCTGGCCTCCTTCACCAAGTTCGGCGAGGTCCACCTCGACTTCCTGACCCAGCTCGTCGAGACCATCGGCGTCACGATGAACACCATCATCGCCAACTCCCGCACCGAGGACCTGCTGAAGGAGTCGCAGCGCCTGACCACCGAGCTGCAGGAGCGCTCCGACGAACTGCAGCGCCAGCAGGAGGAGCTGCGCCGGTCCAACTCCGAGCTGGAGGAGAAGGCGGGGCTGCTGGCCAAGCAGAACCGCGCCATCGAGATCCAGAACTTCCAGATCGAGCAGGCCCGGCGCACGCTGGAGGAGCGCGCCGAGCAGCTGGCCGTCTCCTCGCGCTACAAGTCCGAGTTCCTCGCCAACATGTCGCACGAGCTGCGCACCCCGCTCAACAGCCTGCTCGTGCTGGCCAAGCTGCTGACCGAGAACGCCGAGGGCAACCTCACCTCCCAGCAGGTCGAGTTCGCCCGCACGATCCACGGGGCGGGCTCGGCGCTGCTGCAGCTCATCAACGACATGCTCGACCTGTCCAAGGTCGAGGCCGGGCGCATGGACATCCATCCCGCCCAACTGTCGCTGCCGAAGCTGGTCGACTACGTCGAGGCCGCCTTCGCGCCGCTGGCGCAGGACAAGGGGCTCGCCTTCATCGTCGAGGTGGATCCCCGGGTGCCGCAGGAGCTGCGCACCGACGAGCAACGCCTGCAACAGGTGCTGCGCAACCTGCTGTCCAACGCGGTCAAGTTCACCCCCAAGGGCGAGGTACGGCTGCGCGTGGTGCCCGCGCCACGCGAGGTCGACTACGACGACGACACCCTGCGCCTGGCCGACGGCCTGATCGCCTTCCAGGTGGTCGACACCGGCATCGGCATCGCGCCGGACAAGCTGGAGATCATCTTCGAGGCGTTCCGCCAGGCGGACGGCACCACCAGCCGCAAGTACGGCGGCACGGGTCTCGGCCTGTCGATCTGCCGGGAGATCGCCAGGCTGCTCGGCGGCGAGATCCACGTCGACAGCGAGCTCGGCGCCGGCAGCACGTTCACCCTCTACCTGCCGACCGACTACGCGGGCCCGCTGGTCGCGCGCGACGGCGGGGCGGCCCGCAGGCAGGTGCTGACCATGCAGGTCGAGCAGCAGAGCCCGATGGTCGTGCCCGAGCCGCCGATGCCGCTCGACCTGCCGCTGCCCGAGGTCGTCCAGCCGGCGAGCAGGCAGCAGTGGCAGGGCGACGACCCGCTCGACGGCGCCAAGATCCTCATCGTCGACGACGACATCCGCAACGTGTTCGCGCTGACCAGCGTGCTGGAGCGGCACGGCTCCACGGTCGTCTACGCGGAGAACGGCCGCGAGGGGATCGAGCAGCTCGAGCGCAACGAGGACGTGGCGCTCGTCCTCATGGACATCATGATGCCGGAGATGGACGGTTGGGCCACGACGTCGGCCATCCGGCGCATGCCGCAGTTCGCCGATCTGCCGATCATCGCGCTGACCGCCAAGGTCATGCGGGGTGACAGGGAGAAGAGCATCGCGTCCGGCGCCTCCGACTACGTGCCGAAACCGGTCGACGTCGACCAGCTGCTCGAACGGCTGCGCGGTTGGCTCAGCCGAGGGCGGGTGTCCGACACGGCGGAAGAGGCGTAACAGATGGCAGAACGGGCCAAGATCCTCCTGGTCGACGACCGCGAGGAGAACCTCATCGCCCTCGAGGCGATTCTCAGCTCGCTCGACCTGACGCCGGTGCGCGCCAAGTCGGGCGAGGAGGCGCTCAAGGCGCTGCTCGGCACCGAGTTCGCGCTGATCCTGCTCGACGTGCGGATGCCGGGCATGGACGGGTTCGAGACGGCGGCGCACATCAAGCGGCGCGAGCGTACCCGCAACATTCCGATCATCTTCCTGACCGTCGTCGACAGCGCCCCCGACTACGCCTTCCGCGGCTACGCGGCGGGCGCGGTCGACTACCTCACCAAGCCGTTCGACCCGTGGGTGCTCAGGGCGAAGGTGTCGGTGTTCGTCGAGCTCTACAACATGCACAAGCGGCTGACCGAGCAGGCGGCGCTGCTGCGCGAACGGCTGGCGGGCGAGCTGCCGCCGGGCAACGGCACCGCCCAGCCCGCCGTGCTGCCCGAGCTGTCGAGGCGCCTGACGGCCGTGGAGGACGAGTTGGAGCGGGTGCGGGAGCTGGCCCGCAAGTCGGCCGACCCGTCGCTCTCCGCGCCGCTGTCGGACCTGTCCGAACGGGTGGCGCACCTGCGCGCGGGCTTCGACGCCCTCAGCTGAGGGCAGCACCGGCCGTGGTCGCGCGGCCGGTCCCGCCGGATCACACCGTGAGCACGATCTTGCCGCCGGCGTTCCTCCCCTCGAGGAGGCGTAGCGCGTCGGCGGCCTCGGCCAGCGGAAGCGTCCGCGTGATCGCCGGGGCGATCTTCCCCGCCGCGACGAGTCCGGCCAGGTGGTCCAAGTCCTCGACGCTGCGCCTGACGATCAGCCCGCGCAGCTTCTGGCGCAGGAACGGCGAGGTGACGGCCACGGCGAGCAGCCGCGGCAGCGGGCCGAGCACCGCGCCCCGGGTGCCGTTGGAAGAGATGTAGACCCCCTCAGGGGCGAGCACCCGGCGGAAGGCCGACAGCGAGTGGTCGGCCGCCAGGTCGATGATCGTGTCGAAGCGGGTCGAGCCCCGCGTGACGTCCTCGCGGGTGTGGTCGATGACGTGGTGGGCGCCGATCGAGCGCACCAGGTCCACGTTGCGGGTGCCGCAGACGCCGGTGACCTGCGCGCCGAGCGTCCTGGCCAGCTGGACGGCGAAGCTGCCGACCCCGCCGGAGGCCCCGTTGACCAGCACCGTCGTGCCGGGTCCCACCTGGCCGAGGCGTACCGCCTGGAGGGCGGTCGTGCCCGCGACCGGCAGGCTGGCCGCCTGCTCGAACGTCACCCCGGCGGGCTTGCGCGCCAGGTGCGCTTCCGGCGCCGCCACGTACTCGGCGAAACCCCGCTGGTCCATCTCGCCGCACACCTCGTCGCCGACCTGGAAGCCGGTCACCTTGGCGCCGACCTGCTCCACGGTGCCGGCGATGTCGCGGCCCAGCACGGTCTCCCTGGGGCGGCGCAACCCGAACCAGGCGCGGGCGATGTACGGCGAGCCGCGCATGACCAGCCGGTCGGCGGCGTTGACCGAGGCTGCGCGGACCCGCACGAGCACCTGGTCGTCGCCGATGACTGGCCGGTCGACGTCGGTGTGGCGCAGGACGTCGGCCGGGCCGTACTTCTCGTAGACGATCGCTTTCACGGAGGCTCCTCTTGTCGGGATCAGCTCTCAGGACGGGACGGTTTCCGGGCAGGGGTGATCGCGCCGGCGGGTTCACCCGGCGTGGCGGGAGTCGGGGTAGGGGTGGTCACGCCGGTGGGTCTTCCGGCGTGGCACGGGTCAGGACAAGTGGTCGCGCCGGCGGGTTCGCCCGGCGTGGGGGGAATCGGCGCAGGGGCGGTCACGCTGGCAGGTCTTCCGGCGTGGCGCGGGTCGGGTGTCGGGCGCGGCTGGGGGTGTCAGGACGCGGGGTCGGGTCAGGGCGCGGGCCGGGTCAGGTCGCGGGTCGGGGTCAGGGTCCGGGCGGTAGGGCGGGGTCGGGGAGGCGGTGGCGGGGCGGGCGGGGTGGTCGCTCAGCGGCGGAGCGCTCGGGTGAGCCCTTCGACGACGGTGTGGATGATCGTGCCGACGGAGATCACGATGAGTCCGGTGTCGATCCAGCCGGGGACGCTCGACGGCCATCCCGCCGCCGTCACGAAGGCCGGGTTGAGCACCCGGTGGGTCGCCGCGAGCCAGATCAGCATGACGGCCGACGGGACGCCGACGAGCGACCCCACGACGGCGACGGGAACGCTCCATTTCAGGTAGTACCCCGCGAAGGAGAAGCCGAGGCTCGCGATCACGAGGGCGATGAAGAGGTGGACGAGGCCGGTCTCCCACAGCCAGGGCGACAGCACGCCGACGGGGTGGCCGTTGGCGTCGGTCTCGGGGCTGACCACCGGCGAGAGCAGGATGAGCGTCGTACAGAGGACCGTGAGCACGGTCTCGGTCACCAGCTCGCCGTAGCGGGCGCGGCGGCTGGGCGGTTCGGGGAGGGCTGCGGGGGTCCATCGCCGGGTCGCCGCCCGGCGGAGGGCGGGCGTGCGTTCGAGGATCGCGAAGACCAGCGTCGTCCAGAAGGCGATGTGGACGCCGGTGGTGAGCGCCGCGCCGAGGGTGTCGCCGAGCACGGTGAGAGGGGTGCCGCCGTTGAGTCCGCGCACGAGCCCGACGGTCGCGGCGACGACGGGCACGATGGTGGCGAGCAGCGCGGTCAGCAGCCGCGTGTAGTCGAGGAAGAGCGCGGGGCCGATGAGCTGGAGCGGGCGGTCGGCGTAGCCGGCGGCCAGCCGTACCGGATCGCCGAGCTCGGCCAGCACCGCGCGCTCGGCCTGGGCGGGATCGGCTCCGGTCTCCAGGTGGTCGTCGACGGCGTCGGCGATCGAGGCGCGCAGTTCCTTCTCGATGTCGGGGCGCTGCCGGGCGGGCAGGCGGCTCAGGGCCGCCTCGACGTAGCGGTCGGTGAGGCTGCTCGCGATGGTCATGACTCGCCTTTCAGGGTGCGCAGCGCGGTGTCGAGCTCGTCCCAGTCACGGCTCAGGGTGTCGGCGAGCGCGGTGCCGGCGTCGCTCGTGCGGTAGAACTTGCGCGGCCGCGACTCCTCGGTGTTCCAGTCGCTGGTCAGCAGCCCCTGCTTCTCGAGCCGGCGCAGGAGCGGGTAGAGGGTGTTGGCGTCGACGGTGAAGCCTTGCCGGTCGAGCAGGTCGAGCAGCGCGTACCCGTAGTTGGGTCGCTTGAGGATGAGCAGGCACGCGAGCACGACGGTGCCGCGCCGAAGCTCCTGCAGGTGCACGGAGAGCAGCTCATCGTCTAGCATGCGACTCACAATAGTGTGTGGCACACACTATTGCAACGCACGACCCCTCGGAGGGGGCGCAACGGGCCCCGTCCCAGGGGTGGTGGTCTACCGGCGGGCGCGCTCCAGCGCGTCCCAGAAGCCGCGGCGCAGCGCGTGGCGGACCTCGTCGTGCAGCAGGAAGTCGATCGGCAGCGAGGAGCCCTGCAACAACCGCGCCTCCAGGTCGGACGGCATGCGCGGCTTGCGGGCCAGCACGGCCTCCAGCCACAGCGCGGGCGCGTCGCGGGCCACGGACTCGCCGAAGTCGTGCCCCTCCTTGTGCGCCGCCTTCACCGCGTCGGCCAGGGTGGTCGCCCCGCCGGCGGCGGGGGCGGCCGCGGCGGCGACGGGGGCGGGCTGTGGCCCGGTGTACGGGCCGAGCTGCGACGGCTGGTAGGCGCCGGGCGGCGAGGAGTACTGGCCCGTGGTCTGCATCGGGCCGGTCGGGCCGTGCGAGACCGGAGGAGTGTGCGAGACGAGCGGAGTGTGCGACACCGTCGGACTGTGCGAGACGGCCGGCGCGGCGGGTGCGGCCGGCGCGGGCTGTACAGGCTGTACAGGCTGTACAGGCTGCGCGGGCGCGGGCTGCGGCTGCGGCGCGGACGGCGGCTCCGCCTGATAGCTCGGGTAGGCGGGCAGCGCGGGCGGCGGCGTCTGCGCCAGGCTCGGCGCGGACGGCGTCGGCACGGACGGCGTGGCCGGGGGCAGCTGCTGGCTCTGTGCGGGCGCGCCGGGCAGGTGCGCGGCCTGGTTGGCGGACTGCACGGACGGCGCCGGCGACTGGGCCTGCGGTGCCTGCGTACTCGGCGGAAGCGCGTGGGCGGCCTGGCCGTTGCTGACGGGTTGGGCGCCGTTGACGGCATCGGTGGTGCCGGAGACGAGGTTGACGTAGGGCCGCAGGTGGACGCCACCGATCTCGATGAGGTCGTCGCTCTCCTGGCGCAGCGACCGCGACACCGCCCAGCCGCCGTCGGCGGCGATGTGGACGACGGTGACCCGGATGCCGAGATCCTGGGCGTCGCAGACCACCTGGGCCAGGTCCTCGTCGCCGCTGACCACGACCGCGTCGCAGATCGCGCTGTTGCGGGCCAGCGTCATCAGGTCGCGGTGCACCTGGGCGTCGACGCCCTCGCGGCGGCCCGGCCTGATGCGGGAGAGGCGGAGCTTCAACCCGGGGATGTCGGCGAGCACGTCGTGCTCGGGCGTCCGCCTGCCCTCGACCGTGGCCTCGTACCAGTAGCACCGCAGCAGCGGCAGGCCCGTGCGCTCGCGCGACAGGTTGGTCATCAGCTGCAGCAGGCCCGGGTAGTCCCACGAGACGGCCTCGCGATGGCGGGTCCCATGCACGGCCATCGCGCCGTCGGCCAGCAGATAGCCGGCGTCCACGAACAGCGCGCAGCGATCCACTGACACCGCCCCTTTCTTCTGGCCCGACCCCTACCGGCTCTGCACCGCCAGAGCCGGGCTCGGCGGCCCACTCTCAGGGTAATGAAGCATCTGATCGTTCGAGGGTGAATCCCGGCGAATCGGCGTGACGCCAGCGGATTCCCGCAGACCGTACCAGTTTGTCCAGTTCGCGGTCACGACCTGGCAGGCACGCTGACGGCCGCCACGCCGAACAGGACGACGTCGCGTTTCGTCGAGATCGTCAGCGCCGGGCGGTCCGGCAGCTCGGCGCTGAAGGAGTCGACGTCGACGCCGAACGTCATCCCCGCCGCGCCGTTGGCGGAGCTGTCGAAGACGTTGTCCGCGTCGCGGTCACCACCGGTGGAGGCGCCGGCCGACACCCGGTCGCCGTGGAGGTCGGCATCGCCCTCCCAGGTCACCAGCTCGATGTCGGCCGGGCTCGCCGCCGGGAACAGCCCGCCGAGCGGCAGCTCCAGTCGCGGCTGCGCACCGCCGACGACCGTGGCGGTGTCGAGGACCACCGCCTGACTGTACGGCCGGCGCGGGTCGGTGGCGATCACCACGAGGCTCCACCCCGCGTGCTCGGAGACCCCCTCCCGCATCGGCGCGTCGGCCGCCCACCACGCCCCGGCGCTCCTGCCGTCGCTGACCAGCTCCGTCACGTCGGCGAAGGCCTGGTAGGCCGAGCCCGTGGGCAGCTCCCGTTCCGTCACCCGGTCGGGGAGGACCGTCCGGTAGCGCCTGGACCCCGCCGCCCTGAACTTGATCGGGCCCGCCTGCCGCACGCTGGCCGACCAGTAGAGCCCCGCCCAGACGACCCGCCCGCCGTCCGGCAGCTCCAGCCAGGCGCCGCTGGAGGAGTCCGTCGACGGCACGTCGTCGGCGTCGACGGACCGCATCGGCCACAGGTCGTTGTCGCGCCTGCCGCTCTCCCGTGCCAGCCGCGCCTCCCCGCATCCCTCGCGCTCGGGCGGGCAGGTCAGCAGCGTGTTGCCGACCGCCTTGACGACGACCTTGCCGTCCGTGGCGAACCGCGCCGCCGCCCCCTCAGCCTTCACCCCCGCGCTCGCGCGCGCGTCGACGTTGACGCCGCCCGAGGAGATCCGTATGGCCGGCCCCGTCCCCTCGGGAGCATTGGCGGACACCTGGACCCGCAGGAAGACGGCCGTCGACCGGCCCGCGGCCAGCGGGCCCCGCACGCACCTGGCGCCGCCGCCCGCCGGGGCGCACGACCAGCCGTCGACCGTGCCGACGGGCTCGACGACACCGGCCGCGCTGCCCCTCGCCTGGGCGGGGACCAGCGTCACGCCTGGCGGCAGGTCGACCAGTGCGACGAGCTCGTCGCTGGCGGAGCCGCCGGTGTTGCGCAGCCGTACCGCGACGATGCCGGGCTCGGACTTGATCAGCGCGCCGAGCGGATGGATCGAGGCCCGGAGCCAGGGCGCGCCCTGCCGCTTGGCGGTGACGGGCGCGTCGGCGGGCGGCGGCACCAGCCGCGGCCGGAGTCTGGGCCTGGGCGCGGGTGGCGCGGTCGGGGGTGGCGCCGGCGAGGACCTGACGGCGGCCGCCGGCTGCATGTGGGCGGCCGGCAGCGGCTTGTCGTCGGCGGCCAGGACCAGGACGGCCGCCGCCGCCACCGCCACGGTGGCGCCACCCGCCACCGCGGCCTGGCGGCCCTTGGGCACCCGCCTGATCCACCCGAGCGTGGACAGCAGACCGCTGTCCGTGGCCCCCGTCCTGGTCAGGCCCGCGACGTAGGCGGCGTAGGCGGGTCCGGCGACCAGGGGGCCGACGACGGTGCGCAGGCACTGGTCGATGTCGGCCAGGTCGAGCAGGATCTCCCGGCATTCCGCGCAGTCGTCGACGTGGTGGTCGACGCTCCTGCTCTCCCGCTTGGACAGCCCGCCCCGCACATGGACGTCCAGCCTGCCGAGCACGGGCCGGCACGGCTGGCGCGGTGTCCCCGCCAGATGCAGCTGCACGTACGCCTGGCGCAGCCCCTCCCTCGCCCGGTAGGCCAGCGCCGCCACTCCGTTGGCCGACAGGCCGAGCATCGGGGCGATCTCGGCGGGCTTGGCGCCCTCGACCTCGGTGTGCCAGAGCACGAGCCGCCAGCGTTCGGGCAGCGACTGGAACGCCCTGGCGACCAGTGACCTCTCCAGCCCGGCCAGCGCGGGATCGACGAAGGGCACGCCGGGGTCGAACGCCTCGATCTCCCCCGTGGTCACCTGGCGGCTCTCCACGCGGCCCCTGTCGTAGACCGTGCGGCGCACGACCGTGAGCAGGTACGGCCGGAAGGCCGCCTCGGGCCCGCCGCCGCGCCCGACCAAATCGATGATCTTGGTGAAGGACTCCGCGACGACGTCCTCGACCGCGTCCTCGCCCCTGACCAGCTGGCGGGCCAGCGAGCGCGCGGCGCCGACGTGTCGCTGCCAGAGCTCGCCGAACGCGGCCGCGTTGCCCGCACGCGCGGTGCCAAGGAGATCCGCATCACTTCGCGGTGATTCGACACTCATAGTGACCTCACGATTACCTGGAGTTGCCGAACGCATCATTCCGCATTCCGCGTCATGACTAACCCCTAAGACCGTCTTTGACTGCGAGAGGTCTGCCGGAGAGGAGGAGTGGCGCTTCCGTCGGCCGAGCGCCGCGCATCAGATGGGTGAGAGGGATCCGCAGAGACAGTCCGTGCTGTGGCGCGCGGCCAGCATGGCCGCCGGCTGGGCCGTACCCGGCGACTGGTGGACGCCTGCCGTCGAGCAGACGATCAGGGCCGTGACCGGAGGGCAGGGCCTGGCCCGCGCCTGCATGGCCCTCGGTGACGCCCGCGCCCGCGCAGGCGTCGGCATCGCCGAGGGCATGACGGACCTCGCCGCGCTGTTCCACGCCCGCGGCGAGGCAGGGCCGCCGCTGGCCGCCCTGCGTTCCTTCGCCAGCGGATGGGTGGAGGCCGAACTGGCACCCATGGCGGACCTGCGCTGCGAGGACCCGCTGACCGGCCTGGTCGGCCTCGCCTACCTGCGCACCCGGCTGGCCGAGGTCTACCGCGAGGGCGTCGCCCGCCGCCACCGCCTCGTCGTCGTCACCCTGACCGTCACCGACGCGTGGGACCGCATCGCCGCCATGCTGCGCCTGGCCGCCCTGCTGCGGGAGGTCTTCCCCCGTGGCGAGACCCTCGTACGGCTCGGCCCCGCCCGAGCGGGCGCGCTGACCACCAGGCCGGCGACCCGGCGGCTGCGGCAGGCCGGCGCCGTCGACGTCCTGACCCTCCCCGACCGCTATGGTGACGCGCTGGCGACCCTAAGCTTGTGGGCATGAGTGACCGCGAGAACCTGCTGGCCGAGATCCTGAAGAAGGCCGTCGTGCACGGCAAGGTCGTGCTCTCCTCGGGCATGGAGGCCGACTTCTACCTCGACCTGCGGCGCATCACGCTCGACGGCACGGCCGCGCCGCTCGTCGGCGGGGTCATGCTCGACCTCACGACCGACCTCGACTACGACGCTGTCGGCGGTCTCACGCTGGGCGCCGACCCGGTCGCCGGTGCCATGATGCACGCGGCCGCCGCGCGGGGCCGTGCCCTCGACGCCTTCGTGGTGCGCAAGACGCAGAAGACGCACGGCATGCAGCGCCGGATCGAGGGCCCCGACATCGAGGGCCGCAGGGTCCTCGTCGTCGAGGACACCTCCACCACCGGCGGCTCCCCGCTGACCGCGGTCGCCGCGGCCCGCGAGGCGGGCGCCCACGTGGTCGCCGTCGCCACCATCGTCGAGCGCGGCGCGGCGGGCAGGATGGCCGAGGAGGGCATCGAGTACCGCAGCGCCTTCACCTTGCAGGACCTGGGGCTGAACGGCTGAGGGAGCCCCTCTCCCGCGGGCCTCATCCCGTGGGGTCCTGGGCCGAGCGCGTGACGGAGAACGTCTCGCGCTGACCCGCCCTGCCCGGCGGGCGGGGCTCGCCGTTCACGGTGACCTTCACCGTGCCGGCGTCCTCGAGGGCGACGTCGAGCTCGGCCTCGAAGAACGAGATCTCCTCGCCGCTGGTCAGGTCACGGTCGTTGAGCACGTCACCGCCGGGCACCCTGACCAGCACCGGCGGGCAGGTCTGCGCCGCGCACACGATGGAGAGCGTCGGCACCCGGCCCGCGGTCGTGACCGTCTGCCGCGGCGTCGCCGACGGCCGCGGCGCGGGGTCGGCGACCGACAGCACGGCCATGAGCGAGCGGATGCCGAGGAACACCAGAGCCACCAGCAGGACGGCCCCCACGCCGATCAGCGCCAGGCGGGCCGTCCCCATCGGATCGGTTCGATGCCGTCCCACAAGGGGGAGGGTAGCCAACGAGGTGGCCGCCCTCCGAGCGGCATCACGGAATGCGGTGGTGTTTGCCCTGCGGCTCGGGAACCGAACGGCCGCCGGCCCTGCGGCTCTTCACGACCTCGACGATGATCGGGATCACCGAGATCAGCACGATGAGGAAGACGCCGGGCAGGATGTACTTGTCGATCTGCTCCGGGTCGACCTGGTTGCCGAGGAAGTGGCCGATGAACAGCATGCTCTCGACCCACAGCAGGCCGCCGACCACGTTCCACACGAAGAACGTGCGCGCCGGCATCTCCAGCACGCCCGCGACCGGGTTCATGAACGTGCGGACGATGGGCACGAACCTGGCGATCACCACGGCCTTGGCGGGACCGAACTTGTCGAAGTAGTACTCGGCCTTGTCGACGTACTCGCGCTTGAACAACCGCGAGTCGGGCTTGTCGAACAGCTTGCGCCCGACCTTCGCGCCTATCAGATGGCCCAGCTGCGCGCCCGCCACCGCGCACAGCGGGGTGCCGATGACCAGCACGGGAAACGACAGCGGCTCGATGCCGATGCCCTTGGCCGCCGCGGCGGAGCTGAAGATGCCCGCGGCCACCAGCAGCGAATCACCCGGCAGGAAGAAGCCGATCAGCAGACCCGTCTCCGCGAAGATGATGGCGAGCACGCCGATGGTCGCGAACGCGCCGAGCATGGTGAGCCACCACTGCGGGTCCACGAGGTCCAGGATCGATTCCACGGGGTGAGCCTACCTGGAGGGTGGCCTTCATCGGGCGTGCGTTGTCACTACCCCAGCGGGTAAGGAGTTGGGAATACTGGGCACGCAGGCCGAATACATTCCAGGGAGCTGAACCATGCCTATCGCGACTCCAGAGGTCTACGCCGAGATGCTCGACCGGGCCAAAGCGGGCGGGTTCGCCTACCCGGCGATCAACGTGACCTCGTCGCAGACCTTGAACGCCGCCCTGCGCGGATTCGCCGAGGCCGAGAGCGACGGGATCATCCAGGTGTCCACCGGTGGCGCCGAGTTCCTCTCGGGCGCCACGGTGAAGGACATGGTGTCCGGAGCCGTGGCCCTGGCCGAGTACGCCAAAGTGGTGGCCAAGAACTACCCCGTCACCGTGGCGCTGCACACCGACCACTGCCCCAAGGACAAGCTCGACGGCTTCATGCGGCCGTTGATCGAGCTGTCCCTTGAGCGGGGTGGCGACCCGATCTTCAACTCCCACATGTGGGACGGCTCCGCCGTACCGCTGGAGGAGAACCTGTCGATCGCGCGCGAGCTGCTCGACAAGTGCCACCGGGCGAACATCGTCATGGAGATGGAGATCGGCGTCGTCGGCGGCGAGGAGGACGGCGTCGTCGGCGAGATCAACGAGAAGCTCTACACGACCGCCGAGGACGCGCTGGCCACCGCCGAGGCCGTCGGCATCGGCGAGAACGGCCGCTACATGCTCGCCGCGACGTTCGGCAACGTGCACGGCGTCTACAAGCCGGGCCACGTGAAGCTGCGCCCGACGGTGCTGAAGGAGATCCAGGAGGCCGTCGGCGCCAAGTACGGCAAGGAGAAGCCGTTCGACCTGGTCTTCCACGGCGGCTCCGGCTCGCTGCTGGAGGAGATCCACGAGGCGATCTCCTACGGCGTGGTGAAGATGAACATCGACACCGACACGCAGTACGCCTTCACCCGGCCGATCGCCGACCACATGTTCCGCAACTACGACGGGGTGCTGAAGGTCGACGGGGACGTCGGCAACAAGAAGGCCTACGACCCCCGCTCGTACGGCAAGACGGCGGAGGCCGGCATGGCGGCCAGGATCGTGCAGGCCTGCCAGGACCTGAAGTCGGCGGGCACCAAGCTCTGACGGCCGGGCGGTGACGCACCGGTCCGCGGGCGGACCGGTGCGGTGACCCGCTGATCCGCGGGCGGACCGCGGGCGTGCGAGGCGCCCGGCGCGTGACGCCGGGCGCCTGCGGGTCCTCGGTCAGGCGCGGACCAGGACGGTCTCGTTGCGGGCAGGTGATCCCCGATATGTGCGGCCGGCCCGCCGGTGCGCGCCTCGGCGGGTCCGAGCTGGTCGGCGGGTCGTGCGGCTGCCCGGATGTGCCGTTCTCCGCGTGCGATGTCCGCGTCGCACGACCCGAGTCATTTGTAGAGGTATCGGGTTACTTATCCCTTTCATCCGGCTTGCAGGGTCGGATCGTCACGCCTGCCGGGGCGGCGGGCCGGCCCACTGGTGGGCGCCTCCCCGGTGGACGGCGGCGTAGACCCGGTCGCGCAGCGCGTTCGCCTCCTGGTCGGACATCGTCCGGGCCGGGTCGCGCAACACGATGCGGAGCAGCACGTTCTTCTGGCCGGGCAGCGCCCCCAGGCGTTCCACCGCCGCGCGCGGCAGTTCCTCGACCGGGGTCTCGGCGACGACCCTGATCTCCTCGATGGCGTCGGCGTGCGCGCCCAGCGCGTCGCGGACCGCTCCGCCCAGCGTCTCGGCGTCGGCGTCGGCCGGCACGGCCACCGACAGGTCGCGGGAGATCGGCGGATGCTTGGACACCGCCCGGTAGGGCGCCAGGTCCAGCATCTGGTCGGCGATGTGGGCGTCGGCGGAGGTCAGCAGGCGGATGTCGGGGATCCCCTTGCGCAGCATCAGCAGCCGGTCCAGTCCGAGGCCCATGGCGAGCCCGCTGACCGTGTGGTCCAGCCCCGCGTCCGTCAGGACCCGGCGCGCGGCCAGGCCGCACTCGGCGATCTCGATCCACTCCCCGCCGACCTGGACGTCGACCTGCCGGCCGTTCGAGGTGTAGGGGTGCGATGCCGGGACAGCCCGATACGGCAGGCCGGGAAGCGCCGCGGTCACGACGGCGGCGATCATCTCGTCGAGGTCGCCGGTGTCCATCGGCCGCCCCGTGACGACGCGCCAGAGGTCGAGCTGGTGCGGGGTGCCGGTGTGGAGGCGGTCGACGACGTCGCGCCGGTAGACCAGACCCGGACAGGCCAGCAGGACGTCGTGCCAGCCGTACCGGCCGGTGGAGGTGGTCTGCCGGGCCAGCTCGCGGAGGGTGGGCGGGATGACGGCGCTGGTGTGGCTGCGCAGCATGCAGGTCTGGCTGGCGTAGCGGGTGTAGCGGGCGTCACGGGTGACGGCGTCCGGCGGGTAGCCGAGCCGTTCGTAGTTGTCCTCGACGGGCACGAGGGGGTGGGCCCGCACCACCCGGACGTCGTCGCGCCAGGCGGCCGCGAGGGCCCGGACGAGGGTGTCGACGACGAGCTGGACGGCGTGCGGCCCCTGGGCGGGGTCGCTCAGATCCCGGACGGTCAACGCGCGGGCGAGCTCGTCGGCGTGGAGGAGGCGGGGAGAGACGGCAGTGGACACGGGGACTCCGATCGGTTCGCAGCGGACGGGAGTTCTCCCCCGGCCGGCCCGCCGCCGGGCACCGCTGCGGCCGCCTTCGTCCTGTCAGGTCAGAGCACGTGTCCTGTCAGGGAGAGCACGCCGATGCGCCCCGGCGGCCGGCATCGCCGGCCGGGGGCGGATAAATCGCCGCACTCTCGACATGCCTCGCACCCTAGCAGTCAAGATCTCCGCGCGTCGTGACCGCACGGACTCAGTCGAGCAGACTTGCCGCCCTGAGGTCGTCGAAGATCAGCTGGTCGACGGGCGCGATCCGGTCGCGGTCGGCGTACGTCAGCCAGACGACCTCCTCGATCTCGCTGCCGGGCGCGAGCGTGCCGCGGTAGTCGCCGCTGTAGCAGGTCATGCGGACCAGCACGCCGTCGGGATGTCCATGCGCCTGGGCCTCGTAGACGCCCAGGCCCGCGATGGTGTCGGGCTGGATCTCGACGGTGAGCTCCTCCTCGATCTCCCGCAGGAGCGTCTCGGTGTCGCTCTCGCCCTCTTCGCGCTTGCCGCCGGGAATGTAGTAGACGTCCTTGCCCCGGGAGCGTGTGCTGAGGATCCTGCCGCCTTCCAGCCGTACCCACGCCACCTTGTCGATGACCGTCGACATCGTGCTCCCTCCCGTGCCCTGAGCCGCTTCACCGCACCTTATCGACCGATGATCGTCGCAGGGGCGAAGCCGGACAGATCGGCCCTATCCGAGCTTGACCTGGAGCGCACTCCACGTCCCAGACTCCCGTACAGGAGCCCGGACGAGCGGGCCGTACCGGAGGAAGACCATGAAGTACCGCACCATCGGCACCGACCCGACGACCCGTCGCGAGGTGAGCGTCCTCGCCCTCGGCGCGATGCTCTTCGGCTCGGTGACCGACGAGCAGACCTCCTTCGCCGTCCTGGACCGCTACGTCGAGGCCGGCGGGACGTTCATCGACACCTCCGACAACTACGCCTTCTGGGTCGACGGCGGGCAGGGCGGGCAGAGCGAGGAGCTGCTGGGCCGGTGGCGGCGCAGCCGCGGCATCGGCGACGAGATCGTCATCGCCACGAAGCTCGGAGCGCGGCCCCTCGCGCCCGGCACCAGCTACGTCGACAACGCCGAGGGGCTGTCGGCGAAGGTCATCAGGGAGTCGGCCGAGCGCAGCAGGGAACGCCTCGGCGTGGACCGGCTCGACCTGCTCTACGCGCACATCGAGGACCGCGCGGTCCCGCTGCGCGAGACGGTCGAGGGCTTCGCCGAGCTGGTGGCGGAGGGCACCGTGGGCCTGCTCGGCGTCAGCAACCACGCGATCTGGCGGGTGGAGCGGGCCCGCGCCATCGCGGCGGCGGCGGGACTGCCCGGCTACGAGGTCCTGCAGTACCAGCACAGCCACCTGCGCCCGCGCTTCGACGTACCCGAGTCGATCTTCGAGGACGGCAGCCTGGGCCACGCGGGAGCCGAGCTGCTGAGCTACCTGCGGGCCGAGCCCGGCCTGACCCTGGTCGCCTACTCGCCGCTGCTCGGCGGCGCCTACGTCAGGCAGGACAAGCCGCTGCCGCGCGACTACGACCACCCGGGGACGCCCGCCCGGCTCGCCGTCCTGCGCGAGGTCGCCGAGGAGACCGGGGCGACGGTGAACCAGGTGGTGCTGGCCTGGCAGATCGGCGGTGGCTTCCCGGTGATCCCGCTGGTGGGGGGGTCGTCGGTGGCCCAGCTGGACGAGAGCCTGGCCGCGGTCGACCTCGAGCTGACCGAGGACCAGCGCGTACGGCTGGACGCGGTCCACTAGACGTGGAGGGCGGGCGGGCGCGACCGTCACAGGTCCGGCCGGTCCCGCGCCGGTGAAGGTCCGTGTACTGCGACAAAGATCTCCTAGCCACTTCCGCCGCCCGACGGGTATGACTTGTCCTATGGATAACCTTCTCGCCGGGCCGCCCCCGACTCACCTGCCGGACGTGCCCGAGGCCCGAGAGGCGCTGGAATCCGGCGCTAAGGCGTCCGACGTGGCGGCGCGCTACCCCGCCTACCCGGCGGCATGGGCCGCGCTCGCGGACGAGTACTTCGCCAACGGTCACGCCGTCACCTCCTACGCCTTCGCCCGCACCGGCTACCACCGTGGGCTCGACCAGCTGCGCCGCCACGGGTGGAAGGGGCACGGGCCGATCCCGTGGGAGCACGAGCCCAACCGCGGCTTCCTGCGCTGCCTGTATGCCCTGTCCAGGGCCGCCCAGGCGATCGGCGAGAAGGACGAGGCGGAGCGCTGCTCGCAGTTCCTGAAGGACAGCAGCGCCGAGGCCTACGACGCGCTCACCAAGAGTTAGCGCTTGGGACGTTTGGGCATACTCGGGTAGTCTCTCCACGCAAGAGCCCCTGTCGCGCTTGCGCCAGGGGTTTTCGTTTTGCTCGGGAGAGATACCATGCCGGCTGTCGTTGTCTTGGGCGCCCAGTGGGGCGATGAGGGCAAGGGAAAGGCCACCGACCTCCTCGGCGGTGCCGTCGACTACGTGGTCCGCTACCAGGGCGGTAACAACGCGGGGCACACGATCGTCATCGGCGACCAGAAGTACGCGCTGCATCTGGTGCCCACCGGCATCCTGTCGCCTGACGTGATCCCCGTGATCGGCAACGGCGTGGTGATCGATCCCGGCGTGCTGCTGTCCGAGCTGGACGCCCTGGCCGCGCGCGGCATCTCCGCCGAGCGCCTGCTGATCTCGGCGAACGCGCACCTGATCATGCCCCACCACAAGGCGCTCGACAAGGTGACCGAGCGCTACCTCGGCAAGGCAAGGATCGGCACGACCGGCCGCGGCATCGGCCCCGCCTACGGCGACAAGATCTACCGGATGGGCATCCGCGTGCAGGACCTGCTCGACCCGGGCATCCTCGCCAAGAAGATCGAGGTGGTCCTCGGCGAGAAGAACCAGGTGCTGACCAAGGTCTACAACCGGCGCGGCATCGACGCGCAGCAGGTGCTGGAGGAGTACCTCGGCTACGCGGAGCGGCTCAAGCCGCACATCGCCGACACCTCGCTGGTGCTGAAGAAGGCCCTGGACGAGGACAAGTTCGTGCTGCTGGAGGGCGGCCAGGGCACGCTGCTCGACATCGACCACGGCACCTACCCGTTCGTCACGTCGTCGTCGCCGACCAGCGGCGGGGCGTGCGCCGGCGCGGGCATCCCGCCGAACCGTCTCACGCGGGTGATCGGCATCCTGAAGGCGTACACGACCCGCGTCGGCTCGGGCCCGTTCCCGACGGAGCTGACCGACGAGGTGGGCGACTGGCTGCGCACGACGGGCGGCGAGTACGGCGTGACGACGGGGCGCAACCGCCGCTGCGGCTGGTTCGACGCGGTCATCGCCCGTTACGCCACCCGGATCAACGGCGTCACCGACTTCTTCCTCACCAAGCTGGACGTGCTGTCGGGCCTGGAGCGGATCCCGGTGTGCGTGGCCTACGACGTCGACGGGGTGCGCCACGACGAGATCCCGATGACGCAGACGGACTTCCACCACGCCAAGCCGATCTACGAGGAGTTCCCCGGCTGGCAGGAGGACATCTCCAAGGCCAGGTCGTTCGAGGACCTGCCGCCGAACGCCCAGGCGTACGTGCGGACGCTGGAGGAGCTGAGCGAGTCGCGCATCTCGGCGATCGGTGTCGGCCCCGGCCGCGACCAGACGATCGAGCTGCACTCCCTGGTCTGATCCCGGCCTCCGGTCCCCGCCGTCACGCCGTCCCGAAGGGGGCGGCCGACGATCCCGGCGTGACGGCGGGGCGGCGGCGGCGCTGGAGCGGCGTGATGGACGGGCGCCGGCCGGTGACCACGGTGGGCCTAACTATGCGATAGCCGTACAAGATAGAAAGAAGCCGAGAGAGCGGGACAAACAGCTACCGGCGTGGCTGTCGCGCCAAGGTGCCGGACGGGCGGTAGGGTCCCGGTGTGCATGCCGAAATTCACGGTCACCGGGGTGCGAGAGGTCTCTGGCCCGAGAACACCCTGCCCGGGTTGAGCCATGCCATGGAGCTGGGCGTCCACGCGCTCGAGCTCGATGTCGCGCTCACCGCCGACCGGCGCCTGGTGCTCACACACGACCTCACCGTCTCCGCGGTGACGAGCGCGGACACGCGGCCGCTGACCGCGCAGGACCCGCTGTTCCCCTACGTGGGCAAGCCGATCAACACCCTCACCCACGCCCAGCTGCGCATGCTGGACGTCGGCGTGCGGCTGCCCCGGCACCCCGACGACCCGTTCGCGCTCACCCAGAAGTCCATGCCGGACACGCGCATGCCGACGTTCGGCGCGGTGCTCGGGCTGGTGAACGCCTACGACGCCGCCACGGTGCGGCTGCACGTCGAGCTGAAGTCGGATCCGACCAGGCCCGAGCTGACGCCGGACCCGCTGGAGTTCACCGAGCTGGTGGTGGCCGAGCTCGACCGGCACGGCAGGCTCGGCAACGCGGCCGTCCTCAGCTTCGACTGGCGGATCATCGGGCACGCGGCCCGGCTCGCGCCCGAGACCCCGCGGTTCGCGCTGATCGAGCCCGACACCCTGCACTGGCACGACGACCTGGGCGATGACATCCCCGCCGCGGCGCGCGCCGCCGGTGGCACGGCGCTGTCGCCCGAGCACGTGATGGTGGACGAGACGCTGATGAGCCAGGCGGCGGCCGCCGGGCTGCCCGTCGTGGTGTGGACGGTGAACGACGCCAGGACGGCCGCGCGCCTGCTCGACCTGAACGTGGCGGGCGTCGTCACCGACTACCCGGACCGGATGCGCGCGTTGTGGGAGGAGCGCGGGCTCCCCCTCCCCCGCCCCGTCGGCCCCCTCAAGCCGGTGGGCGTCTGATCTTCGGCTCGGGCGCGATGCCCTCCGGCCGTTACAGCGGAGGGCACGCGCGGCGGTCAGAGCCAGCCGTTACGGCGGAAGCCGCGGTACAGCAGCGTGCAGGCCATGACCATGACGCCGATCACCACGGGGTACCCCCACGTCTGCCGGAGCTCCGGCATGACGTCGAAGTTCATCCCGTAGATGCCCGCGATCATCGTGGGCACGCTGATGATCGCCACCCAGGACGAGATCTTGCGCATGTCCTCGTTGGCGAGGGTGTTGGAGCGGGCGAGCGCCGCCTGCAGGATCGAGTTGGCGAGCTCGTTGCTCGACTCGACCTGCTCGCACACCCTGGCCAGGTGGTCGCTGACGTCGCGGAAGTACTCGCGCATCTCGCTCGGGATGACGCGGCGCTGGGGCAGGGTGGCCATCGGGGCCTGCAGCGGGGTGACGGCGCGCTTCATCTCCAGCATCTCGCGCTTGAGCTGGTAGATGCGGTTGATGTCGCGGGAGCTGACGTCGGCGAAGACGGTGGCCTCGACCTCTTCGAGCTCGAGCTGCATCAGGTCGGCGACCTGGAGGTAGCGGTCGACCACGTGGTCGGAGATGGCGTGCAGGACGCCGGTGGGGCCGCGGTTGATCAGCTTGGGCTTGTCCTCGAGCTTCTCGCGCACCTCCGACAGCGGGCAGTGGTGGCCGTGGCGCACGGTCACGACGAAGTCGGCGCCGAGGAAGACCATGATCTCGCCGGTGGCGATGATCTCGCTGGTCGCGGTCAGCTCGTCGTGGTCGAGGTAGGCGATCGTCTTCAGCACCATGAACAGGGAGTCGCCGTAGCGCTCGATCTTGGGCCGCTGGTGGGCCTTGACCGCGTCCTCCACCGAGAGGGGGTGCAGGCCGAACACCTCGGCCAGCCACTCGACCTCGGGCGCCTCTGGCTCGTGGAGGCCGACCCAGACGAACGCCTTGGGTCCGTCGCTGTCGAGGTTGTGCTGCCGGACGAGCTTGAGCGACTCGACGATGCCGTCAGCGTCGATCTTCTTGCCGTTGACGTAGGCGCCGTACTCGACGATGGAGTCAACGGGGGGAACGCAGGAAGCACCCAGCGGCTTGGCCAGCTGGCGCGCGGTGTGCACGGGCACGGGGTGACGGTTGATGCGACGGAAAATGGTGGACGAGCGCATGGCAGTCCCTTCCCGCCCGACCTGGCACGGTCCACGCAGGACGAAAGATCACCTCAATCTGGAGATGCGTGGAGGCACGATCAGGCTGCCGAATTGGAGTGGTCGGGGGTGCGCACGATGATCGTGCGCGGGCGAGTACTGCTCGGATCACCAGGATTCATCCCGGACCACCTCCAATCACACAAGACGCCGCAAAGCCGACCCAAACTACCACAGGCCGGTAACCCCCCACACCTTACTCGGGTCAGACCGGCTGATCGCGTAGAACGTCACAAAGATTCGTCCCGATTCCCGCACATCCGCTCCTCGACCACGTGGCCACGCCTTCGTCCGTCCCGTGGCGCGGACCGCCCCGGGGGCGCTTCTCGACGGTTGCGGGAGCGGTGTCCCCGCGGCGGCGAGAAGGCCACGCGAGTGTGAGGGGCGCGGTGCGAGCTGGGAGAATGAGCGGGTGCGCGTTCTTGTGATTGGATCCGGCGGGCGGGAACACGCCCTGTGCCGCTCGCTCAAACTCGACCCCCAGGTTTCCGAGCTCCACTGTGCGCCGGGCAACGCCGGCATCGCGGAGATCGCGACCCTGCACGACATCGTCCCCACCGACCCCCAACAGGTCGCCGGGCTGGCCGAGAAGCTCGGCGCCGACCTGGTCGTCGTCGGGCCCGAGGCGCCGCTGGTGGCGGGCGTGGCCGACGCGGTCCGCTCGAGCGGGATCCCCTGCTTCGGCCCCGGACGCGAGGCGGCGATGATCGAGGGCTCCAAGGCGTTCGCCAAGGAGATCATGCAGGCCGCGGGCGTTCCCACGGCGCGGTCGCGCACCTGCGCGACGCGGGAGGAGGCCGAGGCGGCGCTCGCGGAGTTCGGCGCGCCGTACGTGGTCAAGGACGACGGGTTGGCGGCCGGCAAGGGCGTGGTCGTCACCGACGACCACGCCGCGGCGCTGGAGCACGCGGAGGCGTGCGAGCGGGTGGTGATCGAGGAGTTCCTCGACGGCCCCGAGGTGTCGCTGTTCGCGCTGTGCGACGGCGCGACTGCCGTGGCGCTGCAGCCGGCCCAGGACTTCAAGCGCGCCTACGACGGCGACCAGGGCCCGAACACCGGCGGCATGGGCGCCTACACGCCGCTGCCGTGGGCGCCCGAGGGCCTGGCGGAGCAGGTGATGCGCGAGGTCGTGCACCCGACCGTGAGCGAGCTGGCGCGGCGGGGCCTGCCGTACAACGGGGTGCTCTACGTCGGGCTGGCGCTGACGTCGAAGGGGCCGAAGGTCGTCGAGTTCAACGCGCGCTTCGGCGACCCCGAGACGCAGGTCGTGCTCGACCGCCTGGAGACGCCGCTGGCCGGGGTGCTCATGGCGTGCGCGACGGGCACGCTGGCCGAGCAGCCGCCGCTGGCCTACCGCGCCGGCTCGGCGGTGGCCGTCGTCGTCGCGGCGGAGAACTACCCGGCCGACCCGGTGAAGGGCGACGTGATCACCGGCCTGGAGCCGACGGAGCACGCCTACGTCCTGCACGCCGGCACGGCGGTCAAGGACGGCCGGACGGTCTCCGCGGGCGGCAGGGTGCTGGCCGTGGTCGGCACGGGTCCCGACCAGCAGAGCGCCAGGAACAACGCCTACGAGCTGGTCGGCAGGGTCAGGCTGCGCGGCTCCCACCACAGGACGGACATCGCCCGATGAAACACCTGCACTCCGGCAAGGTTCGCGACCTCTACGAGACCGACGAGGGCCTGCTGCTGATGGTCGCCTCCGACCGGATCTCGGCCTTCGACCACGTGCTGCGCCCCGACATCCCCGACAAGGGGGCGATCCTCACGCAGCTGTCGCTGTGGTGGTTCGAGCAGCTCAAGGACATCGTCCCCCACCACCTGGCCGGTCCCGCGCCCGACACGCGCAGCATGGTGTGCAAGCCGCTGCGCATGGTGCCGGTCGAGTGCGTGGCGCGCGGGTATCTGGCGGGCGGGGGCCTGGCCGACTACCGCCGCGACGGCGCCGTCTCCGGCGTACGGCTGCCGCAGGGCCTGGAGGACGGCTCGCGGCTGCCCGAGCCGATCTTCACCCCGTCCACCAAGGCCCCGGTCGGCGAGCACGACGAGCCGATCTCCTTCGACGAGGTGGTGGCGCAGGTCGGGGAGGAGACCGCGCACGAGATCCGCAGGATCACGCTCGCCGTCTACGAGAGGGGCGCGGAGATCGCCCGCGAGCGCGGCATCATCCTCGCCGACACCAAGATCGAGCTCGGCTGGGACGCCGACGGGGTGCTGACGCTGGGCGACGAGGTCCTCACGCCCGACTCCTCCCGCTTCTGGCCGCTCGACGAGTGGCAGCCGGGCCGCGCGCAGCCCTCATTTGACAAGCAATATGTCCGTGATTGGCTAACTTCGCCGGAATCTGGATGGGACAAATCATCCACTGAAGCGCCGCCGCCTCTTCCCGCCGAAGTGGTCGAGCGGACGCGCCGGCGCTATGTCGAGGCGTACGAACGCCTCACAGGACTCTCCTTTACCGGGTAGTCACGGGGCGAATCGGCCGGGTCACGCGTCCACAGCGGCTACTGTGGGCGCGGTCGAATCACTTTTACCCAGATCACTTTTACCGAGGGAGAGCGGAAGCGAATGGTCCGTTACCGCGTGCGCGGTGGCAACGCACTGCGTGGAACCGCGTTCATCCAGGGCGCGAAGAACGCCGTGCTGCCCATGATCGGCGCCGCCCTGCTCGCGGCCGAGGGCCGTACGGTCCTGCGCAACGTCCCGATCATCGAGGACGTGCGCCGGGCGGTCGAGCTCGCCCAGGCCGTCGGCGCGCACGTGGAGCTCCACGAGGCCGAGCGCACGCTGGTCATCGACGCCTCCAAGCTGACCAGCCCGATCCTGCCCGCCGAGATCGCCAGGCGCTTCCGCGGTTCGGTCCTGTTCACGCCCGCGCTGCTGCACCGGCTGGGTGAGGCCGTGGTCGAGGGCGTCGGCGGCTGCAACCTCGGCAGCCGCAACCTCGACTTCCACTACCTCGGCTACAAGCGCCTGGGCGCGATCGTCGACGAGAGCGAGACCGTCATCCACGTCAAGTCCTCCGGGCTGACGGGCGCGACCCTGTACCTCGACACCCCCTCCCACACCGGCACCGAGAACCTCATCATGGCCGCCGCGCTGGCCAGCGGCACGACCGTGATCGAGAACGCCGCGCTCGAGCCCGAGGTGCTCGACGTGATCGACATGCTCACCAAGATGGGCGCGAAGATCAGCGGCGGCGGCACCGGGTTCATCACCGTCGAGGGCGTCAGCGAGCTGCGCGCGGTCGAGCACACCGTGATGCCCGACCGGCTCGACGCGGGCGTGTTCGCCATGGCGGCGGTCATCACCGGTGGCGAGCTCAACCTCGTCGGCACCGGCCTCGACCTCGGCGTGGTCCGCTACAAGCTCGAGCAGATGGGTGTGGAGTTCGCCACCCAGGGCGCGGTGCTCAGCGTCCGCTGCCACCACAGCCCGCTGAAGCCGATCAACGTCATCACCGACACCTACCCCGGCTTCGCCACCGACCTGCAGTCGCCGATGATGACCGTGGCCTGCTTCGCCGACGGCATCAGCTACATCCACGAGCGCATCTTCGACGGCCGGTTCGCGCTGGCCGGCGAGCTCAACAAGATGGGCGCCGACGTCAGGGTCAAGGACAACGCCGCCACCGTCCACGGCCACACTCCACTCACCGGCACGCGGGTGACGGCCCACGATCTCCGCTCGGGAATCGCGCTCGTTCTGGCCGGGCTCGCCGCCGAAGGCGAGACGGTCATCGAGTCGGGCTATCTGATCGACCGTGGCCATGCGCATCTGGCCGAGCGAATGCGGGCCTTGGGCGCGGATATTATCCGCGAAGTTTCTCCGGCCTGAGCTGCTGAAACTCATTCCAGAGTCGCTTTCTGGAAAATTTGGGCGTGACATTATGGCCCTCGCGAGCGATCGTTCCAAAAGAGAGCACTGCAATGGACGGCAGGATGGGACGAACATTGGTCGAGCGGACCGAAGAGCCTCACCGAGTATCACGCCCGGGCGCCATGACACCGGACCTCACTATCGGTGTGGTCGGACCTCACGATCTGGTCGAGCGCGTGATGCTGATGGGTCATGCCGCGGCACCCCTTCCCTGCCGCCTCGTGGCCGCCGCCTACCGCGACGAGCAGGAGGCGGCGGACAAGGTCACCAGGCTTGGACCGGGGGTGGACGCGTGTCTGTTCGCCAGCCCGGTTCCCTATGACCTGGCAAGGCGGTCAGGGGTGCTGACGATGCCCGCGACGTATGTCCAGCTCGGCGGCGCCGCGCTGGTCGCCGCGCTGGCGAAGGCGGCGATCGACCCGCGGCTCGACCCGCAACGGGTGAGCATCGACGTGGTGTCACGCGCCGACGTCGAGGAGGCCTACACCGATCTGGGCATCCCGGCGACGGACGTGCACAGCCGCGACGAGCCGGGCGCCACCGGCACGATCGCGGCCTACCACGAACGGCTGGCCCGGCAGGGCGCGACGACGGGAGCGCTGACATGCCTTCCCGCGGTCGCGGACCGGCTGCACACCGCGGGCGTGCCCGTGATCAGGATCAGACCCACATCGGCGGCCGTGCGGTCCGCGCTGCATACCGCGGCGCTGCTCGGCGCCCACCACAGATTGGAGGAGTCACAACTCACCGTCGTACTCGTCGAGGTACCGACACTGCGGGAGCCCGTGCGCCGCGCGGCGCCCCGCTACTGGCGCGACGAACTGCGCCTGTCACTGCACCGCCTACTGGTCCAGGAGGCCAACAGGATCAACGCCACCGTCTGGCCCATCGACGACCACAGCTACCTGATCATCGCCACCCGTGGCTCGATCGCGTCCGCGACCGACGGCTTCCGTGTGCTGCCGTTCGCCGCCAGAGTGCGCGACGAACTCGGCCTGGCGGTCGAGGTGGGCGTGGGCATGGGCCGTACGACACATGACGCGGAATCCCACGCCCGTGCGGCGCTCGCGCGCTCGCAGGCGGGCAAGCAGGCACAGGGGTTCGCGGTCGATCGCGAGGGGAGAGCACTGATCCCCGCGCCGAGGATGCCCCCTCAGGGTTCGACGCCGCTCAAGCCGAAAGGCGTCGAGGTGCTCGCCAGGCTGGCGGCGAAACTGGAGGGGGGCGACACCGTGGTGGACGCCGAAGGGGCGGGGAAGATGCTCGGAGTCACTCCGCGCACCGCTCGGCGGTTGCTGCGCACGCTGGTTGACGAGGGACTCGCGTGGCCGCTTCCGCCGAACCGCACGCCCCAGCCGGGCCGTCCGCGCCAGCTGTACCGGTTGATCGTGGAGAAGCTCGGCCCGCGCTGACGTCACCACCAGTCCGGTCCGCCGCCCCCCTTCCCCTTCTCGGGGCGGCGGACCCCTACCTTTTCTGGGTTTCGTACGGCACGCCCGGCCCCGCGCCACCCCTGGCGCGGGGCCGCCGTCTGTCCAAGGGATACGCGTCACCGGGAGTGCGGGGCCGGGGTTTCCAACGGACGGCCATAATCGTCTGATCCGACAGCGCATCCCCCGGGCAGCCGTGATCGCCCGCTCCCCTACGCCTCCCCAGGGCTTGCGCGGAGGGCCGGGATCGCCTGCTCCGGCGGCGCATCCCCCGGGCTTGCGTGGGCGGCGCTGATCGCCTGGTCCGGCGGTCGTCCCCCCGGTGGGGGTGCCGTACACCGTCACATGGCCACTCGTTATTGTCAGTAGCTATGACACAGAACACCACTGACAAGCGGCTGCTCATCTGGGTGGCCCTGGGCATCGTCTACGTGGTGTGGGGGTCTACCTACCTCGGCATCGCCGTCGCCGTCGAGACAATCCCGCCCATGCTCAGCGGGGCCATGCGGTTCATCACGGCAGGCATCCTGCTGGGCGGGTTCCTGCTGGCCAAGAACGGGACCGCGGCGTTCAGGATGACCCGCAGGGAGTTGGCCGGCGCGGCGCTGGCGGGGTTGCTGCTGCTGACACTCGGCAACGGCCTGCTCGCCGTCGCCGAACAGCACATCTCCACCGGCCTGGCGGCGCTGCTCGTGGCCTCCGTGCCGCTGTGGCTGGTGATGTTCCGGTTCCTGGTCAGGGACCGGCCACAGGTGCTCACCCTGACGGGCGTGCTGATCGGCCTCGTCGGCGTGGCGGCGCTGTCGCTCACCGGCGGGCACGGCGCGAACTCGACGACCGGCACCATCATCGTGCTGATCGGATCACTGTCGTGGGCGGTGGGGTCGTTCCTGTCGAGCCGCATCTCGATGCCGGCCAACCCGTTCGCCGCCAGCACGGTCGAGATGATCGTCGGCGGCCTCGGACTCGCGGTGCTCGGCACCGGGCTCGGTGAGCGGACGGACCTGGCGGCGATCTCCGGCCGGTCGTGGGTGGGGCTGGCGTACCTGATCCTGGTGGGGTCGCTGGTCGGGTTCACCTCGTTCGTCTGGCTGCTGGGGAACGCGCCCATCTCGCTGGTGGCGACCTACGCGTACGTCAATCCCGCGGTGGCCGTCGCGCTCGGCGCGCTGGTGCTGGGCGAGCCGGTGACGCCGCGGATCCTCGGCGGCGGTCTCGTCATCCTGATCGGCGTCGCGCTGGTGATCACAACCGAGCGGAAGCGACCGCAGAGCGTCGGCGAACGCGTCGACGATGGGGCCGACGTCCGCCTCGGTGTGAGCGGTGGCCAGGAACCATAGGCCACGCGGCACCAGACCCTCCATGAGCTGCCTGCCACGCGGCACGAGACCCTCCGCCTGGAGTGACCACGCGAACCCGGGCCGCCTCCCGGCGGGACGGCCCGGACGGTCCCGTCAGGACTGGCGGAAGTCGGCCGCCGCCCGCAGGAAGGCGTCGTTGGCCTCGGGGGTGCCGATCGACACGCGCGCCCCCTCACCGGGGAACGGCCGCACCGCCACACCCTCGACCGCGCACGCCGCCGCGAAGTCCGTCGTGCGCTCGCCGAGGCGCAGCCACACGAAGTTGGCCTCCGTCGGCGGCACCGTCCAGCCCTGCGCGACGAGCGCCTCGCGGACCCTGGTGCGCTCCTTGACCACGAAGTCGACCCGGTCCAGCAGTTCCTTCTCGGCCTGCGTCTCCAGCGAGGCGATGGCGGCCAGCTGCGCCAGGTGGTTGACCGCGAACGGGACGATCGTCTTGCGGACGGCCGCGGCCACGGGCTCGTGCCCGATCAGGTAGCCCACGCGCAGCCCCGCCAGGCCGTACGCCTTGGAGAAGGTACGCAGGACGCACACGTTGGGCCGGTCGCGGTAGAGGGTGAGCCCGTCGGGGACGTCGGCGTCGCGGACGTACTCACGGTAGGCCTCGTCCAGCACCACCAGCACGTCGGAGGGGACCTTGTCGAGGAACGCCTCGAGCTCGGCGCGCCGGATGGAGGTGCCGGTCGGGTTGTTCGGGTTGCAGACGAAGATCATGGAGGTGCGGTCGGTGACGGCCGCCGCCATGGCGTCCAGGTCGTGGTCCTCGCCGGCCAGCGGCACCCGGACGGAGGTCACCCCGGCCAGGTCCGCCAGCAGCGGGTACGCCTCGAAGGAGCGCCAGGCGTAGATCACCTCGACGCCCGGCTCGCCGAACGTCTCGAACAGCTGCTGGGCCACGGTGACCGAGCCCGCGCCGAGCGCCACATGCTCGGCCGGCACCCCGTACCTGGCCGCGATCATCTCGGTGAGCTTGACCGCGCCAGGATCGGGGTACCGGTTGATCTGCCTCGCGCCCTCGGCGATCGCCTCGACGACCGACGGCAGCGGATCGTAGGGCGACTCGTTGGAGGAGAGCTTGTACGACCTGCCGTCGGCACTCACCACGGCCCTGCCCGCCTTGTACGGGGGCATAGTGTCAAGAATCGCACGGAATCGAGGCATGGCCTCATGTTAGTCGGCGGGAACGGCAGGCTTCTCGCTGGTCCACCCGGTCGACTTGACGATCGTGACGGAGGTCTTCGACGGACGTACACCTGTACTCCGCTGTACTCCGCCGATTCCCCGATCCGCCTTCACGTCCGCGCCGGGGCGCGACTACTCCTTGAGCGAGCGCAGCATCGGCGGGTGGAGCAGTTCGGCCGGCCCGCGGCGGTAGAGCTTGGCGGGACGGCCGCCGTCGCGGGTGGTGGTCCCGCCCGTCTCGACGAGGAACCCCTCGGCCTTGGTCACCTTGCGGTGGAAGTTGCGCGGGTCGAGCGGGCGCCCCCAGACGATCTCGTAGACGCGCCGCAGGTCGGCCACCGTGAACTCGGGCGGGCAGAAGGCCGCGCCGAGCGAGGTGTACTCCAGCTTGGCGCGCGCCCGCTCGATGCCGTCGAGCATGATGCGCCGGTGGTCGAAGGCCATGACGTTCAGCTCGGAGACGGGCACCCACGCCATGTGCGCCTTCTCCGAGGCGGGCAGGTCGGGAGCCAGCCCCAGGTAGGCCACGGACAGGACGCGCTGGCGCGGGTCGCGGTCGGGGTAGCCGTAGGTCTGCAGCTGCTCCAGGTGGACGGGCGCGCCGGGCAGGCCCGCGCGTTCGGCCAGGATGCGGCGGGCGGCGTCGGGCAGGTCCTCGTCGAGTTGGATGAAGCCGCCGGACAGCGACCATCGGCGCAGGAACGGCGGGTTGTCACGGCGCCACAGCAGAGCCGAGAGCGCCTGACAACGGACAGTGAGGACGACGAGGTCCACGCTGACCGGAACGGTGGGGACCATGCCAGGCACGTTACACGCTGACGCGCACGTGCAACGGCTCGGTGGCCTCCAGGCCCGTCGGTGAGCGCACCCCGACCTTGACCCAGACGCCGAGGGGCACCTGCGACCAGTCGAAGGGCACCCAGGCGACCACGATGCGGTCGGCCATGGCCTCGTTGGGCGCGTCGGTCGCGGAGATCAGCAGCTCGGCCGACCCGCCCGGCCAGGTCATCGTGATGGTGCCGCCCGGCTCCAGGTTGTAGCCGCGGACCTCGATGCCGTCCTCCTCGTTCGGCGAGGTCCTGACCGCGTCGACCGCGATGGGCCGCCGGTGGTCGGCCGTGACCTGCTCCTTGAGCGGGGAGTCGCCGCAGGTGAAGAAGTCGCTCCACATGTAGGAGACGACCTTCTGCACGTACCTGCCGGTCATCGCGACCGCCGCGTCGAGGCGCTTCTTGTCGGTCGCGCCGCGGGTGCCCTGCGGCTGGCACGGGGTGACGGCCGAGGGCTCGAACGACTCGACGTTCGCCCACAGGTCGACCTCGAAGCCCTCCTCGACGAGTTGCTCGCGGGCGAGGGCCATCTCACGGTAGTAGTCGCGGGTCGAGCCGTGGTAGGCGGTGTCGTAGGTGGTCTCCCCGACGACCGGGCGCAGGCGCGGGTCGACCTCCTCGTACCGCTGGTCGGGCCAGAACAGGCCGACCTTGCCGGTGCCCCTGCTGTCCTGGGGGGCGATGATGCCGACGCCCGACTTGGCCAGCGCCTTGAAGCCCTCGGCGACCTGCTTCGGGGTCTGGCCGAACCCCACCCGCTTGCGGGCGTCCATGTAGGGGCTGACCAGGATCGGCTTGCCGGGCAGCTCCTGTTCGATGATGACGTGCTGCTCGGAGTAGACCTGCAGGGTCGGGTTGGTGGCCATGGTGGCGCCCATCTGCAGCTCGAAGGGCTGGTAGAAGCCGCCGAGCGAGGCCCTGTCCTTGAAGCGGTCGCCGTAGTCCTGCAGGATCCTGCGGGTCAGCGTGACGAGCACGGGCATGTGCTTCTGGCTGGCCCTGGTCGCCACGTCCGAGTCGCGCGGCGCCATCGGCAGCGAGGGGAAGACCTGGATGCCGAACGTCTCGCCGAGGTCGAGCAGCTCCTCGAGGCTGTCCTTCTTCGCGCCGGCGATCAGGATCAGGTCGTAGGAGCGTCCCGTCTTGCTGAAGTCGCAGGTGGCGTCGTCGGAGCCGTCGGGCGCGGCGATGAGCCGGTAGTAGACCCGCTTGTGGCTCTCGATGGCGCGTTCCATCTGGGGGCAGCGGAACAGGCCCGGGCCGAACGCCTCGTCGGTCCGGTACACGAAGGTGCGGCCGATCCTGTTGCCGGGGTTGGCCCGCCTGAGGTCGTCCTCCGCCTCGGTCCAGCACCCCTCGCAGTCGGTGTAGCGCGGGTCGACCTCGCCGTCCCTGGTCAGGATCTGGCCGTCCCTGACCGGCCGGTACTGCAGGCCGTACCCGATCCTGATGACGGTGTCGCCGCCGGCGGCGTGGATCTCCTCCATCTGGTGCCGCCACGTGCACGGGTTGCTCGACGGGGTGATCCAGTAGCCGGTGATCGCGTACGGCTTGACGTCCTGCAGGTCGAAGGTGCCGCAGGAGTCCCTGAACTGCTTGGCGGTCGGCTGCGGCAACGCCTTCTTGGACGCGGAGGGCGCGGCCGAGGCCCGGGTGTCGACCGCGGTCGGCTCCTTGTCGGGAAGGACCATGACCACCGCCGCGATGGCGGCCAGGATCGCGGCACCCAGAAGCACAGTGAGCCAGCGCACGTTCAGGAACCTACCGCCCTCGTGATCAGCAGGGGATAAACGCTACTTCTTGACGCCGGCCCAGGACTCCAGTTGGGCGACGAACCTGCGTGCCGAGTTCGGCCAGTGGTGGTTGGCGCGGGCCGCGGCGTAACCGCGGGCCCCCATCGCGTGCCGTTCGCGCTGGTCGTCCCTGAGTGACAGGACGGCCTGCGCCACGGCCTTGGGGTCCTCCCACGGCACGACCACGCCGCTGGAGTACCGCTCGACCAGCTCCACCGCGCGCGGCGAGGGAGTCGTTATCACGGGGATCCCGTGCGCCATGTACTCCACGATCTTCGTGGGCATGGAGTGGCGGTAGTTGGGCTCGTCGTGCAGGAGCGACAGCCCGGCCAGCGCGCCGTCGAGCCGCTTCAGCGCCTCGTCGTTCGGCATGAAGTCACGCCACTCCAGCACGCCGTCGGCCACCGCCTGGTTGAGCGCGGGCCGCGACTGCGGGTCGGCGTAGCCGATCAGTTCGACCGCCACCTTGTACGGCTGCAGCAGGCGGCCGACCTCGATCGCCTCCTGGACGCCGCGCGCCCTGGACAGCCAGCCGAGGTAGACGACCCTGTCGTCGCCGGGCGGCGTCACGTCGTCGGGCACCCACGTCTCGTTGGGGACGATGAGGTGGGCGTGCTTGAACCTGCCCGCGTAGGCGGTCTCCGCCAGCAGCAGGTGCAGTCCCCGCTCGGCGGTGCCCTCCAGCAGGCGGGCCAGGAAGCGCACCGGCGGACGCAGGAACGACGGCAGCCAGGGCTTCAGCGACAGCGTGGCCGGGGTGTCCTCGTGCACGTCCCAGACCACGGGCGGCCTGCGGCGCATGCCCCAGACCGAGAACAGCAACTCGGGGTCGTGGATGAGGACGAGGTCGACCTTGTCACGCAGGCGCTTGAACGCCCTTCGCGCCTCCCACACGGCCCGGATGCGCTTGCGCTGGGCCGCCCTGGGCAGGTCGATGGCGTTCACCCACGGTCTGGCGACCACGCCGTGGGCGGAGAAGGACGCCGCGTACGTGACCTCATGACCGGCATCCACGAGAGCGCGGATCTGCCGGTGCAGGATCCGGGCGTCCTCGGGGTTATGCACCACCGTCATGACGAGCACGTGCACTGCGCGCAGCCCCCTGTCGCTACAGCCGCTCGACGCGTTCACCCTCGGCGAGCACGCCGCGGGTGTCCAGCACGAGCCTGGCGTTCTCCTCGACCATGTCGAGGTCGAAAGCGGCGTGCTGCTGCAGCAGCAGCGTCACGTCCGCGGTCACGACGGCCTCGGCCAGGTCCTCCTCACGCGGCACCGCGGTGCCGTCAACCGACCACTCCTTGACGTAGGGGTCCACGAACGTGAGCTCCGCGCCCAGCTCCAGCAGCGCCCGGGCGACGGGCAGGGCGGGGGTCTCGCGCTCGTCGGCGATGTCCGGCTTGTAGGTGACGCCGAGCAGCACGACCTTGGCGCCGTTCACGGCCTTGCGGTGCCGGTTGAGCAGGCGCTGGACGCGGTTGACCACGTACGCGGGCATCCGCTCGTTGATCTCCTGCGCCAGCTCGACGAACCGGAACGGGTAGCCGAGCTTGCGGACCGTGTACGACAGGTAGCCGGGGTCCACGGGGATGCAGTGGCCGCCGACGCCGGGTCCGGGAAGGAACTTCTGGAAGCCGAACGGCTTGGTCGCCGCGGCCTCGATCGCCTCCCACAGGTCGACGCCGAGCTCGTCGCAGAAGATCGCCATCTCGTTGACGAGGGCGATGTTGACGTGCCGGTAGGTGTTCTCCAGCAGCTTGGCCATCTCGGCCTCGCGGGTGCCGCTGACCGGCACGATCTGCTCGATGAACTGGCCGTAGAAGGCGGCGGCCCGGTCACGGCAGGTGTCGGTGTAGCCGCCGACGACCTTGGGGGTGTTGCGCAGGCCGTACTTGGGGTTGCCGGGGTCGATGCGCTCGGGAGAGAAGGCGAGCTGGAAGTCGACGCCGGCGACGAGACCCGAGGTCTCGAGCAGCGGCCTGGCCACACCGTCGGTGGTGCCGGGGTAGGTCGTGGACTCCAGGACGACGAGGGTTCCGCGGCTGAGGTTGCGCGCGACCGCCTTGGTCGCGCCCTCGACCGCCGACAGGTCGGGACGGTGGTCCTCGTCCAGCGGCGTGGGAACGCAGATGACGATCGTGTCGCTGGCTGCCAGCACCGATTCGTCGAGCGTGGCGCTGAAGCCGTTGGCCAGCATGTGCTCGAGGTCGGCGTCGGTCAGGTCGTCGATGTAGGACTGACCGGCGTTGAGCGCGTCGACCTTGCGGGGGTCGACGTCCACGCCGACGACCCGCAGGCCTGCCGCCACGGCCTCCTTGGCCAGCGGCATGCCGACGTAACCCAGGCCGATGACTGCCAGGTCGAAATCCGTCACGACATCGCCTTAGAACACTTCATGGTGGCAAAGGTTATCTCAAGTCCACCTAGCTCACGCCTAATGCGACCGAACCCGTCAGAACCGACAGCGAACTTGTAGGTCATCGTTCTTCAAGCGTTCGGTAAAGGTCACGATAAGTCTCGGCAACGCGGCTCCATGTCCGCTTTGCTGCCACTTCCGCCTTTCCAGCCTCACCCATCTCAGCTCGCCTGGCCGGGTCCTGTCGCAGGTCGGACAGCGCCTTGGCGAGCGCCTCCGGGTCGCCGGGCGGGACCAGCAGACCCGCGCCCTCGGAGCCGACGAGCTCGGACAGCGCGGGCAGATCGCTCAGCACGACGGGCTTGCCGAGCGCCATCGCCTCGACGGGTTTCAATGGCGTAACGAGCCGGCACACCCTCAGGTCCTCGCGGGGGCAGACGAAGATGTCGATCGCCGCCTGCGCCTGCAGCGCCTCCTCGGGGCCCACCCGGCCCGGCAGGATGGCGTTGTCGAGGCCGAGCTCATCCACGAGCGCGAGCAGGTTGTCCCGCTCGGTGCCGTCGCCGACGATGAGGACCCTGACGTCCTTCCTGAGCAGCGCGCCCGCCCGCAGCAGGGTCGCGAAACCCTCGTAGGCCACGATGCTGGAGACCGAGCCGACCACGATCTCGTCGTCGCCGATGCCCATCGACCGGCGGAAGGCCTCGCCGTCGTAGTCGGCCGTCAGCAGCGAGTCGTCCACCGCGTTGGGCGCCAAACGGATCTTCTCGCGCGGCACGCCGCGCTCCACGATCTCCTGCGCCATGGTCTCGGCCAGCGTGACCACCGCGTCCGCCTCGCGCATCAGGAACGCCTCACGCTCGCGCTGGAGGACGTGCCGCTCGCTGCCGATGCGGATCGGGTCGCGCGAGGCCCAGGTCTCCTCCAGGAAGCCGCGCACCTCGTAGACGAACGGCGTGCCCGTCCGCTCGCGGACCGCGTACGCCATCGACCCGTTGCGGTGGTCGGTGGCCGCGTGCAGCACCTGCGGCCGCAGCGTGGCGACCAGCTCGGTGACGCGCTCGGCGCCCAGGATGATGCGCCCCCGCGTCTCGAACGGCATCTCCTGCCGCCCGTCAGGCAGCAGCCGGTGGTACGGGATGCCGTCGAGCTCCTCGAACGGCGCGGCGTCCGCGTGGCCCTGCAGCATCGGCCAGCCCCAGCTGGTCACGACGTGCGGGTCGAGGCCCTTCTCCTTCTGCGCGGTCACGATCCGGTGCGTGCGCACCGTGTAACCCGCCTGCGTGTACGGCAGGGCGTTGGTGACCATGTGCAGCACCCGACCGGCCACGCGCTCGGTGATCGCCACCTTGGGACGCGGCGGGATCGGGTCAGGGCTGATCGCGGCCAGCTCGCCCCGGTAGTAGGCGGCCCTGCGCTTCACGAAGGGGTACTTGGCGTGCGGCTCGAGGACCTCGGCCGCCTCGGTGACGCGTCCGGCGTCCCAGTGCGCCTTGGCCTCGTTCCACGGCGCCTTGACCACGCGCATGCCGACCTTGCGGACGGCACGCCGTACCTTGCGGGCGGCCGGCCAGGCGACCCGGCCCACGACGGGGCGCAGCCTCGGCGGGAGCGCGTCGGCGGCGGCTTGGGCGACCCGGACGGGGTCGGATTTCACCTTCGCGACGACGACGCGGGAAACGATGACCGGATGCTGGATGAAGCCCTTGAGAAGTCCACCGACTCCGGCCCTGGCCGACTTGGCGGAAACCTTTGGTCTGGCGTCGGATACCACGCGGTGACCGTACCATAGGCAACGTTTTTCCCCTTCCGCTATGAAAGGCGAGGTAGATGAGGGAGAACCCCCTGGTCCTCCATGTCCTCGGCGCCCGTCCCAACTTCGTGAAGGCCGCCCCCGTGGTCCGCGGACTCGACGAGCTGGGCGTGCGGCAGGGCATCATCCACACCGGTCAGCACTACGACGCGCTGATGTCGGACGTCTTCTTCGCCGACCTCGGACTCCCCGCACCCGTCGCGAACCTCGGAGTCGGATCGGGAACGCACGCCAAGCAGACCGCGGCCCTCCTCGTCGGCCTCGAGGAGGTCTTCCTGGCGCAGGAGCCCGACCTCGTGATCGTCTACGGGGACGTCAACTCCACGCTGGCCGCCATCCTCGTCTGCGCCAAGCTCGGCGTCGCCACCGCCCACGTCGAGGCGGGCCTGCGCTCCTTCGACCGCGGGATGCCCGAGGAGGTCAACAGGATCGTCACCGACTCGCTGTCGGACCTGCTGTTCGCCACCTCGCCCGAAGCGCTGTCGTACCTGGCCGCCGAGGGCGTGCCCGCCGCCAGGACGCATCTGGTCGGCAACCCGATGATCGACAGCCTCTTCGCCGCGCTCCCCTCGCTCGACCCCGCGCCCGTCGTCGAACGGCTCGGTATACCTTCTCGCTATGCCGTGGCCACGCTGCACCGCCCGGCGAACGTGGACACGCCCGAGGCCGCCCGCGAGCTCGTCTCCGCCGTCCTCGAGGTCGCCGCGCAGGTCCCGCTGGTCGTGCCGATGCACCCGCGCGGGCGCGCCCAGCTCGCCGCGGTCGGCCTGGTCGACGGGCCCGACGTCAAGGTCGTCGACCCGCTCGGATACGTCGACTTCCTCTCGCTCGTGCGGGGCGCCGCGCTGGTCGTGACCGACTCGGGCGGCGTGCAGGAAGAGACCACGATGCTCGGCGTGCCGTGCCTCACCGTCAGGCCCAACACCGAGCGGCCGATCACCGTCACCCACGGCACCAACAGGCTCGTCACCCCCGCGGCGCTGGCCGCCGCCGCGTCCAAGGCGCTGTCCGACGGGGCCACGACCCCGGCCGGGGAACTGCCCGTGCTGTGGGACGGCGCCGCGGGGCCGAGGATCGCGCGGGTCATCGCGTCGTGGCTGAAGGGGGAGAACCTCTCACCGGCCTCACGAAACGGGCGGCAGTAGCCGTACCATGACAGACCTCCTTTGACTTAGTGAGGACGAGCGGATGTCTTCAGAAGAGCCGACCTTCCAGCGACTCGGGCCGATCAACTGGCTCCCTGAGGAGCGCAAGCTCGTCGAGAGATACGAAGAGGAGATCAAGGAGCTGCGGCGGCGGCTGGAGATCGCCGAGGCCCGCGCCGAGTACGCCACCTGGAAGCTGCAGGCCACGCAGACCAAGCGCGCGTTCAAGCTGGGCGAGGCGCTGACGTCCAAGAACCCGGGCAAGGTCGTGGCGGCGGTGCGCTCGAACGAGAAGGCGCCCGCCGCGCCGACACCGGTCTCGACGGTCACCGAGGCGGCGGGCAAGCGCCCGCCGCTGGTCGAGGTGCCGACGGTCAAGTGGCCCACCGGGCCGATCAACCGGCCCGACCTGAAGGTCGCCGTCATCCTGGACGACTTCTCCAGGATGGCCTTCCGCTACGAGTGGGACCAGATCGAGTTCGGCCTGCGCGACTGGCCGGAGATCTTCGCCGAGAAGCGGCCCGACCTGCTGTTCTGCGAGTCGGCCTGGCACGGCAACCAGGGCCGCTGGCGGTACCAGATGACCGGCACCAACGCGCCCAAGCAGGAGCTGCGGGACCTGGTCGCGTGGTGCCGCGCCGAGGGCATCCCCACGGTCTTCTGGAACAAGGAGGACCCGCCCAACTTCGACTTCTTCATCGACACGGCGAAGCTGTTCGACTACGTGTTCACCTGCGACGGCGACATGATCCCGAAATATCGTGAAGTTCTGGGACATGACCGGGTGGACGTCCTGCAGTTCGCCGCCCAGCCCCGCGTGCACAACCCCATCCAGCAGAAGCAGGGACGCCTGCACGACGTGGTCTTCGCGGGCATGTACTTCCGCGACAAGCACCCCGAGCGCCGCGAGCAGATGGAGACCGTGATCGACCCGATCAGGGAGCTCGGCCTGCACATCTTCGCGCGCAACGGCTCCGTCGACGACAAGTACGCCTGGCCCGAGAAGTACCGGCCGCACATCGTGGGCGAGCTCCCCTACGACCAGATGCTCGCGGCCTACCGGATGTACAAGGTCTTCCTCAACGTCAACTCGGTGCTCGAGTCGCCCACCATGTGCGCGCGCCGCGTCTTCGAACTGTCCGCGTGCGCCACCCCCGTCGTCTCCGGCTGGTCCCGCGCCATCGAGGAGACCTTCGGCCCGCTCATCCCCATCGCCCGCGAGCCCATCGAGTCCTTCAACCAGGTGCTCCACCTGATCAACAGCCCCGAGCTGCGCGCCCGCATGGGCCACCTCGCCATGCGCGAGGTCTTCGACAAGCACCTGTTCTCCCACCGCGTCGACCAGATCCTCGGCCTCATGGGCCACCCGGTCGAGTCGCGCTCGCGCGCCATCTCCGTCGTCCTGCCGACCAACCGCGCCGCGCAGATCGAACACGCCATCAGCTCCGTCGCCCGGCAGCGCCACCGGCCGCTCCAGTTGGTCATGGTCCTGCACGGCCTCGACATCGACCCCGTCGTCGTCGCCGACAAGGCCCGCATGGCGGGCATCTCCGACGTCGTCGTCCTGCCCGCCGCCGCCGACATGTCCCTGGGCGCGTGCATGAACCTGGGCATCGCCGCCGCCGACGGCGAACTCGTCGCCAAGATGGACGACGACAACCTGTACGGCGAGCACTACCTGTCCGACCTGGTGCGGGCCTTCGACTACTCCGACGCCGAACTCGTCGGCAAGGGCGCCCACTACACCTACTTCGAGGGCACCAACACGACCATGCTGCGCCTGCCCGGCCTCGAACACCGCTACACGTGGCTGGTGCAGGGCGGCACGTTCCTCGGCAAGGCCGACATGTTCCGCTCGTACGGTTTCGCGGACATCACCCGCGGCGAGGACACCCACCTGGTGCGGCGGCTGAAGGAGGACAAGGTCAAGATCTACTCGGCCGACCGGTTCAACTTCGTGTACTGGCGCAGCGCCGACTCGGCGATGCACACGTGGCAGGCCGACGACATCAAGCTGAACCGGGTCGCCCAGTTCTCCTTCGTGGGCCACCCGGAATCCCACGTCATGCTCTGACCCGCACGAGCGCCCGACGGCAGGAGCCGCCACGTCGGGAAACGCCCACGCCGTCGACCTCGGCCGCTCCACGCGGCCGACGCACGTCCGGGGACGTCACGCTGGGCGTACGGCTCGGCGTGGGCGCGCATCGTACGGCTCGGCGTGGGCGCGCATCGTACGGCTCGGCGTGGACGCGGGCTGTACGGCTCGGCGTGGACGCGGGCCGTGGACGCGGGCCGTACGACTCGGCGTGGACGCGGGCCGTACGACTCGGCGTGGACGCGGGCCGTACGACTCGGCGTGGACGCGCATCGTACGACTCGGCGTGGACGCGCATCGTACGACTCGGCGTGGACGCGCATCGTACGGCTCGGCGTGGGCGCGCACCGCACGCTTGACGTCGCATCAGCGGGTGGTAGAGGGGCCCCGTCGCCGAGCGAGCCCCTCCAGCACGATCGGTCAGCGCTCGTCCGGCGGCCTGAACAGGACTCGTTCTTCCACGTAGCAATCGCAGTTGCCGCAGCCTGGGACCACGTCGATCTCCCCTCACCCGTCTTCCTCGACCGTACGACAGGCGGCCGTCTCCCGGGCTGACCGCGAGGGTCAGACTCGCGTTCTCACCCTCGCGTCGATCGGCAGGACGGTGCGTGGGGCCGGCCGACCGTGGCAGCACCGTCAACGGGACGCCGCTGGTGCTGTGGGACTGCCACCTCGATCTCGACCAACGGTGGCGTGGACTCCCTCAGGCTCACCTTGGTGGTCCCCCTCGGGCTCACCTTGGGGACTCCCTCAGACTCACCTTGGGGACTCCCTCAGACCCACCTTGGCGATCTCCCTCGGGCTCACCTTGGGGACTCCCTCGGGCTCCCGTCGGTGGACTCCCTCGGGCGAGGGAGGTGCGAGGCGGCGCCGTCCGCGACAGTCGTGGTGTCAGTCCATGCTGTCCACTCCACCAGATCGGAGAGATCATCGTGATCAAGACGGCTGCTCGACTCGTCGCCGTCGTGGCGCTGGCCGCCACGACGACCGCCACCGGCACGGCGAGCGCGGCGGCGGCATCAGCCGGGAGCATCCGTGTCGCCACGACCACCGCCGGCATCAAGGGATGGGCGCGCATGCACTTCCCCGCCCCCGGCAACGACATCCGGGTCACGGTTGACGCGCACGGTGAGTTCACCGCCGCCAGCCCCGCCTTCCCGACCCGGGCGTGGGGGACGTTCCGCATCTACCACGCGGTCAAGGAGCCGGGAAAGCCGCGCCAGGTCAACTGGGGTGAGGTCAAGGTCGACTGCCTGACCACCGGCGGCCCCGTCGCCACCGTGACGGGCACGCTCGTCCGGGTGACTCCCGGCGGGCCCTGGGAGGACCTGCTGAAACGGCGCGTGCGCATGGGGGTGAGCTTCTACGTCGCCCCGAAGGGCGCGGGCCCCAGCATGATCGGGCTGGCCGGGGCGACGGCGGAGGGAGAGCCGCTCCTGACCAGGTGCATGGCGCCGGCGCCCGACTCACCGGTGATCAAGGGCGGCTACACCCTGGAGGAGAAGGGGCCGCTCGGCTGATCCCACGCCTCGGCGCCCGCGAAGACGAGACCGAGCTCGTAGGCGAGGACCGCCGCCTGGGTGCGGTCGCGGGCGCCGAGCTTGTCCAGGACGTTGCGGACGTGCGTCTTGACCGTCTCCTTCGACACGTACAGCGCGGCCGCGATCTCGGCGTTGTTCTGGCCGTGGGCGATCTGCCGCAGGACGTCCAGCTCGCGCGGGGTCAGCTCCACCGGCACCCGCCACGTCGCCCCGGCGCTCCCCGCCGAACCGCGCCACCATCCACGCCCCGGCAGCCGATCGCCCGCACGCCCGCCCAGTCCTGACCGGCGATTCCCATCACGACCGCGCCCCGCCTCACCAGCCCTCCCCAGGTCACGTCCCGCCTCCACGGCCCGCCCCAGATCGCGCCCCGTGTGACCGGCCGGTCCCTGGCCGCGCCCCGCCTGACCGGCCCGCCCCAGGTCGCGTCCCGTCTGGCCGGGTGGTCGCAGGTCAGGTCCCGCCGGCTCCCTCATGGCCGGGCCGCTGGTCCCCTGGCCCGGAACGCGTCCGGGTGTAGGGGAGCCTGCCGTACCGAGATGGTGGGCGGCGATGCGGCGCAGCGCGTCGGGGAAGAGCACCGCGTCGCGGGAGTGGACCAGCCGGACGGCGTCCACCAGCTCGCTCGCCGGGGCGCGTTTGAGCACGTAGCCGGCCGCGCCGGCGCGCAGGGCGCCCCAGACCAGCTGGTCGTTCTCGAACGTCGTGACCACCACGACCCGGGTCGCGGGCGAGCGTCGGGCCAGCTCCTGGGTGGCGGCGAGGCCGTCCATGCGGGGCATGCGGACGTCCATGAGGACGACGTCCGCGCCGAGACCTGCCTCGACGGCCTCGCGACCGTCGGACGCCTCGCCGACGACCGCGATGTCGTCGTGGAGGGAGAGCATCGCGGCCCATCCCGAGCGGATCAGCTTCTCGTCGTCGGCCAGGACGACCCTGATCACAGCGGCAGCGTCGCCTGGATGCGCCACGTGCCGTCCACCTCCTTCTGATGGGTACAGGTGCCGCCGACGAGGCGGGCCCGCATCCGCATACCGGTCAGGCCACGCCCGGCCCTGCCGGAGGCCCCTGGCACCTCCGGCGCACCTGGTGGATCCGACGCCCCCAACCCGCCCGACGCACCGGACACCCCCCGCGAACCCACCACGCCAGGCGCGCCCGGCGCACCGGAGACGCCCGAGACGTCCGGGATGACCGCCACCTCCGGGATGACCGCCACCTCCGGGATGACCGCCACCTCCGGGATGACCGCCACGTCAGGGATGCCCAGCGCGTCAGGGGTGCCCGGTACCTCCGGGATACCCGGCGCCTCCGGGATACCCGGCACTTCCGGGATGCCTGGCACATCCGGGATGCCTGGCACATCCGGGATGCCTGGCACATCCGGGATGCCTGGCACATCCGGGATGCCTGGCACCTCCAGGATGCCTGGAGGGGTCGCAGTGCCGCGGAAAGCCGTGGCGGCCGTAGGAGCCGATGTCGCGTTCTCCACGGTCAGCACCAGGGTGTCGGTGACGGCGATGTCGAGGGTGATCGGCCCGTACCCGTGGCGGAGGGCGTTCGTGAGCGCCTCCCTGGTGATCGCGTAGGCCGCGCGGGAGGTCGCCCCCGGCACCCGGTCGAGACGGTCGACGCTCGCCCGCACGTCCACACCACGGGTGAGCGTGCCGAGCGCGTCCAGCGTGGGCCCCTGCCCGGCGTCGCCGTCGTCGAGCACCCCGAGCAGCACGTCGAGGTCCTGCTGGGCGTCGCGCGCGGTGGCCATCAGGTGCTCGAGCGACTGGCCGGCGGTGGCGACGTCCGTCTGCCTGCGCTGCAGCGATGCCTGGGCGGCCATGGCCTGGACCAGGACGACGCTGAGGGCGTGGCCGACCGAGTCGTGCAGTTCCAGGGCGAGGCTCTCGCGCCGGCCGAGCTCCTCGATCGTGCGGGACGGCTCGGCGTGCAGGAGGCGGCGCGCCGCCCACCGCTGGGCGAACCCGGCGGCGACCAGCGCGGCCAGCGTGGCGGCGGCCAGGAGGGGTATCGGGGCCATCGCGCCGGGATCCGCGGTCCAGAGCCCCAGGTCGCCGAGCTTGACCAGCCCGGGTGCCAGCAGCAGGACGCCCGCGCTGAGCGTGGCGCCGCCGTACAGGTGCAGGCTCGTCAAGGCGAGGAGGTAGAGGCGGTCGGCCCGCTCGGGCACCTCGACGCCGAGCAGTTCCGACAGCGCGGCCACCTCGATGCGCCGCGTCAGCGGCACCGCGGCGAGCAGCACCGAGGCGGGCAGGCACGCCGCCCACAGCGCCAGGACGCGTCCCGGCGTCACCTCGGTCATGATCACTATGCCGAGCGCCACGGCCACGGGAGTCAGCAGCGCGGCGCCCAGCAGCTGGTAGGTGCCCGCTCCGACAGCGCGGGCGATACGGCCTCTCACGTGGAGCGACGCTAGCCGACGCGGCGTGGCGTGGCCTCCCTCGTCAGGGGGAGGTGTGCCGGTACGGGCGTTCCTAGCGTGAGCGGCATGACGAGAAGGGATCGCCTCCTGGGCGCGGCGCTGTCACTGGCGGTGACCGCTGTCGGGATTCTGTGGTGGACGACTCCGGCGAGCTACCCGTTCGGCGCCGGAGACCGCGTCAAGGTGTCGCTGTCACACCTCATCGAGCACGGGGTGGCCGGTCCGATGACCGTCGCCGCCGGGCTCGCGGGGCTGGTGACGATCTTCGGGCCGCGGCCGGTGGTGCGCGTGGGGGCGGTCGCGCAGTTGCTCTTCTTCGGCGTGGTGATGTCCGACGCCGGCATCATGTCCCTCTTCGCGTACAGCCTGGCGGTGCTGGGGCCCGTCGCCATGCTCGGCGTCGTGGTCATGGCCGGCCTGCGCGGCAAGCCGTACGGCGTGGCGGGCCTGGCCGCGCTGGCCGCCCTGGTGGTCGCCGACGTGCTCACCGGGGCGGGCGCGATGACCACGGTGGCGACCTACCTGGGCAACGTCGCCGGAAGTTTCGCCTCCTACGGCGGGCGGCTCGCCTGGACGCTGGCCAACGCCGCCGCGTGGGCGGTGTGGGCGATGATCGCGGTGAGGTCCTTCCGGCCGGCGGAGCCGCCGCGGTGGACGAGGCCCGAGTCGGTCGCCCGGTGGGGGCGCGTCGTCACGATCGGGGCGGCGCTGTGCCCGCTGCCGTACACGCTCTACCGGCTGACCTGGCTGACGCCCTGGGCGACCGACTCCGACGTCACCGGGCCGAACATGGACGCGGCCCTCCGGATGCAGGGCCTGCTGCTCGCCTTCGCCGGACTGATCGGCGCCGTGCTGACGCTGGGGCTGATCAGCAGGTGGGGCGAGGTGTTCCCGCGCTGGGTACCGATCTACCACGGGCGTCCGGTTCCGGTACGGCTGCCCGTCATCGCCGGTGGCCTGATCACGGGGGTCTGCTTCCTTGCCTCGCCGGGCCTCGTGATCGACGCGGTCCTGCGGGGGCAGCCGCTCGCGCTGCTGCTGTGGCCGTACCCGCTGTGGGGGGCGCTGCTGGGCGCCGCGGTCCTCGCCTACTGGCTGCGCCGCCGGTCAAGCACCGGCACAGCCCCCACCCGAGCAGCGGCATAGCCGCCCACCCGATACGCCCCGGCAACCGCAGGAACAGGAGTGCAGCCACCCATCCGGAACACCCCAGCGCAACGCTTCCTCACAGCACCCCTGGTCGCAAACGCTCCCTCACAGTGCCGCTGCGCGCAGCGCGGCGCGGGCCTGGGACATGGCCGCCAGCCGTTCCGCCACCTGGTCACCGGGTGGCGCGGCGCCGCGCTCGGCCTGGCGGCTCAGGAGGACCAGCTCGGTGGCGGCCCGCTGGTAGGCGGCCATCGCGGGCCCGGCGCCGAGCCGCCGGGCGTGGTGGAGGGCCTGCCAGCGGCCGTGCGGGGAGGAGAGCATGGCGATGTCGCGCGGCGTGACCAGGCCCGTCGGCTGGTAGCGGGGCAGGTGGCGGCCGATCGCGGCGACCAGCCCGCGGTGCTCGGCGGTGATCGCGCCGGCCAGGACGATGACGGCCGCGGCGCACGCTACGGAGACCGCCCTCTCGCCGGCGACGGGGGCGTGTCCGGTCGGGGCGGAGAGGATCGCGTGGTTCCACAGGCTGTGGAGAAGGACGGCGGCCGCGCCGTACAAGGGGACGATCAGGACGCTCGTCCGGCTCCGCGAGACGGCCGCGTAGCCGACGCCCAGCCCGAGCAGCGCGCTCCACAGGGGGTGGGCGATCCCCGACCCGAGCCCGTGCTGAACGAACGCGTGCAGCAGGTCGCCCTGCCCGCCCCGCGCGAACACGGCGAGGTGGTGGCCGGCGCTCTCCACGGTCGCGAACCCCAGCCCGGCCATGGCGGCGTAGACGATGCCGTCGGTCAGCGTGGTGATCGCGCCCTTGCGCCGCCACAGCAGCCACCCGAGCACGGCCCCCTTGGCCACCTCCTCGACCGCCGGGGTCAGGACCGCCCGGCCGTCGGGGGCGAGCCATCCCGTCACGACGACGCTCGCCACCAGCGCGGTCCCCGCGCCCCACGCGAAGGCGAAGGCCAGGTGCAGCCGCGGTTTCTGCGCCAGCTGGTCGATCGCGAGCACGACGCCGAGCAGGACGGGCAGCGGTGCCAGCCCGGCCGCGAGCCCCAGGGCCAGGTCGGCGACGGTCGCGCCGTACGACGGGACCAGCGAGCCGAGGTAGCCGACGGCGCACAGCACGGAGATCACCATGACGGCGACCATGCTCCTGTCCCGGCTCCTGCCCTGCCCAGACGGCGGCGGCTCCGAACACGGATCCTGGCACGGCTCCGGACACTGATCCAGGCACTGATCCAGGCACTGATCCAGGCACGGCTCCGAACACTGATCCGGGCAGGGCTCCGAACGCGGATCCAGGCACAGATCCGGACACGGCTTCGGGCGGGGATCCGGGCGCGGCTCCGGCCGCGGCCTCGGCAGCTGTCGGGTCTGGGTCGTCATGGTGGTGGCCTCGCCTGCGGATGTCGGTCCGGCGGGGAGCGGGGCGAGGCACGGGATGCGCCACACCCCCCGTCGGGCGTTTCATCCGTTTTCTAGCGGTTTGTGGTTGCACATCCCTTTTAACTGGCTTGCCAGGGCGCGCCACCGCCTCAGCGAACGGCCAGCAGGTCCCCGCAGAACGCGCGGATGGCGCGGGCGACCACGGTGGGCTTCTCCCAGGGCATGAAGTGACCGGCCCCCGGCACCCAGAACGGGCCGACGACCTGCGGGAAGGCGATGGCGCACCGCTCGGCGACGTGATCGCCGAGCGTCACCTGGTCGGGACCGACGAGCACCAGCGTCTGCTGCTGGACCGGCCGGTCGATGAGCTCGGGGGCCGACATGGCGCGGGTGCCCATCACCACCTCGTAGTCGGCGAAGGCGGCGCGCAGCCGGTCGGCGTCGGCGTACGGCTCGGTCAGCACGGCCAGATCGGCCTCGGAGAACGCGCCGGGCGGGCACCACATCCGGTGCCCGAAGAACTCGGCGATGTAGCGCCGGCGGCGTTCGGGGGTGTCCAGCTCGGCGACGAGCTCGTCGGCGTGCAGGCCCTGCCGGCGCTGGTAGTCGTAGATCGCCGGCTTCGGTGTGCCGGGCGGGATGCCCGCCGCGGCGAACGCGTCGGGCAGGTCGGGCATGGAGTCGTCGAGCACCACCAGGCGGTCGACCCGGCCGGGATGCCGGTTGGCCAGGTCGATGGCCACCATCGCACCGAGATCGTGGCCGGCGACGACGACCCGCTCCCAGCCGAACGCGTCGAGCAGCCCGACCAGGTCGGCGTTGAACGCCGCGAAATCGTAGAAGCCGTCGGGGGCGAAGTCGGAGTCGCCGTAGCCGCGCAGGTCGGGCGCGGCGACGTCGAACCCCGCCGCGGCCAGCGGCTCCATGGTGTGCGACCAGATGAGGCTGGTGCAGGGGAAACCGTGCAGGAGAAGCAGCGGCACGCCACCGTGGCCGCTGCGCCGAACGGCCAGCCGGTGGCCCTCGCTGACCGTGACGAACGCGGGAGAGACGAGCACACCAGATGCTCGCACGGGCCACCGACAGAACGACAGGAACGGGACACCGCCGGAAACGGGCCACCGACAGGAACAGGGCACCGTACGGCACGCCCCGCCATGGACCGTCGCCGGGACGATCAGCCCCAGGCGCCCGCCACCTGGCGGGTGGCGGCGTTGAGCCTGTTCCACAGGTTGACCGTGGCGATCGCCAGGATGAGAGCCGCGAGCTGCGGCTCGTCGTAGTGCTTGGCGGCATCGGCGTAGATCTCGTCGGACACCGCCTCCGGCCGGTCGCTGAGCCGGGTGACGGCCTCGGCGAGCGCCAGGGCGGCCCGCTCGGCGTCGGTGAAGTAGGGGGCGTCCCGCCACCCGGCCACCGACCAGAGCCGCTCGTCGCTCTCGCCGGCCTTCTTCAACGCGCGGGCGTGCATGTCGACGCAGACGCTGCAGCCGTTGATCTGGCTGGCGCGCAGGTTGACGAGCTCGACGAGCTGCTTCGACAGGCCGGTCTGATCAAGGGTCGCGCCCACGCTCAGCAGGGCCTTCATCGCGCCGGGAACCGTCGACGCCGGGTGGCTCATACGTGCTTCCATGATCGTTCTCCTCCGTCATCGTATGGTCATCGGTGACGGTCCGCGGTGCGGGGGCCGCGCGGGGGCCGTCACTTCCATGACCACCCCCGGCGGAGAAATGTGACAGCGGGACGGGACGGGTTCCGGATGAGCGACGACGCTGACGGCGCGGTGGCCCGCAAGCCGCCATCCTGTCCCGCGTCAGGACGTGCGGGAGTCCGTCCACTCGGCGCGCACCACCGTGGCGGTGTTCCAGACGGTGCCGGGCGCCAGGCCGGCCTGCATGCCACCCGGCTTCACCACGACGCTCTCCCTGGCGAGCGCCACCCCTGCCGCCTCGTCGATGATCAGCCGGTCCTGCAGGATCCCGTGATCGGCGTCCCGCGCGCTGACCCGGGACTCGGTCTCGATGGCGATCGCCGTACCCGATCGGCCCTGCCCGTCGGTGACCTGGCCGACGGCGGTCACGGACGGCAGCGCGGCGAGCATGCGGAAGGCGGCACCGCGCACCTTGGCGCTGACCGGCATGTCGGTGATGAGCCCCGCGGTGACCTGGAACAGCCACGCGTCCTCGGCCATGGGCCGGTCGGACTCGGTGTCCTTGCCCTCGTAGTTGCGCAGCAGCCAGGCCTTCAGCCCCGCCTCGTCGTCCGGGAGCCCGGCCAGGTCGTCGAGGGTGACGTTGCGTCCCAGCCAGAACACCTCCTTGCCGGAGTGGTGGCCGCTGTACGGCTTGCCGGCCGCGAGCGGGAACCGCCTGTCCCTCGTGCCCTTGCCCGGCATGGAGATCCGGACCTCGGCGGGGGATCCGGCGGCTTCCCACTTCGCCCTGTCGTCAGGCGTGGCGGGCTCGGCGCCGAGGTACTGGTCACGGGACCACTGACCGTTCTTGCCGACCCACATCTCGCTGCGCTGCTCCGAGGCCATCGTGTAGCCGTCGGAGGTCGTGACCAGGCCCCTGGCGAACGTCTCGGTGTGCCAGAACCGGCCCGAGGCCGGCGGCCGCCGCTCGGCGCTGGTGGCGGCGACCAGGAGCACCTGCTGGGCGGACAGCCTCACAGGGGCGCTGGAGGCGGGAGTGCTGGAGGCCGGGGTGCCGGACCCGATGGCGGCCGACGGCGGGCGCGGAGCCGTACCAGCCCCGGTGCTCGTGGCCAGGACGGCGACGGCGGTGACGCCCGCGGCGGCGCCCGCCAGGCCGAGCCCCCATGCCAGGCGGGGCTTGCGGCGGCGTCTGGTGGGCCGGTCGTGCGACATGGCGTAGGCGAGTTCGGACCGCCTGGTCCGCTCGTCGGTGGGGACGTCGCCGAGGTGGGCGGGCCGGGCGGCGCGCAGTTCCTCGATCGGGTTCATGACCACTCCTCCTTGAGGCCGAGCCGGGACACGGCGGGTGCGGGGGGCTGTTCCAGCTCGCGTCGCAGGCGCCTGCGCGCGCGGTGGAGACGGACCTTGAAGGCGGGCACCGAGCAGCCGACGACCTTGGCGGCGTCGCGGGTGGACAGTCCCTGCCAGGCGACCAGGATGAGCAGTTCGCGCTCCTCCTGGGTGAGCCCGGCCATGGCCCTGAGGACTCCGAGCCGCTCGGCCACCTGGTCGGCCACGTCGCCCGCGACCCATTCGCGCAGCTCGCGGGCGAGCCCTTCGCGCCTGGCCTCGTCCCTGATGGTGTCGCGCAGGACGTTCTTGGCGATCCCCAGCAGGTACGGCAGCGCGTTGCCCGGCACCTGGTCGAGCTTGCGCCAGGCGATGGCGAAGGTCTCGCTCACCACCTCGTCGGCGACCTGCCGCCCCGCTCTGGTGACCACGTAGGCCCACACGCGCTGCCGGCATTCGTCGTAGATGGTGGTGAACCGTTCTCGCTCATCCGTCACCGCCCAACTCCCTCATGTCTCGGGTGTGCTGACACGGAGAAGTGGTCCGGGAGGCGCGATGGTTACACGGCATAGTCCTTGAGCCTGATGGAGTTGGCGGCCTTGGTGGTCATCCGGTCGAGGAGGCCGACGAGGAGACCCGAGCTCAGGATCTTGTAGACGCGGTTGCGGCGGCGCACGTTCCTGGGCGCGAAGAACCCGCCCGCCCCGTCGGCGACCCGCTGGCAGGCCTTGGCGTAGCCGCGGATCTGCTCCTCGTAGCGGGGGAAGGCGGCCGTGTGGTCGCCGCCCGCGGCGGCCAGCTCGCCGGCGAGCACGTAGGAGGCGATGAGGGACATGCCCGCGCCCATGCCGCCCATGGTGGCGCCGTATCCCGCGTCGCCGATGAGCGCGACGCGGCCGCTGGTGTAGCGGTCCATGTGGATCTGGCCGATCGCGTCGAAGTAGAAGGCGCCGGTGTCGTCGAGGTGGGACAGCAGCGTGGGCAGTTCCCAGCCCGCCCCCGCGTACGCCTCGGCCAGCAGCCGCTTCTGGGCGGCGACGTCGCGACGGTGGTAGTCGACGGCGTCCGCGGCGAACACGCACATGACCGTCAGGGTGTCCTGGTCCCGCTCGGCGGGGTAGACGAGGCAGCCGCGGCCGGGCTCGCTGTACATGAGCGACCGGCCGCTGAGCCCGAGGTGGTTGGGCGCGTCGAAGAGGGCGGCGTGGTAGCCCGACCGCTTCAGGAAGCGCGATTCGGCGCCGAAGGTGAGCCCGCGCACGTTGGAGTGCAGCCCGTCGGCGCCGATCACCAGGTCGAAGCCGCGTCTCGCGCCGCTGTCGAAGACGACGTCGACGCCGCCGGCGGTCTCGGACATGGCGGCGACGGAGTCGCCGAACATGTACTCCGCGCGGTCCTTGGTCAGGTCGTGCAGCAGGTGCGACAGGTCGCCGCGGGCGATCTCGACGGCGCCGCCGGTGAAGGAGGCGGGCAGGCGCAGTTGTTCGGTGCCCTCGGCGTCGATGATGACCAGGGGGCCGCCCTCGGTCCTGCGGCGGCGGACCTCGTCGAGGATGCCCATGCGCTCCAGCATGGTCATGTGCGCCTCGCCCCGGAAGTCGACCGCCTGCCCGCCGTCGCGGATGGCCGGGGCGCGTTCGACGACGGTGACGTCGTGGCCGTCGCGGAGGAGCCAGTGGGCCATGGCGGGCCCGGCGAGGCCGGCGCCGGAGATCAGGACGCGCTTGGTGGTGTTCGTCATGGGGCAAGGCTCGCCGGGCCCGCTGACGGGGCGCGCACCGCTCGCGCACCGCGCGGTGACCTGACCGGCGGCGGCCGGTGCGCGGGTCGCCCGCGTCTCGCCTGTCTCCAGGACCGCCGTCAGGTTCTGCTCTCCAGGACCGCCGTCAGGTTCTGCCCGACCAGCCGCACCTCGTCGGCAGCGGTCGCTCAGCTCCGCGTCATGTTCCGTCGCTATTCATGGCGAGAGTCAGCCTTTCGTAAGCTTCGCGGCATTGGTCACCCAGCTCGGCATTATTTACTTTTCGCGCGACCACGAGCAGGCTCATCACCACCCTGCCCGCCCTGATCACCACGGAGCCCACCTCCAGGCTCTGGCCGCCGCCCGTGACGGCCGTCACATAGGCGCGCGACTGGTCGCCCAGCGGCGGCAGCTCGAGCTTCCTGGTGACGTAGCTGACCCGGGCGCCCTCCACGACCGCCGCGTAGGAGGCGCACGCCGCCGGCAGCTCCCCGGGAAAGGCGGAGGGCAGGTCGACCAGCACCTGGGTGAGCGATCCTTCGTCGGAACCGTAGGCCACGACGGCGGCCGGCGCGGCGCTCACGTCGGGAAGGTCCAGGTCGAGCCGCGGCGCGCACGCGCTGCCCCGCCGTACGGCGGCCATTCCCTGCCGGGTGGCGCCGAGCGCGCCGTAGGGACCGGTCTCGGGACCGTAGGCGACCCGCATGCCAGGCGGCGCGGGAAGGAGGGCGGCGCCGAGATCGCGGGCGGCCGCCGGGGGCCGCGCGGCACTCGGGCGAGGCTCGGGCGAGGCGGCTCCGCAGCCGGCGACCAACATGACCGCCGCACATATCCCGGAAAATGATTTCACCATGCTTTCTCCATTTCCCTGACTCCCTCCTTTCTAGGGCACCGGAAAAGGCCTGCGCGGAGTTCGGGGAATACGCGTAAAATGTTCGCCGAAATGCGCGTGCCATAGCACGGCATTTCCCGCCCCTCGTCATGATCGGGACATGGAGATCGATCGGCACAGGGCGCGCGAACTCGGCATGGGCCGGCCCATCTCGCGCCGCGACTTCTTCGACGGCGTGGCCATGGCCGTCGGAGCGGCCGCGCTGGGATCGCTGGCCGGCTGCGGGGCCGCCGCCACCCACGGCGCGATCGGCACCGACCGGCTGGAGGTCCCGCGGGAGGCGCGGTTCCCTCCGGGGCTGAGCGGGCTGCGGGGCGACACCCCGGCGGCGATGAGCGTCCCGCACGCGCTGCGCGACGGCAGGTTCTGGCAGTACGCGGGCGCGCCGCGGCCCACGGGCGAGAGCTACGACCTGGTGGTGGTCGGCGGCGGCATCAGCGGCGTGAGCGCGGCCTTCGAATGGCTGAACAACGACCCGGACGCCAGCATCCTGATCCTCGACAACCACGACGAGATCGGCGGGCACGCGCGCCGCAACGAGTTCGCCCCGCGCGGGCGCGCCGGATCGCTCATCGGGTACGGCGGCTCGCAGTCCATCGAGGCGCCCTCGGCGTGGACGGCCGAGGGCCGGATCCTGCTCGCCCAGCTCGGCGTCGAGCTGCGGGCGCTGGCCTCGTCCTTCGACCGCAAGCTCTACCGTGACCTGGGGATGACCGGCGGCGTCATGTGCGACAGGGAGAGCTTCGCCACGGAACGGCTCGTCAGGCTCACCGGGGGGCTCACGCCCGAGGAGCTGGCCGCCCGGCTGCCGATGGCCGAGCCGGCCAGGAAGGACCTGGTCAGGCTCTACACGAACCCGCCCGACTACCTGGCGGGCCTGTCGCGGGAGGAGAAGGAGGAGCGCCTGGCCGCCCTCACCTACTCCCGCTACCTCCTCGAGGTCGCCAGGGTCCATCCGGACGTGGAGCGGTTCTGCCGGACCATGTCGTGCGACGAATGGGCCTACGACACCACCGTCTTCGGCGCGATCGACGCCTGGGGCAGCGCGGACGGCTGGGACTACCCCGGCTTCCAGGGCCTCGGGCTCGACCGCGGCAAGCCGTCCAGGTTCAACTCGCCGAGCGTGGTCAAGGCGTGGGGCGCCGAGGACCCGGCCGTCCACCACTTCCCCGAAGGCAACCAGGCGCTCGTGCGGATGATGGTCGGCAGGATGATCCCCGGCTTCGCCACCGCGACGGACATGGACGGGATCACCACGGCCACCTTCGACTACGGCAGGCTCGACCTGGCGGCCAACCGGGTGCGCTTCCGGCTGTCCAGCCCCGTGGTCTCCGTCGCCAACGACGGCGACGCCCGCACCGCCGCCGGCGCGACGGTCGGCTACTTCGACGGCACGGCGGTCAGGACCGTCCGCGCCGGCGCGGTGATCATGGCCTGCTGGAACGCGGTGATTCCCTACATCGTCAGGGACCTGCCCGCCGACCAGCGCGCCGCGCTGCGCGAGGCGGTGAAGATGCCGCTGCTGTACGCCACGGTCCAGCTGCGCGACTGGACGGCATGGCAGCGCGTGGGCGTCCACCACGCGCGCTGGACCGGCGCCTACTGGTGCGTCTCGGAGCTGGACCACCCGGTCAGCACGCCGGGCTACGCCTGCCCGAGGGATCCCGGCGAGCCGATCAACGTCCACCTCGTCGCCACCCCGGCACGCTCCGGCATGGCGCCCGCCCAGGCCGCGGTCGCCGGGAGGCACGCCCTGCTCAAGACACCCTTCAGCTACCTGGAGTACACCGTCCGCGACCAGCTGGCCCGGCTCCTCGGCTCCGGCGGCTTCGACCCCGCCCGTGACATCGAGGCGATCACCGTCAACAGGTGGGGCCACGGTTACGCGCCTGAGTACTGCCGGCCGTGGAACGCCTTCCATCCCGACGGGCCCTTCCCCGCCGAGACGGCGCGCAGGCGGTTCGGCAGGATCGCCATCGCCAACTCCGACTCCGTTCCCGCGGCCTACGCCGACGCGGCGATCACCGCCGCGCACCGCGCCGTGGGGGAGCTGCTGGTGTGAGGACGTGGCTGCGCGCTTCGCCGCCGGGTTCGCCCGGCGTCGTCGCCCCTCCGCTCTGGCTGCGCGCTACCGCACGGGCCGCCGCAAGGCCGTGAACGCCCAGGACATCCGGGGTTCGACCGCCCAGCCGAAGGCCGCGCGGACCGGTGGCGTGCACAGCACGGTCGCCACGGCCACGCCGAGCGCGATCGACAGCGGCACCCCGAGGTCCAGGCGTTCGGCCGCCTTCACCACGAACCCGTGCAGCAGGTAGGCGTACATGGTGGCCGCCCCGAGGCCCGAGAACCAGGTCCGGCCCCGGGGGGTGACCGCCATGAACGCCGCCACCAGCACCGCTCCCGCCGCCAGCATCCCGAGCCTGATCAGGCTGCCGGTGACGTCGTCCACGCCGATCGCGGTGTTGGCGTGGCGCCACCTGATCCACTCGGTGGGCACGACGTCGTGCAGGAGCAGCGCGGCCGCCAGCCCGGCCGCGAGCGTCACCGCTCCGACGATCCTCATGGACGGCCTGCGCAGCAGCTCGACGTGCTCGGGCCTGAGCATGAGGCCGAGCACGTAGAACGGCAGCAGGCCCAGGGTGCGGTTCATCGACAGCTCGTCGGGCAGCGCGCTCGTGCCCGACAGCAGCGACAGGCCGAGCGCGACGGCCAGCGGCCGGCGCAGCTGCTGCCAGACCGGCGTGGACAGCCGCCAGAGGAAGAGCGACATCAGGAACCACGTCAGGTAGTACGGGTCGAGCAGGCTGAGCTCCAGCTTGCCGTACAGCAGCAGCCTGGGCACCGCGTAGGCCAGCTCGAACAGCACGTACGGCACCGCGAGCGTGGCGATCAGCTTGCGCGCCTTACCCGACGAAAAGGTGAAATTTCGTGACAAATAGCCGCTCAGGGTGATGAAGAGCGGCATGTGGAAGACGTAGACGTAGAAGTACAGCGCGTGGGCGATCGGGTCGTCGCGCAGGTCCTCGATCATGTGCCCGCAGACGACGAGCACGATGGCCAGGTACTTGGCGTTGTCGAAGTACGGATCCCTGTCGCTCACAGCCCACGGACCCTAGCCAGGCCACGGCGAACTCCGGGTGTCCGGCGACCGAACCCTTGTCGGCGGGACGACTTCGGGAAGAGCTGTCAGCGACCGGATCCGGAGCGTGACGCGAAAGCACAGGTCAGGGACGGCCGGCACGGATACCGGCCCGGCGGAATCCGGCGTCGGCCCCGATAATCACACTAATCATCAGGTTCCTCCACTGCGCCACCACCATAATCGGTGCTAGTCTCCTGTGCGATCTTCCGAGGCATATTTACACAAAGCGTGGAAATCGCCGCGGTACTCCGAGGTTGGGACATGGGCTCGAGAAACCGGTCGATTCGGTTCAAGATCTTTCTGTTGCTGCTCCTGCCGCTCCTGTCCCTGAGCGCGCTCTGGGGCTTCGTCCTCAACCTGACCGTGAGCGACGGCCAGGCCCTCCTCCGCGCCAACACGCTCTACGAGACCATCGGCGTCACCTCCACCGAGCTCGGGCTCCAGCTTCAGGCCGAACGGGCCGTCTCCGCCACCGCGCCGGCCAGACGCGGCCGGGAGCTCAGCGCCCAGCGCGAGCGCACCGACACCGCGCTGGCCGCCTTCACCACGGCCGTCGCCGCCACCGACGACGACAAGCTGCGCCAGCCGCTGCGCGACACCGCCGGCGAGCTGGCCAGGCTCGACTCCATCCGCGCCGCGCACGACGCCGGGCTGGAGACCCGCCTCCACACCATCAACGCCTACAACCACCTGCTCGACACGCTGTTCCGCCTCTACGAGCAGCTGACCGCGGTCCCCGACCTGCCGATCTTCCAGCAGGCCGCCGCGCTGCAGGCGATGAGCAACGCCCGCGAGATCATCGCCAGGGAGAGCGCGCTGGTCGGCGCCGTCCTGGCCAACGGCAAGATGGCCGAGGCCGAGGCGGCCGCCTTCACCGAGTACGTCGCCACCCGCACGTTCCTGCACACCCGCGCGCTGGCGACCCTCGACACCGAGCTGCGCGCCCCCTACGACCGCTTCTTCTCCGGCCCCGGCTACTCCAGGTTCGCGCGGGCCGAGTCGCGGATCGCGATCACCGGCGCGGCGCCGCCCGACCCCGAGCAGTGGACGGAACCGGTCGCCGAGGTCACCAAGCAGCTCGACAAGCTCGGCGCCGCCTCCGCCCGGATCCTGGCCGAGCGGTCGGCGGACGTCTCGACCACCGTCATGGTCCGCATCGCCGTCGCGGGCGGCGTCGGCCTGCTCGCCGTCATCGCCTCGATCATCATCTCCGTGAGGTTCGGCCGCCGCCTGTCCTCCGAGCTCGCCGGGCTCAGGTCGGCGGCGCTCGACCTGGCAGAGGTACGGCTGCCGCGCCTGGTCGCCCGGCTGCGCGCGGGCGAGGAGGTCAACGTCAGGAAGGAGGCGCCGCCGTTCAAGGTCAGCGGGGCCGCCGAGATCCTCGACGTGGCCAAGGCGTTCGCCTCCGTGCAGCGCACCGCCGTCGAGGCCGCGGTCGGCCAGGCGAACCTGCGGCACGGCATCAGCCAGGTCTTCCTCAACCTCGCCCGGCGCAAGCAGGGCCTGCTCCACCGCCAGCTCGGCCTCCTGGACGGCATGCAGCGCCGTACGGACGACGCCGACGAGCTGGAGGACCTCTTCCGCCTCGACCACCTGACCACCCGCATGCGGCGGCACGCCGAGGGCCTGATCATCCTGTCGGGGTCGGCGCCCGGACGGGTGTGGCACGAGCCGGTGCCCGCCCTCGACGTGGTCAGGGCCGCCGTCGCCGAGGTCGAGGACTACACCAGGATCGCCGTGGAGCACATGCCGCGGGCCGCGGTCGACGGCGCCGCCGCCGCCGACATGGTCCACCTGGTGGCCGAGCTGCTGGAGAACGCCACCATCTACTCGCCGCCCAACACCACCGTGCAGGTGCGCGGCGACTCCGTCAGCAACGGTTACGTGATCGAGATCGAGGACAGGGGGCTCGGGCTCTCTCCCGAGGAGTACGCCCGGCTGAACGGCCTGCTCCTCAACCCGCCCGAGTTCGACCTGGCCGACAGCGACAGGCTCGGGCTGTTCGTGGTGGCCAGGCTCGCGGCCAGGCACGGCGTGAACGTGTTGGTCCGGGCCTCGCCGTTCGGCGGGACGACCGCTATCGTGCTGATCCCGCGCGGTCTGCTGGTGGAGCGGTCCGCCCTGCCTCCGGCCGAGCCACCCAAGCGCGACAGGAAGCCCCTCGCGCTGGTCGGCGGCACGACCGCGACCCACAAGGGTCTGCCGAGGCGGGTCAAGCAGGCCAACCTGGCACCGCAACTGAAGGCCCCCGAGCCAGAGCCGGAGCCACACCCGGAAAGATCGCCAGACGAGGTACGCGACCTGTTCTCCGCCTTCCAGCGGGGCACCGAGCGCGGCCGAGAAGTAGAAGCCCAGGAGGGGGACCTATGACGACACCCACTGCGAACACCGGCGAGCTGAACTGGCTCCTCGACGATCTCACGACCAGGGTGGGCGCCGTCAGACAGGCGGTGATCCTGTCCACCGACGGCCTGGCCGTCGGCTACTCGAAGGGGCTGTCCCGTGAGGACGCCGAGCACCTGTCGGCCGTCGCGGCCGGGTTCCAGAGCCTGGCTCGCGGCGCCGGACGGCACTTCGGCGGCGGCGACGTGCGCCAGACCATCGTGGAGATGGAGGCGGCGTTCCTGTTCGTCACGGCGGCGGGGCAGGGCACCTGTCTCGCCGTCCTGGCCAACGCCGACGCCGACGTCGGCCACATCGCCTACGAGATGGCGATGCTGGTCAAGCGGGTCGGCCAGCACCTGTCGACTAATCCCCGTGTGCCATGAGCCAGTGGATGGACGAGGAGGCCGGACCCTTCGTCCGGCCGTATGCTCTGATCCGGGGTAGAACCCGCTCGTCAGGCGCTAACCTCGACCTGATCACGCTGGTGACCGCGACGGACCCCGCCTCAGGCGAGGGGCCCGTCGCGGGGCTCGGGCCCGAACAGGAGGCGATCCTGCGCGCGGCCCACACCCCCATCTCGGTGGCCGACGTGGCCGCCGAGCTCGACCTGCCGGTCGGCGTCGTCCGGGTCTTACTCGGCGACCTGCGCGACAACGGCCTCATCTCGGTGGCCGCCTCGGCAGGGCCACGTCCGAGTGAGCGCATTCTCAAGGAAGTGATCAATGGACTCCGGGCTCTCTGAGGACCCCGTTGCGCTGAAGATCCTCATCGCCGGCGGATTCGGCGTGGGGAAGACCACGCTGGTCGGCGCCATCAGCGAGATCAAGCCGCTGCGCACCGAAGAGGTACTGTCCGACGTCGGCGTCGGCATCGACGACCTCGAGGGCGTGGAGGGCAAGACCACCACCACGGTCGCCATGGACTTCGGCCGGATCACCATCCGCGAGGGCCTGGTCGTCTACCTGTTCGGCACCCCCGGGCAGGAGCGCTTCTGGTTCATGTGGGACGAGCTGTCCTACGGCGCGCTCGGCGCGGTCGTGATCGCCGACACCCGGCGGCTGACCGACTGCTTCCCCTCCATCGACTACTTCGAGCAGCGCGGCACGCCGTTCGTGGTCGCCGTCAACTGCTTCGACGGCACGGCCACCCACAGCGTCGAGGACGTGCGGATCGCGCTGGACCTGGACGACGACGTGCCGGTGCTGCTGTGCGACGTGCGCAGGCGCGCCTCGGCCAAGGAGGTCATGATCTCGCTGGTCGAGCACTCCCTGAAGACGCTCACAGCGCCCGGAGCCCGTTGATCACCTCACGCAGCAGGCTCTCCGTGGGAGAGGCGGCCGCCGGCACCGGCGGCCGCACCAGAATGAGCCCGTGATCGAGCAGGTCCCCCAGCAGTACCCGCACCACGCCCACCGGCAGCCCCGTCTCGGACGCGACCTCGACCACCGGTCCCGTACGGCTCCGCGCCACGCACTCGAGCAGCCGCCGGTGCTGCGAGCCCAGATGGGCCTGCGAGGGCACCGGTCTGCCCGTCGAGGTGACCACGGCGAGCAGGTCGAGCGACGACGACGAGGGCCTGGTGCGCCCCCTGGTCATCGCGTAGGGCCTGACGACGGGCCCCGCGTCCTCGTCCACCCACTCCATCTCGGCCCCCCTGCCGTGATCGTCGATTGCCTCGCTCGGCTCGGTCATGACCCATCCTGTCCGCTGTCCTGACGACCGCGCTGCCACCCCGACTGCAAGGACGACAGCAACGCCCTGGTCTCCTCGGGAGAGCGCTCGTCGGCCTGCTGCTCTTCGGGCGGGGGGCTGGGTTGCGCCAGACGGGGCGGCAGGTTGGCCTGCCTGGTCCGGCGGGGAAGCACCGCGGGAACCTCGTCAAGGCCGGCCTGCCGCGTCCGGCCGGGAAGCACGGCGGGAGCGTCGTCGAGATTGGCCTGCCTGGTCCGGCGGGGAAGCACCGCGGGAACCTCATCGAGGCCGGCCTGCCGCGTCCGGCCGGGAAGCGCTGCTGGAGCCTCCTCGACGGGTTCGGCGAGCACCGGAGCGGCCAGCGGCCGCACCTTGACGGCCTCGAAGGGCCCCCGGGGCTGGGCGTCCTCGAACGGCCCCCTGACGGCGGGCTCGGGCGCCGGCACGTCGATCCGTTCGACGCTGACGTCCACCCTGCGGGAGGTCCGCGTCCTGCGCGGCAGGTCGGCCGCGCCGTCCTTCTTGATCGGGCGCACCCTGTCCTGGATCGCGGGGCCGTTCACCGGCTTGAGCGGCTCGATGAGCGCGCTCGGGACGAGCACGACCGCCGTCGTCCCCCCGTACGGCGACTGCTTCAGGGTCACGCTGATCCCGTGCCGGGCGGCGAGCATGCCGACGACGGCGAAGCCGAGCCGCTCGGTCTGCGAGGCGTCGAACTCCTGCGGACCCGCGAGACGGTCGTTGATCGCCTGCCGGTCCCGGACGGACAGGCCGAGCCCGCGGTCCTCGATCTCGATCGCGTACCCCTTGGCCACCAGCTCGCCCCTGATCGACACCTCGTTCTCCGGAGAGGAGAAGACGGTCGCGTTCTCGATGAGCTCGGCGAACAGGTGCATGAGGTCGGCCACCGCGCCGCCGGAGACGCCCTGTTCGGGCATCGGGTAGACGCGGACCCTGGTGTAGTCCTCGACCTGGGCGGCGGCGCCGTTCAGCACGTCCTCGACGGGGATGGTGCCGCGCCACTTGCGGCCTGCCGTACCGCCGGACAGCAGCACCAGGCCCTCGGCGTGGCGGCGCATGCGGGTGGTGAGGTGGTCGAGCTTGAACAGGCTCTCCAGCGCCTCCGGGTCCTCGGCTTCGCGCTGCATGCCGTCCAGGAGCTTGAGCTGGCGCTGGAGCAGCCCCTGGCTGCGGCGGGCGAGGTTTCGCAGCGCCAGCGCGACGCCCTCCCGCAGCCTGGCCTGCTCGACCGCGGCGTGGACGGCGGTGCTCTGCACGCTGTCGAACGCCATGGCCAGGTCCTTGATCTCGCTGGTGGCGCGGGGCGCGACGACGATGGGCGGCGCCTCGGCCGCCACGTCCACGCTCTCGCCGCCGCGCAGCCGCGCGACCACGCCCGGCAGCCTGATCTCGGCCAGCTCCAGCGCGGTACGGCGGAGCGTGGCCAGCTCGCCGGTCACGACGCGGCCGACCCTGATGGAGATGAAGATCGAGAAGCCGACCGCGATGAGGCCGAGCACGCCGGCGACGGCCGCGCGCACCAGGATGGCCATGCCCGCGGGCTGCATCCTGCTCAGCAGGAGGGAGCCGGTGTCCCAGGTGCCCTGCTGGAAGGTCTTCAGCACGGGGTCGGCCGAGCCGCGCCAGTCGGCGACGTCGGCCCTGCCGCCCGCCAGTATCGAGGTGATCGCGCCCTGCAGGACGAGGTACTGGGGCGAGCCCGCCAGCGTGTCGAACGGGCGGCGCAGCTCGCCGTCCAGTTCGGTCCGCGCCTTGTCGAACTGCAGGACGCGGGCGCCCTCCAGCCTGGCCAGCAGCTCGCGGTCGCCGGGCATGATGGCGCCGCGCGAGGCGACGACGAGCGTGTGCTGGCGGTGCAGCAGCTCGCGCGCCTGCTCGGCCGCGATCAGGCCGCCGGCCTGCTGGTAGAGGGTGATGTCGGTGCTGAGGGCGAAGGTGCCATAGAGACGGTAGATCGCGTCGGAGATCGCGGCGTAGTCGGTCACCAGCCGGGAGGGGGCCAGCAGGCCCTCGTCGGCCAGCCGGCGGATCTCCTCCAGCCGTTCGATCTGCGCGAAGACCACTCTGAGCTGGGCCTTCATGTCGGGAGAGAGGACGGCCTGCGTCTCGTCGGCGTTCGCGCCGGCGGCGAGCACCCTGCGCGCCTTGTCGGTCTCGGTGCGTGCGGCGGCCAGCGCGCTGGGGCCGGACGCGCTGCGCGCCAGCTTCTCCGCGGTGGCCAGCCGTTCGCGCTGGAGGTTGTACACCATGCCGTCGGCGCCGTTGATGACGCCGCTCCAGATGGTGTCGACCTTCAGGAGGTTCATCGCCTCACCGGCGGTGGTGCTGGCCGCGAATCCCCAGAGCGCGATGAGAGACACCAGGGGGACGACGAGCAGGGTAGCGATCTTGAATCGTATGGATCTGCTCGATGCCATGACACCCGCTCCCGTAGAGAGATCGCGGGAGAGAATAGCACCGAGCTTAGGAGAAAATCTTCTCCCATTCGTGAGAAAGTTGTGACATGTCAGGAAATTGGGGCAAGTGAGGCGGCTCGCGTCCTGACCCACTGCAGACGGACCAGCCGCGCCGCCAGCACCGCCAGCAGCGCGACCTCGGCCGCCAGCAGACCCCTCTCGACCAGGCCGATCATCACCCGGTCACCCGGCAGCGCCACGTAGGTGATGGCCAGCAGCCCCAGACCGCCCGCCAGCGCCAGCCACTCCACCGGCCTGGCCACCGCCTTCCACCTGTCGGCGGCGGCCAGCCTCGGCACCAGCAACGCCGCCGCGGCGGGCAGGCTGACGAACGCCGCCACCGACACGTAGCGGTGGACCTGCGCGGTCACCGTCATGTCGGCGCCGATCGGCGTGGTGGGGATGATCGCCGCCACGACCAGAGCCCCGCTCCACACCGCCATGAGCCGTTCGGGCATGCCACTGACCGGCGCCCCCGCCCCCCTCAGGCCGGCCAGCAGCGCGAACGACCCCAGGCCCATCGCCGCCATCGCCATCTCCGTGACGCCCCCGCGGTCGGCCACGGCGTACTCGCTGATCGTCACGTTCATCGGGTCGAGGTACGGGTCGGGGTCGAACTGCCCGACCACGATCGCGACGACCGAGAACAGGATCAGGGAGCAGGCGAGGAGCGGATACACCCTCTTCAGCGGGGCCATGGGTCGAGAATGCCCCGGCCCGTCCCGCATTCCATCCGGCGTCACCCCTGAGACGCCCCCGAGTCGACCCCGGCTTCTCTCCGGCCTCCGGCCCGCTCTCCCCGGCCCGCTCTCCCCCGCCCGCGGTCGCCGGGCCCGCGGTCGCCGCTCTCCAGCCACCGGCCGCCGGCCTGCGGTTCCGGCACCTGATCACCGGCCGCCGGTCCGCGGCCTCCGGTACGGCAGGCGGGGCCGAGGCCACCATGGTCACCGGTGACCGCCCGTCCATCACGCGTGCTCCAGCGGGACTCCGGTCACTCGCCGTCACGTCGTCCCGTGAACGCCCCCTCGCCCGTCCGGTGGGGCCGCGACCTTCCTCCGTCAGAGCGCGTCGCGGCAGGCGCCGCACATGACCTGGCCGGAGGTGACCGTACCGGCGCAGACGTCCGGCCGGTCGGGATGCCGGAAGCACAGGCACTGGCAGGTGCTCGTCTGCTCCTCGATGTCCCAGGTGCCTTCGGGCTGCTCGCCGCCGAGGACGGTGTTGTCGAAGAAGTCGGCCAAGGGCCGCAGCACCGCCTCCCCGAGTGGCCGCAGGGCCTGCATGAACGTGGTGGCGAGCGGGCCGAAGGTCTCCGACATCTCCCGCAGGAACTCGGGAGTGGTGTCCGGTTTGGCCTCCGGAGGGGCCCAGCGCATGGAGTCCGCGCTCAAGCTCTCCCAGTCCTCCACCACGCCGTCGATGGCATCGAGCACGTGATCAGGGTCGCTTCGCATGGTCGCGCTCCAAACAGAGTGTTCGGATACCACCAGGTTACGCGAAGGACACTCCCACGCCCCCGCGCGTCCGCGCGCCGTAACGCTCGATCTCGGCGGCCAGGTCCAGCGGCTTGATGCTGGAGCGTCCCTTGAGCACCTCCTCGGTGACGAGCTCGGCCGGCAGCAGCCACGACACCTCGAACTCCAGCCCGTCGGGATCCTTGGCGTACAGGGCCTTGGTCGTGGAGTGGTCGGACGCGCCCGCGAGCGAGCCGAGCTCGGCCAGCTTGACCGCGATGCGCTGGAGTTCCTCCAGCGTGTCCACCTCCCACGCCAGGTGGTAGAGACCGACGGTCGAGCGCCCGGCGGGCGAGGGGCCCGCCTGCGGACCGATCTGGAACAGCCCCAGGTCGTGGTCGTTGCTGGAGCCGGCGGCCTGGAGGAAGGCGGCCCCGGGCATGCTCATGACCACGTCGAAGCCGAGGGCTTCGCGGTAGAAGGCGACACTGCGCTCGACGTCGCGAACGTAAAGAACCGCATGGTTCAGGCGTTGTACTGGCATACCACCCAATATAGATGAGAGTTCAAGTAAAGTGGAGAGCATGACCCGATGGCTGGACGACGACGAGCAGCGCACCTGGCGCAACTACCTGGCGGCGACCCAACTCCTCCAGGAGGCGCTTGACCGGCAACTCCAGCGCGAGGCCGGCATGCCGCACACCTATTACATGATCCTCGTGGCGCTCTCCGAGTCGCCCGGCCGCTCCATGCGCATGCACGAGCTGGCCCGCAGGGCGCAGGCCTCCCAGAGCCGCCTGTCCCACGCGGTGGCCCGGCTGGAGGAGCGCGGCTGGGTGCGGCGCAACCCGTGCGCGGCCGACCGGCGCGGCAACATCGCCGAGCTCACCGACGACGGATTCGCGGCCCTGGCCGCCGCCGCCCCCGGACACGTCGAGGAGGTACGGCGCAGCCTGTTCGACGCGCTCACCCCCGAGCAGGTCGCCCAGCTCGACGAGATCTCCGCGGCGGTGCGGAAAACGCTGGAGTCGTAGCGCGAAACTGTCGGCGGCACGCCGTACCGTACCCCGGGGATATCCACGAGAAGGGCGAGCCATGTACGACGACAAGCAACTCTTCCAGGCGGTCCACATGATCGCGGCCAGGTTCGCGGGGCAGCCGGTGCCGGTCGTGATGGCCGCCCTCAACACCCATCTGCCCCAGGCTCCCGGCATCTCCGCGCCCGAGATCCGCAGGATCGCCGAGGAGATCAGCGTGGGGCGCGACCCCTCCGGCCTGTGAGGTCTTGACCTCGATGGACATCCCGTCACACGATTAGGCGGTAGTCCAAACTAATTGGGAGGCGCCATGTACGAGCCCACCCCCGCGGACCGGTTCACCTTCGGCCTCTGGACGGTTGGCTGGCAGGCGCGCGACCCGTTCGGCGACGCCACCAGGGCGCCGCTCGACCCGGTGGAGAGCGTGCACCGGCTGGCCGAGCTCGGCGCCTACGGGGTCAGTTTCCACGACGACGACCTGCTGGCCACCGAGCCCGACCGCGAGAAGGCGGTGACGGCCTTCAGGAAGGCGCTGAGCGAGACCGGGCTGAAGGTGCCGATGGCCACCACCAACCTGTTCACCCACCCGGTGTTCAAGGACGGCGCCTTCACCAGCAACGACCGCGACGTGCGCCGGCACGCCATCCGCAAGGTCATCCGCAACCTCGACCTGGCCGCCGAGCTGGGCGCGACCACGTACGTGTGCTGGGGCGGGCGCGAGGGCGCCGAGTCCGACGCGGCCAAGGACATCAGGTCCGCGCTGGCCCGCTACAAGGAGGCCATGGACATCCTGGCGTCCTACGTGATCGACAAGGGCTACTCCATCAGGTTCGCGATCGAGCCCAAGCCCAACGAGCCGCGCGGCGACATCCTGCTGCCGACGATCGGCCACGCACTGGCGTTCATCAACTCCCTCGAGCACCCTGAGATGGTGGGGCTCAACCCGGAGGTCGGCCACGAGCAGATGGCCGGGCTCAACTTCGTCCACGGCATCGCGCAGGCGCTGTGGCACGGCAAGCTCTTCCACATCGACCTCAACGGCCAGCACGGTCCGCGCTACGACCAGGACCTGGTCTTCGGCCACGGCGACGTGAAGAGCGCCTTCTTCCTGGTCGACCTGCTCGAGCACGGCGGCTACGACGGCCCGCGCCACTTCGACTACAAGCCCGCGCGCACCGAGAACGCCGCCGACGTGTGGGTGTCCGCGGCGGCCAACATGCGCACGTACCTGATCCTCAAGGAGAAGGCCGCGGCGTTCAGGGCCGACCCCGAGGTGCGGGAGGCGATGGCCGCCAGCAGGGTGTCCGAGCTGGCCGTCCCCACCCTCGCGCCCGGCGAGACCTACGACGACCTCCTGCGCGAGGAGGCGCCCGACGCCGCGCGCGGCTACCACTACAGCCGCCTCAACCAGCTCGCGCTCGAACACCTGCTGGGCGTGCGGACATGACTCTCGTCGCGGGGATCGACTCCTCCACCCAGAGCTGCAAGGTCGTCGTCAGAGACGCCGACACCGGCCGTCTCGTACGGCAGGGCCGCGCCGCCCACCCCGACGGCACCGAGGTCGACCCCGCCCGCTGGTGGAACGCGCTCGAGACGGCCGTCGCGCAGGCCGGCGGCCTCGACGACGTGGCCGCCGTCAGCGTCGCAGGCCAGCAGCACGGCATGGTCTGCCTCGACGAGTCGGGGCAGGTCGTGCGCGACGCGCTGCTGTGGAACGACACCCGCTCGGCCACCTCCGCCGCCGAACTGGTGGCCTCGACAGGGGCGCAGGCGTGGGCCGAGGCGGTGGGCAGCGTGCCCGTGGCCTCGTTCACGATCGCCAAGCTCCGCTGGCTGGCCACCCACGAGCCGCAGCACGCCGCCCGCACCGCGGCCGTGTGCCTGCCGCACGACTGGCTCACCTGGCGGCTGGCGGGCGCTGCAGGGCTGGAGGGCCTGGCCACCGACAGGGGCGACGCCTCCGGCACCGGCTACTGGTCGCCCATCACCGGCGACTACCGCCCCGACCTGCTCGAGGCCGCCTTCGGCGCGGTCCCGCTGCTGCCCCGCGTTCTCGGCCCGCACGACTCCCCCGGCGTCACCGGCGCCGCCGGCCTCCCACCGGGGATCCGCCTGGGGGCGGGCACGGGCGACAACATGGCGGCCGCCCTCGGCGTCGGCGCCCTGCCCGGTGACGTCGTCGTGTCCGTCGGCACGTCGGGCACCGCGTTCGCGGTCGCCGACACACCCAGCCGCGACGCCAGCGGGATGGTGGCGGGCTTCGCCGACGCCACGGGACGGTTCCTGCCCTTGGCGTGCACGCTCAACGCGGCCAGGGTCCTCGACGCGGCGGCCGCGATGCTCGGCGTCTCGCTGGACGAGCTCGGCTCCCTGGCCCTCGAGGCGCCGCCGGGGGCCGAGGGGCTGACGCTGGTGCCGTACCTGGAGGGCGAACGCACCCCCAACCTGCCCGAGGCGACGGGCGCCGTCCACGGCCTGCGGCTGTCCACGTCGACACCGGCCCACCTGGCGCGGGCGGCGGTCGAGGGCATGCTGTGCGGCCTCGCCGACGCCCTCGACGCGCTCGGCATGTCGCCGGAGCGGATCCTGCTCATCGGCGGTGGCGCCCGGTCGACGGCGGTCAGGCGGATCGCCCCCACCGTGTTCGGGCGGCCCGTGATCGTCCCGCCGCCCGGCGAGTACGTCGCCGACGGGGCCGCGAGGCAGGCGGCATGGCTGCTGTCAGGGGGCGCGGAGCCGCCCACGTGGTCGGTGGGCACACCCGAGGTCCACGAGGCCGACGTCACCCCGGGGCTGCGCGAGCGCTACGCGCAGGCCAGGCGGATGACGTTCGGCGGCGAGCAGCCGACGCGCTGACACCTCCCGCCCGCGGGGCCTCGCCGACGGGGGTCGCACCGACGCCGGACCTCGGTCGCTGGGGCGCACCGACGCCGGACCTCACGACCTCGGGACCTTCCTCACCGTCGCCGGACCTCACCGACGGGGGTCGCACCGACGCCGGACGTCACGCCTGCGGGACCTCACCGGCAGGGGCCTCGCCGACGCCGGACCTCGGTCGCGAGGCCCCACCGGCGGAGGCCTCACGGCCGCGCCACCGCATGCCTGCGCCGAGTGTCACCGCGACCGCGACGGCCGTCACGATCGCTCCGGTGACGACCGGGTCGAAGTGCGAGCCGTCACGTGGGAACAGGGCGATGCCGAGGTTGGTCATGGCGTGCACGACGATGCTGGTCAGGACGCTCCCGCCGGCGTTGACGTAGACCCGGACCATGACCACCCTGAGCGCGACGGTCATCAGGAACTGCCCCGCCACCCAGCCGGGAGCGTGCGTCTGGGCCCACGGCACGACATGCCACAGGCCCCACACCGCCCCGATGACGACACCGGCGACCGTCGGGCCCCATCGCGCCCGCAGCGGATCGACGGCGTACCCCATCCAGCCCAGTTCCTCGGCCGCGGCGGCCACCAGGAACAGCACAAGCAGCACCCGCACCGACGCCCACGAGATCGCGGCCGGGGGCAGCACGTCCCCTCGCAGCGACAGCACGCCGTACGACAGGAGCAGCACCGCGGGCATCAGCAGCACGGCGACAGCGAGCCAGGCCCGCGACTCGATCTTCCGGTGGTCGACCGCCCTGCGCAGCAGTTCCCCGACGCCCGCACGGCCGTGCTCCCGCACCGTGAGGATCACCGCGGCCACGAGCGGCGCCACGAACATGAGCGCGCTCACGGGCAGGCCCATCGGCATGCCCTCGGGACTCTCGACCAGCGCGCCGACCACCCAGAACGGCACCGAAAGCCCGAAGATCAGCACGAATAACGCCGACGGCGACTTCCTTCGGACGTTCACGCGACCTCCCAGCCTCTGCCCCTCGAGGATGCTACGAGGCGGCCTGCCCGGCCCCTTGGGCGCGTCCTTTGTGGCGTTCGCGTACCGTGCGCCCTCACAGGGCTCGACGGCACCTTCATGACCGCGCCGACCTCGGACAGCGCGACCGTTCGATGGAAGATCGCACGACATCGTGGGATTCATCCCGCCATCGGCTCCCGCCGACCAGCCGCCACCCGACCCGACGACGACGCCGACCGGTGACCGTCCACCACCAGACCCGCACCTGGCATCAACCGCCGGACCCGCAGCCCCGGGCCTCGCATCCCACGTCACCGAGCAACCGGCAGCACCGGGGCCGACGGGGGTTCGCCAGGTCTGCTCGCGAAGATCGTCGGCCTCGACCGGCGAGCAGGCGCGGAACCGGATCCGGCGGTGACGGCGGGCCGTGGACGTGGAGGCGGGGCGCTGCGCTTCAGGTGGTACCACGTGGGCGCGAAATCCGTGGGGGGAGAAGCAGCGCGGGTGCCTACGAGTCGGGCAGCCGATGTCCGGTCGGTAGGGCTCAGGTCGCGGCCAGCGGTCCTCGATCCGCCGGGTTCCCGAGCAGGAGCCCCGGTCCCGGCGAGCCGTGCTGCCTGAGGAGGAGCCGCGTTCCTGACAGGACGCGTTCCTGAGGTGGAGCAGCATTCCTGAGGTGGAGCAGCGTTCCCGAGTGGAGCAGCGTTCCCGAGTGGAGCAGCGTTCCCGAGTGGAGCAGCGTTCCCGAGTGGAGCAGCGTTCCCGAGTGGAGCAGCGTTCCCGAGTGGAACAGCGTTCCCGAGGAGAGGCCGCGGTCCCGGGGAGCCGTGCTCCTGGGGAGGAGCCGCGGTACCGAGCGGAGGCCGCGATCCCGGGAGTCGTGCTCCCGAGGAGGAGCCGCGGTCCTGAGCGGAGGCCGCGATCCTGGGAGTCATGCTCCTGAGGAGGAGCCGCGGGCCCGAGAAAGGGGCCGGCCCGTCAGGCCGACTCCGGCAGGCCGCACGTTTCGGCGAAGGAGTCGGTGAACGCCCGGAAGGTCGGGCACGGCCAGCGCCACATGCAGCTGCGGCACCGCAGGATCGGATGCGCGGCGTCACTGGTGATGCCGCCCGCGTCGCGCGGCTGGTGCAGGTCGATCAGGCGCAGCCCGAGCTGCGTGAAGGTGATCAGATCGTCGCGGGCGTCGGCGAGGAAGTCGAGATCCTCGGACGCCAGCCGGGTACGGACGGGGACGAACCCATCCAGATTGACCAGACCGCGCAGGCGGCTGGTCTCCTCCCGCCATGAGGCGGACTTCTCTGCGCGGATCAGCAAAACCTCCAGGTGTTCACGTAGTCGCCGGCGGCGCGGGTCTTCTAGGTGATCATCAGTCATCGAGTTCTCCCCCTCGACATGCCTGGCCACGCCCCTGTTTCATAGCGTCAAGCTTCGCGTACTCTGCGTTTTCATGGGGCCGAAACGGGGGACAAAAACCCGACCTCCCCCTATCGGCGTGAGAACGTGACCCAGAGCCTCAGCGCCGCTAGCCTGCCCATGTGGAGCTCAAGGTCTCGACTCGATCACATGCCGGCCACGCCCTTGTGGAGATCGCCGGTGAAATCGACCTGTACACGGCGCCCCGCCTGCAGTCGGAGTTCACCCGGCTGCTGCAGGAGGGGCCCAGCCGTGTGGTCATCGACATGTCCCTCGTGGATTTCTGCGATTCCACGGGGATGAACGTGCTGCTCTCGGCGCTCAAGCGGGTGCGGGAGCGGGGCGGGCAGCTGGAGGTGGCCGCGCCGCGGCCTGCCGTACGGAAGATTCTGCAGGTCACGGGCCTCGACTCGGTCTTCACCGTGCACGAGGAAGTCCCCGAGGAGCTGCTGATCTCCGAGGGCTCGTGACCGGCGTAGCGGTCGTCATCCCGGCCAAGGATGAGGCCGAACGCATCGGCGCGACCGTGGCCGCGGCCACGAAGCTGCCGGGCGTCGACCTCGTCGTGGTCGTCGACGACGGCTCGACCGACCAGACGGGCAGGGTGGCGCGCGCGGCGGGTGCCAGGGTCGTACGGCACAGCCGCAACCGCGGCAAGGCCGGGGCCATGGAGAGCGGCGCCGAGGCGGTACGGCTGCTCGACGGGCCGACGCCTCGGCACCTGCTGTTCCTGGACGCCGACCTCGGCGACACCGCGCGCGCCGCCTCCGCACTGGTGGAGCCGGTGCGCGCGGGAGAGGCGGACATGACCATCGCGGTCTTCGCCACCCGGGTCAAGCTGGGCGGTCACGGCATCGTGGTCCGGCTGGCGCGCGACGGGATCAAACGGGCGTCAGGGTTCTCGGCCGCCCAGCCGCTCAACGGCCAGCGTTGCCTGACGCGGGACGCATTCGAGGCGGCCCGCCCCCTGGCGCACGGGTTCGGCGTGGAGACGGCGCTGACCATCGACCTGGTGCGCAAGGGGTTCCGGGTGGTGGAGGTCGAGGTGGACATGGCGCACCGCGCGACCGGGACCGACTGGCGGGCGCAGTTGCACAGGGCCAGACAGCTCAGGGACGTGGCGCGCGCGCTCGCCACCCGGGAGCCGATCATCAGGGACAACCTGGCCAAGATCCGCCTCTGAGGTCGCCGGCCCCGCAGATCCCGCTAGCCGTTCCGCGGCCGGCCCCTTCCGCGTCCCTGCCGCCCGCCCCCATCGCCCATACGCCACCGCCCACTCGCGCGCCGCCGCGCGTACGCCACCGTGCGGTCGCGCACCGCCGCCGGTCCACGGACGGCCGCCGCCATGTGCCCGCCCACTGGGCCGCCCACCCACCGCCGGCCCCACCGGCCGCCCAGGCACCGCCCATACGCCACTACCCGCTCGCGCACCGCCGCCGGTCCACAGACGGCCGCCGCCGCTTGCCCGCGCACTGGGCTGCCTGTGCGCCGCGGCCCCACGCCGCCGGGGCGCCGCCGCCGTCCACCGGTATGGCTCGCAGACCCCGCCGCCCACCCAGCACCCCGTCGCCCGACCCACAAGCACGCCACCCGCACGCACGCGCCCCGCAAGCACGCCATCCACACGTACGCGCCCCGCAAGCAACGTACGCGCCCCGCACGCGCGCCACCCGCCCACGCCGCGCTTTCCGGAACCCCGCCCCGCTCGCATGCTGCCGTCTGCGAGTCCGTCGTCCGGGCTGTTCGTGTACGGGGTTCCGGGCAGGGCGGTGAGGAGTGGTGGCTAGGGGGCGCTGTTGATCAGGGCCGAGGCGAGGACCGCGTCGAGGGCGCCGACGCCGGTGAGGTCGGCGACCGTGACGGCCGTGGCCGATCGCCGCACCGGGCCGGCCAGGACGGCTCCCGCGGCCGTGTCGGCGTGTTCGGCCACCGCCCCCGCTCGCACCGCGTGGCCGTAATCCCCGTGGTGCAGGCACTGGGCGTGGTCGTCCGTCACGATCGTCTCCGCCCGGCGGAACAGGTCGGCCGGTAGTTCGTTCTTGTGCGGCATGTCCGCGCCGACGCCGGTGACGTGGGCTCCCGGCCTGACCGCCGCGGCGTCCAGCACCGGCGCGGTGGCGGGTGTCGTGGTGATGACGATGTCGGCCCCGGCCGCCTCGCCGGCGGAGGCGGGCCTGGCCGGGTACCCGCGTTCGCCGAGCCAGTCGCACAGCGCGGCCGCCTTGGGCGGGGTCCTGCCGTGGACCAGCACCCCGGTGAGGGGGCGCAGCATGCCCAGCCATTCCACCTGCAGCCTGGCCTGCTCGCCGGTGCCGAACACCCCTACCGTGTCCGCGTCGGCCCTGGACATCGCGTGGGTGACGAGCGCGCCCGCGGCCGCTGTACGCCAGGCGGTCAGCCGTCCCCTGTCGTCGAGGACGGCCCGCACCTCGCCGGTGTGCGCGCTGACGACGCAGACCAGCCCGTGGTTGGTCGGAATGCCGCGGTCGGGGTTCCGGTAGAACCCAGAGATGATCTTGACGACGAAGTCGTCGGCGCCGGTGATCCACCCCGCCTTGACGTGGCAGTCGCCTTCCGCCTCGGGGAAGTCCAGGTGGAGGGGCGCGGGTACGGTGGTGCGGCCTTCGGCGTGGGCGATGAGCGCGGCGCGAACGGTGTCGAGGACGGTGGCCGGCCGGGCCGCCGCCTCCAGCGCTTCGAGGCCCAGGACGGTGACGGTCATCGGCGGCCGCGCAGCCATGCCGCGAAGGCGTCGAGCGCGGGCTCGGGATCGCGACGCCCGACGCCGATGCGGAACCGGTCGGTGGGCGTCGCGGTGAGCTCGGAACGGTAGACGCCGGCCGGCAGCAGCAGGACCCCCGCCTGTTCGACCAGGTCGGTGCAGAAGGCTTCCACCCCGTCGCCACCCAGGTAGCGGGGGTAGGCCACGCAGCCGCCGTCGGGCGCCCGCCACTGGAACAGCTCGCCGAACTCGGCGAAGAACGCGTCGAACACCGGAAGGTTGGCGGCGATGATGCCGCGGTTGCGGTCCAGGATCCGCTCGCGGGCCTTGACGGCGATGCGGGCGAGCACCTCGCTCGGCGCCGAGTTGCAGATCGTCGTGTAGTGCTTGGCGCGTTCGAGCCGCGAGCGCAGCTTCCTGTCGCGGCAGACGATCCAGCCGATCCGCAGTCCCGGCATGCCCAGCGACTTCGAGGTGACGTTCAGCGACAGGGCGCTGTCCGACAGGTCGGCCGCCTGCGGCAGGGTGCGGGAGGGGTCGAGTTCGAGCCCGCGGTAGACCTCGTCGCTGAACAGGTGGATCCCGCGCTCGTCGCACAGCCGGGCCAGGCGGGTGAAGTCCTCCGCGTCGATGATCTTCCCGGTCGGGTTGTTGGGGAAGTTGACGGACACCACCCGGGTGTTCGGGCGGAGGGCCGCGACGACCTGGTCCAGGTCCAGCGCCCAGTCGCGTTCCTGGTCCAGGGCGACGCCGGTCACGTCGCACAGCGAGAGCGGCACGGTCTCGGCGGACTGGTAGTTGGGCGTGACGACGACCGCGTGGTCACCGGGCCCGAGCAGGACCTGCATGGCCACGTACAGGGCCTCTTCGGCGCCCGCGAAGCAGATCACGTCGTCGGCGTCGGCGTGGGTGTAGGTGTCCGCGACGGCCTGCCGCAGGGCCGGGTCGCCGAAGGTCTCGGTGTAGCCGAGCGACAGCGTCTCCCAGGCGTGGCGGTCCTGGTCGTCGGCCAGCGCGAGCAGTTCGGTCATGGTCATCGTCTGGGCGTCGGAGGCCGTCAGATGGTGGCGGGCGGTGAACTCCCAGCGCGAGAAGTAGGTCTCCAGCCGGAAGTCTGGCAGTCGGGTCACGAGTCGTTCCTTTGCACCTTGAGCTCGGCGAGCAGGGCGTAGAGGGTGGAGCGCGACACCTTGAGCGCGCCGGCGACGACGGGGGCCGCCCGCCGTACGGCGAACACGCCCGCCGCGTCGAGCTCGGTGAGGACGGCGAGGCGGTCCTCACGCCCGAGGCGTTCGACCGGGCGGCCGCGGTCGCGGACGAACGAGCCGATGATCTGGTGCACCCGCTCGACCCAGTCCTGTTCGAACAACGCCTCGGGACGTGGCCGCACGGGTGCGGCGAAGCCCGCCAGCAGCGCGGCTGCCTGGTCCAGGGGGGTGCGGTCGAGGTTGACGCACAGGAGGGCCGACGGCCGCCCGTCGGGATCGCGCAGCACGGCGCTGACCGACGACAGCCGGCGGCCGTCGGCGAGCAGCTTCTGGTACGGGCCGTAGACGTCGTGGGCCGACGGATCCAGGCCGTCCAGCTCGCCCAGCAGGGAGGGGTCGCCGGCCGTGCGGTTGCTCATCGGGTTCCAGATGGCCAGCACCTGGTCATGTGCCACGTCGTGCAGGACCACTTCGGCGTAGGGGCCCAGCAGCAGGGCTATCGCCTGGCACACCGGCGCCCATGTCCGTACGCGCGGGTCCGCGTCATCCGCCACCATCTCCATGTTTGGACTATACGTCCAGACTGGACATTCAGTCCAGACAGTGGTTGCCCGCGGCAGGCGGACCCGGTGGCAGCGGGGCCGAGGGAGCGCTGGGACCGGGGGAGCCGCCCGGTCCGAGGTTCGCCGCGGAGGGGCGCGGTGTGGGGTCCGGGCGCGAGGGCGGCGATGATGTGCTGGAATTTCCGGGTGACATCGCAGGCGGGAACCGAGCCGAGGCCAGGGCTGGCCACGTTCGCCGCTCCCCTGCTCGTCGGCGTGTCGGTCCTGCTGACCGTCACGATCGGGCTGCTCGGCCCCTCGGCGATGGTCCCCGGGCTCGCCGGTCCCGCCTGGCAGCCGCCGTACTGGCTGGCCGCCGGCCCCGCGCCGCACCTCGTCATCGCGCTCGGCGCGACGGCCGTCGTCACCGGCGGGCTCGGGCTGGCCGTCGGGCTGCTGCACCTGCGCGGCGGCGGCCGGCTGCCCGCGCGCGGCCTGGTCATGGCCGGGTACGGCGCCGCCGTGGCGCTCGCGTTCCTGCCGCCGTCCGGCTCGGCCGACCACCTGAACTACGCCGCCTACGGGCGCATGGTCACGCTCGGCCTCGACCCCTACGCCCACGGCGCGGTCGACCTGCCCGGCGATCCCGTCGCGGCGGCGGTGGAGCGACCCTGGCGCGAGGAGCCCAGCGTCTACGGGCCGGTCGCCACGGCGGTCCAGGCGCTGGCGAGCTGGATCGGCGGCGACTCCGTCCGGTTGACGATCTTCGTTCTGTCGCTCGTCAACGCCGCCGCGTTCATCGCCACCGGGCTGCTCCTCGACCGTTTCACCCGCGCCGACCCCGTGCTGCGGTCACGGGCGGCGCTGCTGTGGACGGCCAACCCGCTCCTGCTGTACCACCTCGTCGCCGGGCTGCACGTCGACACGCTGGCCATCGCCTTCATGGTGGCCGCGCTGATGCTGAACGGCACGCCCACGGCCGGGGCGATGCTCGGGCTCGGCGTGGCGGTGAAGCTCAACGCCGGCATCGTGGCGCTCGGCCCGGCGTGGGAGCTGCGCCGCCGTCCCGGGCGCCTGGCCCTGGTCGCGGGGACGGCGCTGGCTGTGGCCGCGGCGGGCTACCTGTGGGCCGGCGCCCACGCCTTCGACCAGGTGAGCAGGGCGGGCAAAGCCATCTCGCTGGCCTCCTACTGGCGGATCGTCCAGGGCTGGCTGCAGGCCGTCGTCGGCACGGGCAGCGCCTACCGGGGCGAGATCCAGGTCGGCGCGTTCGTCGTGATGGGGCTGCTGGCGTGGGCGCTGTTCAGGCTCCAGCGGCCGCCCGCCGACGCGGTCAGGGTGGCGGCGGTGCTCGTCGTGGCGTACGTGTTCGCCACGCCGTACATCCTGCCCTGGTACGACGGGCTGGCGTTCGCGCTGGTGGCCATGTGGGCGGTGGCCGGGGTCGAGCTCTTCCTCGTCGCCCACCTCACGCTGCTGTCGCTGGCCTACCTGCCCGCCAGGGTCGACGGCCAGCCCGCCGACCTGGCGTGGCTGACGACGGTCGTCAGGGCGCAGGTGGTGCCGTGGCTGCTGCTGGCGCTGACGGCGGCTCTGGCGTGGTGGGCGTGGCGAGCTGGAGGGCGCGCACGCAGGCGGCCAGCGTGAGCGGCACCGCGACCGTCAGCGCCATGGCGGGGATCGCGATGCCGGAGTCGTTGACAAGGAATCCGACGAAGGCGCACGTCAGCGCCCCGAACAGCCCGGCACGCAGGGTGGGCGCGAAGCCGTAGGCGCGGCCGAGCGCCGAGGCGCCCCACCGCGAGGGCCGGTCCAGGACGAAGAACAGGAAGGCCAGCGCCACCAGCGACAGCAGGGTCAGCTGCCAGTTGCCCACGGTGATGCCGATCATCGAGCTGAACTTGCGCCACACCACGGCCGGCGCCTGCCCGTCGATGATCTGCTGGACGAACGTGCCGAGGTGGGTGCGCTGGTCGGCGGGCCGCAGCCAGTCGGCGAAGGCGATGGCCCCGATGAGGGCGGCGCCGGCCAGCCCCACCAGCAGCAGCTTGACCAGCGACACCCGGCGGCCCGACAGCAGGATGAGGAAGACGGCCAGCCCGATCACGAACGCCGGCACCCCGCCGAAGTCGGCGCCCCAGCCGGGCCAGCCGTCGGCGAACACGGCGAAGCCCCCGTAGGCGGCGCACAGCAGCACGACCAGCGGCCTGGACAGGCGGCCGAGCAGCCAGGAGGCGACGCCGGCCAGCGCGAGGATCGTGCCGGTCGCGCACACGGCGAAGGCGATGTTGCTGAAGCCGTAGAAGCGGCCGCCGGTGACGGGCTCGTAGCCGGTGACGGCGTTGACCTGCAGCCGGGACCCGGTCATGACGTCGACGACCAGCGCCAGCGAGGTGATGCCGGCCACGACGGTGAGCGGCCCGAGCACGTGGGACCGCCAGGGGCCGGCGAAGGCGAGCCCGGTGATGATCCCGGCGATGGCCACGATGGTGACGATCACGGCGAGCATCGGCCCGCCCACGCTCCACCACGGCACGAGCTGGGCCAGGAAGGTGGACACCGCGACGGACCCGCTCAGCACCGCGACCACCTGGACGGCGACGAGCACCCGTGAGGCGGCCGCGTCGGGCACGGCGGCGGAGGCGGCCCCGTCAGGTACGGCGTCGGAGGCGGCCGACCTGCGGCGGCGCAGGACGATCGCGGCGACCGCGTAGAAGAGCACCTGCACCGCCACGAAGACGGCGAAGAACGGCCCTCTCACCTCGCGCAGCGTCTGGCTGGCCCGGTTCTGGTCGGTGAGCGTGGCGGCGGTCTCGGCGACGGTGGGCGGCGCGGCGCCGTCGTTCTCCCACGTCCTGCCGACCACGCCGGTGGGGCGCTCGATGCCGAGCAGGCGCAGCGCGGTCGCGGTCACGTCGGTGATCGTGACGAGCCCGTCCTGGCGGGTGGAGGCGGCGGTCAGCAGGCCGTGGCGGAACGGCGCGCCCTCGGCGACGGCGACGTGGAGCTGGGCGGCTCCCGAGGTGTCGGACAGCCCGGCGACGAGGATCGTGGTGCCGGGCGGCAGCCGGTCGACGAAGGCGCCGATCTGGTGGTCGGCCTGGGCGGCGGCCGTCAGCCGTTGCGCCGGGTCGAGGTCGGCGGGGACGCCGTCGGCGTCGCGCGGCTGGGTGTTCCAGACGTCGGCGAGCGCGCCGGCCTCCATCACCAGCAGGTCGAAGTTGGCGGGATCGGTCAATTCCTCGGGGGTCGCCGCGTAGTGCGGCACCCGCCCCGCCCTGTCGGCCGCGGCCAGCGCCGCGCCGGGCCCGACGGCCGCCACCCTGCCTCCCGCGTCGGCGACGGCCTGGCCGAGCGTGCCCGGCACCGCGTCGTAGCCGGTCGTCCCCTGGAAGGCGGTCAGCTCGGCCCAGCCAGGGACGACCCCGCCGGCGGGAGGACGGGGCAGTTCGCAGCCGGGCGCCCCGGCCCGCTGACCGGCCGACACCGTCAGCCACCCGGCCATCGGGCACGCGGTGCCCCGGTTCGGCGGCGGCACCACCCGCGTCGACAGCGACGCGGACGCGCCCTCGCCGACCAGCCGCCACAGCGTCGGGGTGAGCCTGGCGTCCAGCACGTCGCTCCACTGCAGCCCCGGCACCCCGATGAGCGCCACCCGCCCCCGCGCGGTCGCCCCGGCCGCCGGTGAAGGGCTCGCCACCAGGACGGTGGCGAGCACGGCGAGCAGGCCCAGGCACAGGCGTGCCAGGGTGCGGTGCGGCATGGCGGGACCCCCGTGGTCGTAGCAGTCGGCGCGCTCGATCGGTAGCAGCCACGGTAACGTGCCACATCGTGACAGGTGGTGCAGTGCCCGCGCTCGGGCGACGATGGTGGCTGTGGCCGCTGGCCGTGGCGCTCGTCGCGCTGGCGGTCTGGCCGCTGGTCGAGACGTGGCTGACAAACGCCGGCGACCAGCGCCTGGTCGACCTCGACGTCTACCGTACGGGCGGGCAGATGGTGCTGGAGGGCCGGCCCGTCTACGACTTCTTCACCCCGGCCCCGCAGCTGCTGCCGTTCACCTACCCGCCGGTCGCGGCGCTGCTGGCCGTACCGCTGGCGTGGATGTCGTGGGAGACCGCGCAGTGGGTGTGGACGGTCGGGATCTACGCCGCGCTGGCCGTGACCGTGGGCTTCGCCTTCCGGCCGGTCGTCAACAGGAACCCGCTGGTGTTCGCGTTCCTGATGGTGGCGTGCGCCTACCTGATGCCGATCCGCGACCAGGTCCGCTTCGGGCAGGTGGACATCCTGCTGGTGGCGCTGTGCCTGGCCGACTGCGCGGCGAAACGGCCGTGGTGGCCGCGCGGCCTCCTGATCGGCCTGGCCACGGCGGTGAAGCTCACCCCCGGCGTCTTCCTGATCTACCTGCTCGTCACCCGGCAGTGGAAGACCTTCTGGATGGCGACGTTCAGCACGGCGCTGTTCACGCTCATGCCGTTCGCCGTCATCCCCCGCGACGCGGTCGACTTCTGGTTCAGGGCGCTGCTCGACCCCGAGCGCCTCGGCGCCAACGCCGCCACCACCAACCAGTCGATGCGGGGCATGCTCATCCGGCTCTACCTCGACCCCACGCTGACGTCGGTCCTCTGGATCGCGCTCGTGGCCGTCGTCGGCTGGTACGGCTTCCGCTTCGCCAGGCAGGCCCTCGACAGGGGCGACCTCATGACCTCGGTGGCGCTGGTCGGGCTGATGGCCGTGCTGCTGTCACCCGTGGCGTGGATCCACCACCTGGCCTGGGTGGTGGTCGTCCTCGGCGCGCTGGTGGGCAACGGCCACGACGTCGTACGGCTGCGCGTGGCGGTCGGCGTGTGGCTCTACTACGTGCTGCCGATCCCGTGGTGGGGCGTGGCGATCAAGGCGGCGGAGATCCCCGTCGTGAGCCCCGTCGTCGGGAAGATCGTGCAGAACGCCTTCGGGCTCGGCGCCGTCGCGCTCGTCTGGCTGCTTGGCGTCTGGTTGCCCAAACGGCGCCAGATCTTGTGACACTCTTGGTGATGTGTTGATTACTCTCTGGCTCGTCGTGGGCGTCCTCCCCGGGGTCAGTGGCGCCGTCATCGGCTGGCTCGCGCTCAGGCGGGCGCGCGAGGCCCTCGACGACTGCCGGCGGATGCTCGCCCGGCAGGCCGCCGGCAGGGGTGACCTCAAGGCGATCCGCGACGTGGCGGTCTACCGCTACGACGCGCTCCATGAGATGACCGGCCGCCTCTCGTTCTCGATCGCCATGATCAACGGCCTGGGCGACGGCATCGTGCTCACGTCCATCAACGGCCGCTCCGAGACCCGCACCTACGTGCGTCCGGTGGTCGGCGGCAAGGGCGCGCAGCCGTTGTCGCCCGAGGAGGAAGAGGCCGTACGCGCGGCCAGGCTCGGCCTCGGACCCGAGTTCGAACCACAGATGGCGAGGCGTTGACTACCCTGTAGTCATGTCTCGTCTCGCCTATCTCGGGCCGGAGGGCACCTTCACCGAAGAGGCCCTGCGGCTCATGGCGCCCGACGCCGAGCGCCTGCCCTGCGCCACCGTCAGCGCGGCGCTCAACGCCTGCCGCACCGGCGAGGCCGACGGGGCGGTCGTCCCCCTGGAGAACTCCCTCGAGGGCGCGATCACCTCGACGCTCGACGAGTTCGCCTGGGGCGAGCCGCTGCTCATCACGGCGGAGCTGCTGCTGCCGGTGCAGTTCTCGCTGCTGGCCAGGCCCGACACCGAGCTCAGGCACATCAAGCGCGTCTACACCCACCCGGCCGCGATCACCCAGTGCAGGGGCTTCATCGCCAGGGAGCTGCCCGACGCGGTCGTCGTCGCCGCCCCCTCCACGGCCGCCGCGGCCCAGGAGGTCTCGCTGCCGGGCTCGCCGTACGACGCGGCGATCGCGGCGCGCATCGCCGGTGAGCACTACGGCCTGGTCGAGATCGCCGCCGACATCGGCGACAGGTCCGACACGGTGACCCGCTTCGTCAGGGTCGCCCGCCCGGGGCCGCTGCCCGAGCCGACCGGCGCCGACCGCACCACGCTCGTGGTCTTCCTCACCGACGACCACCCTGGCGCGCTGCTGGAGATGCTGACCGAGTTCTCGGTGCGCGGGGTCAACCTGACCCGCATCGAGTCGCGCCCCACGGGCGAGGGCATCGGGCGCTACTTCTTCCACTTCGACTTCGAGGGTCACGTCGCCGACGCCCGGGTCGGCGAGGCGCTGTCCGGCCTGCACCGGGTCTGCGGCGAGGTGCGCTTCCTCGGCAGCTACCCGCGGGCCGACGGGGTCGCCCCCCAGGCCAAAAGGGGTACGGCGGACGCCGACTTCGCCGAGGCCGGCGACTGGCTGGCGCGCATCCGGTCGGGCCGGGTCTGACCGGCGTCCCTCGGCGCCACCAGCGCGTCCGCCCCGGACGCCGCACCAGATGGGAAAGCGGGCGCGGGCGGAGGTGACGGGTCGGTAGCCTTGGGGTGTGATTGACCTGCGTACCCTTCGTGAGGACCCCGACCGGCTACGGGCTTCGCAGCGTGCCCGCGGTGAGGACGACGCCGTCGTCGACACGCTGCTCGACCTGGACGAGCGCCGCCGCGCCGCGCTGACCTCGTTCGAGTCTCTGCGCGCCGAGCAGAAGTCCATGGGCAAGTCGGTCTCCAAGGCCTCGGGCGAGGAGAAGCAGGCGCTGCTGCAGCGGGCCAAGGACCTCGCCGGCCAGGTCAAGACGGCCGAGGCCGAGGCCGAGAAGCTCGCCGCCGAGCTGGAGGAGCTGCTCGGCACCATCCCCAACATCGTCTCGACCGAGGCGCCCCACGGCGGCGAGGACGACTACGTCGTGCTGGAGACCGTCGGCGAGCCGCGCCAGTTCGACTTCGAGCCGCGCGACCACCTGGAGCTCGGCGAGCTGCTCGGCGCCATCGACATGGAGCGCGGCGCCAAGGTGTCCGGCTCGCGCTTCTTCTTCCTGCGCGGCGTCGGCGCGCGGCTGCAGCTCGGAATGCTCAACATGGCCATGCAGCAGGCGATCGAGTCGGGCTTCATCCCGATGATCACGCCGGTGCTGGTCAAGCCCGAGACCATGGCCGGCACCGGTTTCCACGTCGCCCACGACAAGGAGATCTACCGCCTGCCCGACGACGACCTCTACCTGGTCGGCACCTCCGAGGTGTCGATGGCGGGCTACCACGGCGACGAGATCGTCGACGGCGGGCAGCTGCCGCTGCGCTACGCGGGCTGGTCGTCGTGCTTCCGGCGCGAGGCGGGCTCCTACGGCAAGGACACCCGCGGCATCATCCGTGTGCACCAGTTCGACAAGGTCGAGATGTTCTCCTACTGCAGGCCGGAGGAGGCCGAGGCCGAGCACCTGCGGCTGCTCGCGTGGGAGAAGGAGATGCTGGCCAAGATCGAGGTGCCGTACCGCATCATCGACACCGCGGCGGGCGATCTCGGCATGTCGGCGGCGCGCAAGTTCGACTGCGAGGCGTGGATCCCGACCCAGGGGCGTTACCGGGAGCTGACCTCGACGTCCAACTGCACCGAGTTCCAGGCGCGCAGGCTGGGCGCCAGGTTCCGCGACAAGGACGGCAAGCCGCAGTTCCTGGCCACCCTCAACGGCACGCTCGCCACCACCCGGTGGATCGTCGCCATCCTGGAGAACCACCAGCAGGCCGACGGCTCGGTCGTGGTGCCCAAGGCGCTGCGGCCTTACGTGGGCCTCGACGTCCTGGAGCCGGCCAAGTAGCCCGCCCGCGGCCCCGCACGCCCGGCGTGCGGGGCCGTCACGTTTAGCGGCCCCGTGCCCGTCGCGCGGGGCCGTCACCCTTAGCGGCCCTGCGCCTGTCGCGCGGGGCCGTCACTTTTAGCGGCCCCGTGCCCGGCGTGCGGGGCCGTCACGTTTAGCGGCCCCGCGCCTGTCGCGTGGGGCCGACGTCGTCATCCCCGTACGGCAGGGGCCGCGCGGTCCAGCAGGGCCGTGGCGATGGCGACCTGGGCGGGCTCGAGCGCGCCCCTGCCGTCCTCGATGTCCCACAGCGCGTTCTGCAGGACGCGGCCGAGCGTCCAGCCGGTCGCCCGCTGCCGGTCCAGGCCGAGGGCCTCGGTCAGCAGGTCGAAGCGGCGCAGCACCGTACGCTCGACGTCGCCGGTCGCCGCCACCTGATCCCATCGGATGTCCAGCGCCGGCAGCAGCTCGAACCCGGGGTCGCCGGCCAGCGGTTCGGGGTCGATGGCCAGCCAGGGCTGCCGCTCCCCTGCCAGGACGTTGCCGTCGTGCAGGTCCCAGTGCAGCAGGCGGTCGCCGGCTTCACCGGCCAGTTCGGCCACCGCGGCCGCGCAGGTGCGCAGCAGCCGCTGCTCGGCGGGGTCACGCAGGGCCGGGACGGCCTGCGGTACCTCGTCGAGCATGGCGGCGGCGATGTCGGCAAGCCGCCGCAGGCCGGCCGGGGCCGGTTGCGCGGTCAGGCGGGCCATCAGGTCGGCGAGGACCGGCATGACCGCGTGGTCGCCGGGCACCGTCGCCAGCGTCCTGGCCGCGTCCAGGCGTTCCAGCAGCTGGGCGCCGCTCTCCTCGTCGTGGTCGAGCAGACGCACGATGCCGTCGCCGTTCCAGGCTCGCAGGCCGGTGGCGACGCCCGCGGTCTCCTCCCTCAGCTGCTGCAGTTTGAGGACGGCGGGCGTGCCGTCGGCCCGGCGCACGGGCAGGACGAGCGAGGCCATGCCGTGGGCGGCCGGGCCGTCGGGGCGCAGCTCCCAGCGCTCCAGCAGGTCGCCGCCGAGGCGGGGGAGCACGGCGAGCCAGGCGCGCGCCTCAGCACCGTTGGCGCCGTAGGACGCGGCGAACGCGTCGGGGACGTCGATGGTCATGAGTGAGGTGTCTCCTTCGTCGGGCCGGAGTCGGATGTGACAGGCGGGCGAAGGAGATCGCGGGGGTGCCCGGGGCCCGGGCAGGCGTCAGAGCATGTCTCCACCTTAGACGACGTCGATCACCTTCGCGCCAGCCGGATCACCCCTCGGACCAGGCGAATCACCCCTTCAGGCCGCTCCTCGGGGCAGGTCGATCACCCTCGGGGCAGGTCGCTCGGCCCTCCGGGCAGGTCGATCACCCTCGGGGCAGGTCGCCCGTCTCTCGGGTCAGGTCACCCGTCCCTCCGGGCAGGTCGATCACCCTCGGGGCAGGTCACCCCTCCGGGCAGGTCGATCACCCTCGGGGCAGGTCGATCACCTTCGGGGCAGGTCGCCCGTCTCTCGGGTCAGGCGGCCCGCTCCCGGCGCGCGGCCAGACGGTGGAGGGCGACGAGACCGTAGCCGGCCGTCACGAACAGCGTGACGAAGGCGAGCGCTGCCACCGCGTAGTCGGTCCAGGCCAGGGTGTCCAGACCCAGGTGCCTGCCGGCCATGCGGCGCGGCAGGCCGGGCGCCGCCACCAGCACCAGCGCCGCGTACGCCAGCGGGAAGGCCAGCCATCTCAGCGGGTCGGCCCGGTGCGGACGGCGCGACCGGTCGAAGGCCGTCCAGTCGACCAGCGCCATCACGGGGGTCACGACGTGCAGCAGGAGGTTGCCCCAGTGCCGCGGCCCGCCGCCGAGGTCGGGCAGCGGCAGGGCGACGAACGCCACCATGCCGGTGATCACCAGGTACAGCGTCACGGCACCCTTGACCGTGGCCGACGTCTCGCGACCGAGCAGCCGCCACAGGTAGTAGGCGGCCAGCAGGATGTTGCTCTGCACCGTGAAGGCCACCCAAGGGTTCCTGAGCACGGCCACCAGGCACGCGATGCCGCCGAGGGCGGCTGACACCATGACGATCCGCCAGATCGTTCGCATGCCCGACACCCTAGACACCGTGATCATGTCGCGGCGGCCGGTCAGGCGGTCAGGTAGCGCTGGAGGGTGGGACCGAGCCAGGCGACGATCTCGTCGTGCGTCATGGCGACCACCGGCGGCAGCCTCAGGATGTAGCGGGCCAACGCCATGCCGAGGATCTGGGAGGCCGCCAGGCCGGCCCGGACGGGTGCCGAGGCGGGATCGGGGCACAGGCGGGCGGCCACGGGCGCGAGCTGGGCGGCGAAGATCTCCCGCATGCGCCCGGCGGCGGCCTCGTTGGTGACACCGGTACGGAGCAGCACCTGGAGCGCCTCGTCGGCCTCCCACAGCGACAGGAAGTGCCTGACCATCGCGGCCCCCACCTCCTCGGGGGCCGTCGCGGTCAGGTCGGGGAAGCGCAGGTCGATGTGGGCGGCCGCGGCGAACAGCTTCTCCTTGGCGCCGAAGTAGCGCATCACCATGGCCGGGTCGATGCCCACGTCCGCGGCGATGGCCCTGATGGTGGCCTTCTCGTAGCCGTCGGCGGCGAAGCGTTCCCTGGCGGCGGCCAGGATCGCCGCCTTGGTGTCCTCGGACGTTCTCCTCATGTCGACAACTGTAGGCCAACAAGTGTTGACATGCCACTCGCCGCGGGGTCATAGTGATGCCAACAAGCGTTGACCGGAAGGAAGTGCGAGATGAACACCAGCACGGACGTCCTCGTCATCGGCGCCGGCCCCACCGGGCTCGCCGTCGCCGTGTCCCTCGCCCAGCAGGGCTTCGACGTCACCGTCGCCGACGACCAGGCCGAGGGGGACAACACCTCCCGCGCGGCCGTCGTCCATGCCCGCACCCTCGAGGTGCTCGAACCGCTCGGCGTCACCGCGACCATGACCGCGCGCGGCATCCACTCCCCCCGCTTCACGATCAGGGACAGGGACAGGGTGCTGGTGCCCGTCGACTTCCGGCGGCTGCCGACCGCCTACCCCTACACGCTGATGATCTCCCAGGCCGACACCGAGCGGATCCTGCTGGCCAGGCTGGAGGCGCTCGGCGGGCGCGTCGCCAGGCCGTACCGGCTGGTGGGGCTGGAGCAGGACGGCGAGGGCGTCACGGCGGCCTTCGACGACGGCAGCCAGGTGCGGGCGAGGTACCTCGTCGGAGCGGACGGCATGCACAGCACCGTGCGTGAGCAGGCGGGCATCGGCTTCACCGGCGGGACGTACGCGGAGTCGTTCTCCCTGGCCGACGTACGGCTGCGCGGCGGCGTCCCGGCCGACGAGGTCGAGCTGTTCTTCTCCCCCGAGGGCCTGGTGGTGGTCGCGCCCCTGCCGGGAGGCGCGTTCAGGATCGTGGCGACGGTCGACCAGGCGCCGGACAAGCCGGACGTGGCCTTCGTGCAGCGCCTGCTCGACCTGCGCGGCCCCGCGAAGGAGCCGGTGGTGATCGAGGAGGTCGTCTGGGGATCGCGCTTCAGGGTGCACCACAGGGTCGCCGACAGCTACCGTGCCGGGCGCGTGGTGCTCGCGGGCGACGCCGCCCACGTGCACAGCCCGGCGGGCGGGCAGGGGATGAACGCGGGCCTGCAGGACGCGGCGGCGCTCGGAGAGGCGCTGGGCGAGGCGCTGCGGACCGGCTCGGACGGCCCGCTGGACGGCTACGCGGCCCGGCGGCGGCCTGCGGCCGAGCAGGTGGTGAGGTTCGCCGGGCGGCTCACCGGGCTGGCGACGGTCGGCAGGCGGTGGCGCCCGCTGCGGAACGTCCTGCTCAGGGTGCTGGCGGTGCTCCCGGTCTTCAGGAAGAGGCTGGCGTGGCGGCTGTCGGGGCTGGTGTACCGCTGAGCGCCGGGGACGGCCACGAGGAGGCGGACACGAGAAGAGCGGAGACCTGGATGGTCCCCGCTCTCAACTCGTAGCTATCAGGTCAGACAGCGCGAACCTGGGAGGCCTGCGGCCCCTTCTGGCCCTGCGTGATCTCGAACTCGACCCGCGCGCCGTCCTCAAGGCTGCGGTAGCCGGAGCCGACGATCTCGGAGAAGTGCACGAACACGTCCGGCGCACCGCCGTCCGGGGCGATGAAGCCGAAGCCCTTCTCGGCGTTGAACCACTTGACGGTTCCCTGAGCCATAAAAGCTCTCCCTCAGGATGTGAATCTATGGGACCCGCACCTCGCGAATCCCGGTGTGTCGTACAGCAAGCACCCGGGGTGGCTCAGACAATCTCGTGCCGGTTTTCACTTCGGGATCAGCTAATACAACGCCATCACATCTAACACCATTCCGCCGCGTTGGTGTTCCCGCGCCGGGAAGATTTCTGGACTGCGGCCGCACAGTGCAAACTGGAAGCTGTTATGCCGAGCCACTCTCCCGCCCCTCGACTCGTCGCCACCGACCTCGACGGGACCGCCCTCCGCGCCGACGGAACCGTGTCCTCGCGCACCGCCGCGGCCTTCGCCGAGGTCGAGCGCGCCGGGGCGATGCTGGTCTTCGTCACAGGCCGTCCGCCCAGGTGGATGCAGGTGGTCGCCAATGCCGTACGGCACCGCGGACTGGCCATCTGCGCCAACGGAGCGCTGCTCTACGACCTCCACACCGAGCGGATCGTGGAGTCCCACCTCATCGAGGCCGACATCCTCGAAGAGGTCGTCGCTCAGCTTCGAGCGAACGTCCCCGATCTGACATTTTCGGTCGAGTACGAAGGCGGATTTGCGCACGAGTCGGATTTCCGGCTCAGCGGCATCGACAGCAAGGCCGTGGCGGGGCTGCGAGTCGGCACCTCGACGCTCACCTCGCGCCCCTGTGCCAAGCTCCTGGCCCTTCATCCCGGAATGGACCCCGACAGCCTCCACGCGGCCGTCCACGAGCTTGTCGGCCACCTGGTGACCGCCACCCACTCCAGCGGCAGGGCGCTGGTCGAGATGAGCGCTCAGGGCGTGACGAAGGCCTCCGCCCTCGCCACGCTGTCGGCGGCGCACGGGATCGAGCCCGACGAGGTCATCGCGTTCGGCGACATGCCGAACGACCTGCCCATGCTCGCCTGGGCAGGCACCTCCTACGCCGTGGCCAACGCCCATCCCGACGTGCTCGCCGCGGTCGACCACGTGACCGCGGCGAACGACGACGACGGCGTGGCGGCGGTGCTGGAAGAGCTCTACAGGTAGGGGCCGGAGCCGCTGGCCCGCTGCGCGTCCTGCTGCGTCAACCCGCCGGGCAGCGCCTTGCGCATCTGCTCCAGCTGGGCACGGGCCGCCATCTGCTGCGCGAAGAGGGTGGTCTGTATCCCGTGGAACAAGCCTTCAAGCCATCCGACGAGCTGGGCGTGGGCGATGCGCAACTCGGCGTCACTCGGCGGGGTGCCGTTGTCGTCGGTGAACGGCAGCGACAACCGCTCGAGCTCCTCGACCAGCTCGGGGGCGAGACCGTCCTCGAGCTCCTTGATGGAGCTCTCGTGGATCTCCTTCAACCGCTTGCGGCTGGCCTCGTCGAGAGGCGCCGCCCTGACCTCTTCCAACAGGGTGCGGATCATGCTGCCGATGCGCATCACCTTGGCGGGCTGCTCGACCAGGTTGGTGATCGACCGCTCGTCGTGCGCATCACTATCGCCCTGGGCGCTGATGCCCTCGGGTCCCACCACCACGATGTGGGGGGTGTTCTCCTCAGCGTTCATGCCCTCAAACCTACCTGCAACTGGCGCAGGTGCCTCGTGGTAGCCGAAGCTCCTACTCCTCGGGACGGGCCTCCAGCAGGATCTTGCCCACGTGCGACCCGGAGTCGAGAAGCTCGTGGGCGCGGGCGGCCTCGGCCATCGGCAGCCGCGCGTGCACGACGGGCCTGACCGCGCCCGCCGCCACCAGCGGCCACACGTCGGACACCACCCCGCGCACGATCGCGCCCTTCTCGTCCACCGGCCTGGAGCGCAGCGTGGTGCCGTGGACGGCGGCGCGCTTCCTGGTCAGCGCGTGAAGGTCGAGCTCGCCCCTGGCGCCGCCCTGCAGCCCGATCACGACCAGGCGCCCGCCGGTCCTGAGCGCCTTGACGTTCCCCGGGAGATACCTGGCCCCCATGATGTCGAGGATCACGTCCGCCTGGACCTTCTCCGCGAAGTCCTCGGTGCGGTAGTCGATCGCCTCGTCGGCGCCCAGCTCCCGGCAGCGCTCGGCCTTCTCCGGCGACCCGACCGTCACCACCACGCGCGCGCCGAACGCCTTGGCGAGCTGGATCGCGGTCGTGCCGATGCCGCTCGCGCCGCCGTGCACCAGCAGCGTCTCGCCGCGCCGGAGCCTGGCCGTCATGAAGACGTTCGACCACACCGTGCAGACCGTCTCGGGCAGTCCCGCCGCCTCGGTCAGCGACAGCCCGCCGGGCGCGGGCATGACCTGCTGCCACGGCACGGCGACGCGCTCGGCGTAGCCTCCGCCGGCCAGCAGCGCGCAGACCCGGTCGCCGACCTCGAACCCGACGACGTCGGGGCCGGCCTCGGAGATCACCCCCGAGCACTCCAGGCCCGGATAGGGCGAGGCGCCGGGCGGCGGGTCGTAGAAGCCCAGCCGCTGGATCACATCGGCTCTGTTGACCGCGGAGGCCGTGACATCGATCACGACTTCGCCCCGCTCAGGGCGAGGGTCCGGCACCTCCCGCCACTCCAGAACCTCAGGTCCACCGGGCTTGGTGATGACAATCGCTCGCATGCGACCCACCGTAGCCGGGCACGGAACTTGTGGGTTGGCTGCATTCGACGGAACACAGGGCGTTAATCTGCAAGGTGTTTGCTGCCCCTTTACACCCGTCCCGAGGGGGAACACGGTGGCCCGGCACGATCGTGAGGAATCTCTCGAGGAACAGCTCGCCTGGCTCGACGCCATCAAGGAGAACGACGAGGAGTCCGTCAAGGTCAGCGCCAAGACCGGTGCCGTCGCCGTAGCCGCGGACGACACCGTCGTTTCACCGTATCCGAAAGACCCGTGGCTGTCGGTGCCGACCGAGCAGGAGACCCCGACCCCGCCGCTGTTCCGCGCCGCGGTCGACTCGGTGTACGGCCCCGAGGCGGCGCAGGAGCCCCCGGCCGAGGACTCTCCGGAGGAGGAAGTGCCGGAGGAGGCAGCCTCTGAGGAGACGGCGCCGGCGGAGCCCCGGCCCCCGGCCTTCGGACGGGACGACGACGCCTTCATGGCGCCGCTGAAGCCGCTGCCCCGGCCGGACGACACCGACTCCTACCGGATGACGGCCTTCGACAAGCCGCTCGAGAGCGAGCCCGCGGGCAGCATGTTCGACCCGCTGCCGGCCGAGGAGCGCACGGACCCCTCCTGGCCGCGTCCGGCGTGGCCGCAGCCGCCCGCCGAGAGCTTCGAGGGCATCACGGACGTGGAGACGGTCGAGGGCGAGGTGGTCGACACCGAACCGGCCGTCCAGCCGCCGCGCCAGGAGAAGCCGGCCTTCGAGGGCTTCTCGTTCGGCCTGCCCAGGGAGGCCGACTCCGCGTCCCCGCGCTTCGTGACCGAGCCCCACGAGCCGGCCTGGCACGAGCCCGCGCGCCCCGAGCCGACGCGGCACCAGGCCGAGTACGACGAGGATCGCCACGAGACCCGGCCGTGGATCGAGCCGCCCGCGCTGGAGACCTCGGTCGAGACCTCGGTGGAGGTGGTCGTGCAGGAGGAGCCCTTCCCCGTACGGCGCCGCCCCCAGCCGCCCGTTCCGGCGTTCGCCGCGCCGCCCCGCCCGCCCGCCGGCGACCGGCCGACCGCCGAGAGCCTCGACCCCGACTCGCTGCTGCGCGGCAGGCGGAACGCTCCCGCCAAGGGCTGGCGCCGCCTGGTCTACAAGGCGTCGGCAGGGTGGATCAAGCCCGGCGAGCCCGCGGACGTCCGCCGTCGCAGGGCGCTGGTGTCCAGGGCGCGCACCCCTGTCTCGGCGGGGCACCACCGCGTCGCGGTGCTCAGCCTGAAGGGCGGCGTCGGCAAGACCACCACGACGGTCGGCCTGGGCGCCACGCTGGCGCAGGTCCGCGGCGACAGGGTGATCGCGGTCGACGCCAACCCCGACCGCGGCACGCTGTCGGACAAGCTGGAGCTGGAGACCTCGGCGACCGTGCGCGACCTGCTCAACGAGCGCGCGCAGATCAAGCGGTACGTCGACATCAGGGCCTTCACCTCGCAGGCCACCTCACGCCTCGAGGTGCTCGCCTCCGACCGCGACCCGTCGGTGTCGGAGGCCTTCAGCGCCGCCGACTACCAGCAGGTCGCGCAGGTGCTGGAGAACTTCTACTCCATCTGCATCACCGACTGCGGCACCGGCCTGCTCCACTCGGCGATGTCGGGTGTGCTGGGCCTGGCCGACCAGATCGTGCTGGTCAGCTCGCCGTCGGTGGACGGCGCGCGGGCCGCCTCGGCGACGCTCGACTGGCTGGAGGCGCACCACTACGGCGACCTGGTCGGGAGCGCGACGGTGGTGCTGTGCAGCGTGCGGCCGCGTTCCAAGTCCGCGGTGGACATCGCCAAGCTGGAGGCGCACTTCGCGGCGCGGTGCCGTACGGTGGTCCGCGTGCCGTACGACCCGCATCTGGAAGAGGGCGCCGAGATCGACCTCGACCGGCTGCAGGAGCCGACGCGGGACGCCTATCTGCAGCTCGCCGCGGCCGTCGGAGACGGCTTCGCGGGAGCGTGAGCGGAGGGTAAGGGATTCGAACCCTTGAGGCCATCGCTGACCTGGCCGCTTTCAAGGCGGCTGCACTCGTCCACTATGCGAACCCTCCAGTGCGCACACCACCATAGCGGCTAACGCTGCCTCCGGCAGAGGTGTACCGTCGGGAGAAGGCTCCTACACCGGAGGCAACCGCGTTGGCCGAACTGAATGTCGAGGTGGAGCGCTCCACGGGGGCGGCGGTCGTGCGGCTGGAGGGTGACCTCGACAAGCTCACCGCGTCGGTGCTCGACCACCACCTGTCGCAGTTGCTGGAGGAGGGCGTCCACACGATCGTGGTCGACACCGCGGGGCTGGACTTCTGCGACTCCAGCGGGCTCTGGGTGCTGATCGACCATCTGCGTCACGTGCGGGAGCGCGGCGGCAGCCTACGTCTCACGGGAGTCCACGGCGTGCTGCGCCGGGTGCTCGAGGTGACCGGGCTCAACGCCGCCTTCCCCTGATCCCGCCGGCCTACTCGTACGGTTCCGACGGGGCCGCGACCGGCTTCACATCGACGGCGGCCAGCTCGGCGTGGACGACGCCGGTGGTGTCCTCGTCCACCTCGGTCGGCACCCACGTGCCCGTGACCTCGACCCACGTGTCCGGCTCCGGCGGGGGCGCGTCACGCACGATCACCTTCAGCGCGTAGGCGTCGGCGGCGCAGCAGGCCAGCTGCATCCTCGTGACGTACCACTGCCCCTTCTTCCTGGACGGCGTGACGAAGCCGGTGAGCCTGACCGTCCTGCCCTTCAACGTCTGGCTGGAGTCGCTGAACACCCTGCCGATGAACTCGCTCATCGGCATCTCGGCCGGTTCGTCGCCCTTCAGCGGCGCGTAGGCGTCCAGCGCCTGCGGCCGGGGCGGCGGAGCGTCCGACCTGGCCGCGGCGAACGAGCCGAGAGCAGGCGGCGCGATCAGGAAGACGGCGAACACCGGCAGGCACAGCAGCCACGCCACCCTCGGCCCGTGATGGTAGCCGTCGCCGTCGTGGTCGCCGGGAGCGGCCCTGCGGACCAGGCCGAGCAGCCCGATCACGAAGATCACCAGACCCGCCGCGACGAGGAACGGGCGGAAGCCCGGCTTGACGTAGTTGACGTAGGTGGTGGAGAACGCCGAGATGCGCAGCAGCGCGCCGCCGAGCAGCATCAGGACCAGGTTCTGCGACATCCGGCTCACAGCAGGATCCATCCGACGAGGACACCGGCCGTGATCGCGACGGCCAGCGTGACGGGCACGAACCTCGCCGCGAACGCCCTGCCGAACGTCCCGGCCTGCAGCGCGATCAGTTTGAGGTCGACCATCGGACCGACCACCATGAAGACCAGCCTGGCCGTCGGCGAGAAGGCCGACAGCGAGGCGGCGACGAACGCGTCGGCCTCCGAGCAGATCGACAGCAGCACCGCGAGCGACGCCAGCACCAGCACCGACAACCACGGCACCCCGGCCACCGCGGTGAGCCACTCGCGCGGCACGACGACGTTGAGCGTGGCGGCGGCCAGCCCGCCGACGATGAGGAAACCTCCCGCGTGCAGCAGGTCGTGGCGCATGGCCGCCAGGAACGAGCCGTGGTGGTGGCCCCTGGCGCGCAGCCATTCGCTCCTGCCGAAGCGCAGCCACAGCCAGCCCACGCACACCGCGGCGACCAGCGACGCCGCGAAGCGGGCCAGCACCATCAGCGGCTCACCAGGGAAGGCGACCGCCGTGGCGACCAGCACCACCGGGTTGATCGCGGGCGAGGACAGCAGGAACGCCAGCGCCGCGGCGGGCGTGACACCCTTCCTGATCAGCCCGGACGCCACCGGCACCGAGGCGCACTCGCAGCCGGGCAGCACCGCCCCCGCCAGTCCCGCCACCGGCACCGCCACCGCGGGCCGTTTCGGCAGCGCCCTGGTCCAGAAACCCTCGGGCACGAACGCCGCGATCGCCGCCGACAGCGCCACCCCGAACACCAGGAACGGCAGCGCCTGCACGCAGATCGCCACGAAGATCGTGGCCCACGTCTGCAGCCCTGGATCCGTCAGCTGGGGTGCGAGCAGGAACCTGCCCGCCAGCAGGGCGGCGACGATGCCGAGGAACAGCCACGGAAGCTGCCTGCCGGTGCGCGGCCGGCCCCATTCGTCGGGCGGGATCTCCAGTGTCCGGGGGACAGACATGGGCACATGGTGCCAGGTCAGAGCCGGCCAAGAAGCCACTTCGGGCCGGTCACCCCGGCGCCGAGGTCGGTAACCCGCTCGCGCAATCCCCTGTCCGCCGTGACGACGAGCACCCTTTCCCAGGGCTTCGCCTGCCGTACGATCTCGACGATCGCGTCGTCGCCGCTGCCGTCGGCGTCGACGACCTCGATGCCGCCGACGGGCGGCAGACCGCGGGCCGCGCCCTCCACGACCGCGACCACGTCGGGGAACCACTCGGCGAGCACCAGGTGCCGCAGGCTCGCGTTCGCCGTCTCCGCCAGCAGCTTGGCCGCCGCGCCCTTGCGGTCCCGCCACCAGCCGTGCTCGGCCCGCGCGCCGACGATGTTGGCGACGTCGAGCACCACCAGCTCCGGGTTCAGGGCGGTCTGGATCCGCGGCCATGTGACGGCGAACCCCGGATGGAGCTTCAGGTCGGCGATCTCGGGCGGCGTCAGCCAGCACAGCTGCGCGCTCTCCTCGTTCCCCGGTACGGCCGGCAGCAGCGTCCCGGCCTCGACGATCACGGTGTCGAACAGCCAGCCGCCGTGGTCGTCACGGTAGACGCCGCGCACCCGCAGCCCCTCCCCCGACAGCGCCGCCTCCTCCCTGGCCTCGCGCAGCGCGGTCTCGACGGGGTCCTCGTGACTGTCGCGCGCCCCGCCCGGCAGCCCCCAGGTGCCGCCGTGGTGACTCCACGGGGCGCGTTCCTGCATCAGCACGCGCGGCACGCCGTCCTGATCCCAGTGGACGGCGAGCAGGCCCGCCGCGCCGTACCGGCCCCAGTGGGTGTGACCCTGCGAGCACAGGATCCACCCGTCACCGTCCTTGACCACCACTCTCACCTCCGGCTGCGCAGGGTTCCAGTCTTATGCCAGCAGGAAACCTGTGCCGCGTTGGGTGACGTCGAGGGTGGCGGCGTTGCACCCGCTGGAGGCTCGTCCCTGGCCGAGGATGGCGTCGGAGGACTTGCGGAGGGGTGCAGTGCAGCGCCCAGCGGACGGACAGGATGTCACGGAGCCGGGTGGACACCACGTCAGCGGATGGCTAGGCCGCTAGATCGCCTTCGCCGACGGGGTAGCAGCCGACGTGTCTGCCAGCCAGTCCACCTCCGCGGCTTCTAACCTCACTCGAATGGAGACCACCTGGACCTCTACAACTGACCCGACTGGCCTGCGCGAAGCGCTCGTGACCCGCCTCATCGACAGCGGATACCTGAGCACCCCCGAAGCCATCAGCGCTTTCCGGAACACTGAACGCCACCGGTTCCTCCCCGGCGTCGACACTCAGGCCGCGTACATCGACGACGCCGTGCCCATCAAGCACGACGAGACGGGCGAGATGATCTCCTGCATCTCAGCGCCCTCCATCGTCGCTATCCAGCTGGAGCAGCTGAACGCCAAGCCCGGCCACAAGATACTGGAAGCCGGGGCCGCCACCGGCTACAACGCCCGACTGCTCGGAGAACTGGTGGCCCCCGGCGGCCACGTGTGGACCATGGATGTCGACCAGGACCTCGTCGACCGCGCCCAGAAGAATCTTGCGCAGACCGGTGCCTCAAACGTGTCCGTCGTGCTGGGCGACGGCGCCGCCGGGCTCCTCGAACACGCCCCCTTCGACCGCATTCAGTTCACCGTCGGCACCGGCGACATCCCTGAGAGGATCCTCGACCAGCTCGCCCCCGACGGACGCCTGGTCATCCCGATGCGGATTCGCGGCAGCATCTCGCGATCCTTCGCTTTCGAACGCGACGGTCAGGCCTGGAAGGCCGTCTCGTGCGAGATGGCGACATTCGTTCCCCTGCGCAAGGGCGTCTGCGACGACATCTACACCCTCGTGCCCATGGCCGGTGAGGGGAACGTGCGCCTGGAGACCTTCAACGAGCAGGACGTTGACCGCGACGCGATCCGCACCGTCCTGGACCAGCCGCAGGTCAAGGTCTACTCCGGCGTCAAATTCCGTCAGGGGGACCCCTGGCAGTGGCTGTACCTGTACCTGGCGTGCGTACTGCCTAACGGCCTGTCCCGCATGCCCGGGTCCCGCTCAGGCTTTACCCCGCACTTCGGCTGGGGCTCCATGGCGGCGCTCGACGGCGACACCCTGGCCTACCTGACCGTGCGCGAAGGCCGGGAGGAAAAGGGCAGATTCTGGGAGATCGGCGCCATCGGCCACGGTCCGCGCGCCGCCGAACTCGCCGACCAGGTCACCACCGAGATCGGCGAGTGGGACCGCGGCTGGGGCAACAACGCCCCAGAGCCGAGCTTCCGCATGGCCGTAGGCGATGCCCGCGACCGGCTGACGGCTGCCGAACCGCGCTTCGTCATCGACAAGACCTACATCCGACTCGTTGTCGATTGGCCGCGCAGGAGCTGAGCCGATGATTCCCGCGATAGCCAGCCGTATCCCGCTGGCCCGCCGGCTTAAGGCGCCTGGTTCACCCCTGGCCGAATGCTGTTGATCGGCACGGAGGCGGACCACCGGAAGATGTGCGAGGAGCTGTGGGTCACCGTGCTCATCGACGGCGCCAGGATCCTGGATGTCGGCTGTGGGGCAGGCCACCGCGGGCCGAGCTCTCGGCCCGCGGTGCCCAGGTGGTCGGAATCGAAGGCGCCGCCTCAGGACAGCTCCCGTCCTGTCGCACGATCGACCAGGCGCCGCCCGCCCAGGGGTTTCGTCAGCTGGAGCTGGATGTTCAACGGGTACCCCATGCCCTTCTGCATCAGCGCCTTCTCCCACGGGAAGACGGGTTCGCAGGTGTTGCGCACCTCGACGCCGATCACCACCTCCGCAGACGACTCCGTCACGTCGGTGTCGGTGACCTCCCGGCACGACTTCCCGTCAGGGCCGGGCACGCCCACGACGATCGTGGCGGTGACCGTACGCCCGTCAGGCGCGACGGCAGCGGACTCGATGCCGTACCACCGCGCCTGACGAGCACATCCGGCCACGCAGAGAATGCCGGCCACAACGATCGCGACATGCCCTCTTGTCCGCATTGTCAGCCGATCTTGCGCTTCTTGATGTCGCCGCCGAACAGGCGGGTCGCGATCCTGATGTCGGTGAAGTGGTTGGCGCATTCGAGCAGCGGCCCGGTGACCGACTCGGCGTCGGTTCCGCCGCTGATGACGCCCTTTGCGATGATCTTTCCGGCGTCCGGGTGCCCGGCCACGTCACCCAGGGCGTTGCCGTCGGTGAGCAGGGTGGACGGCCTGCCGGTCGGGAGGCGGTGTCCTGCGGTGATGAAGTGGTTGTCCGACTTCGTCCCCCAGGCGAGCGACAGGGGTCTCACTCGACCACCCTTTCACATGGTCGGGTAAAGGGCCCCCGTACGTGTCGGCGGCAGGTGGATGCGGGGGCCCTGCCAGCGGGAGCGCAGCCATCGGTCGTGGCTGGCGATCACGATCGCGCCGGACCCGTCGGTGCCCAGGGCTTCTTCCAGCTCGTCGGACAGGCGGGGTGAGAGGTGGTTGGTGGGCTCGTCGAGCAGGAGCACCACGGGAGGATCGGCCACGAGCAGCGCGAGCGCGAGCCGGCGGCGCTGGCCGACCGACAGCTCCCCCACGCGCAGGTCCACGTCACGCGGGCTGATCAGGCCGAGCGAGCGCAGCGGTACGGACTCGGCGCGCTCCGGACCGAGCGCCCGCTCGTACGTCTCCCGCACCGTGCGGTCCGGCCGCTCGAACACGGTGTCCTGGGCCAGCAGTCCGACGGTCAGCCCGCGCCGTCGCCGTACCTCTCCCTCGGCGTCCAGCCGTCCGGCCAGCACCGCCAGGAGCGTGGACTTGCCAGCCCCGTTCGGCCCGGTGACCAGCAGCCGTTCCCCCGGCGCCACGTCGAGCCGGTCGATCGAGAGCCGTCCCGGCACCCGCACGTCCCGCAGCGACAGCAAGGTTTCGTCGTGGGGATCGCAGGCGCCCTCCTCGGCACCGACACCCGCACCGTCGGCGATGGCGTGGGCCGCCCCCGCGACACCGGCACCCGCACCCGCGCCGTCGGCGACGGCGCGAGCCGCCTCCACTGCACCGGCGCCCGCACCGTGGGTGGCCTCCGCGGCATCGGCGGCGACGGTGACCAGGGTGCGGGGGTGGAAGCGGAGCGGGGGTGGCGGGGCGGGGACCTGCTCGCGTTCCAGCTCGGCGAGCCGGCGGGCGGCGTTGCGGACCCGCCGCGAGATCTGCTGCTGCACGCGTCCTGCGCGGTGCCCGTATCCCATCTTCTCGTTGTCACGTCGCAAGCCGTCCATCGCCGGCTGCCGCGCCGTCACCGCGACGGCGCGGCGCAGCTCGCCGAGTTCCTGCTGTTCTTCCGCGTGGCGCCGCTCCCAGCGCTCGCGCTCGGCGCGCTTCTCGGCCAGGTACGCGCCGTACCCGCCTCCGTACCGGACGGGCCCGTCCACCGCCGGGTCGAGATCGACCAGGTCGGTGCAGACCGCGTCCAGGAACGCCCGGTCGTGGCTGGCCACGACCACCGCGCCTGTCATGCCGCGCAGCTGCTCCTCCACGAACACCGCGGCGGCATCGTCCAGGTGGTTGGTGGGCTCGTCCAGCAGCAGCGCGGCGGGCTGCCTGATCAGGAGCGCCGCCAGGGCGAGCCGCCCGCGCTGCCCGCCTGACATCGACGCGAGCGCGCGCCCGTACGGCACGCCACCCAGGCCGAGCCGGTCGAGGATGACCTCCGCGCGCCGGTCGGCGTCCCAGGAATCGCGCTGTTGCGCCTGGTCGAGCCGGGCCCCGTACGCTTCGAGGAGAGCGGCGTCGTCCGGGGCCTCGGTGAGCGCCCGGGTGAGCCGGTCGAGCTCGGCCAGGTCCGTACGGGCCTCTCGCAGGGCGTCGTCGAGCACGTCGGCGACCGTGGCGTCGCCGGCGAACGGCGCCTCCTGGGGCAGGAAGCCCAGGTCCGCGGGCCGTACGACGCTGCCGGAGTCCGGCTCGTCCGCTCCGGCCAGCAGGCGCAGCAGGGTGGACTTGCCCGCGCCGTTCTCGCCGATCAGCCCGATCCGGTGGCCGGGTGCGGCGGTGAGCGAGACGCCGTCGAGCACGCGCCGCGCGCCCAGCGTCCGTACGAGATCGCGGGCGAGCAGCGCGTCACTCACCGGCGGGCGCCCCGGTCTCCAGCAGCCGCCCTCCGGACAGCTCCAGCCAGCGCTCCACCTTGATCTCCGCGAGGAACCGCTCGTCGTGGCTGACCACCACGAACGCCCCCTCGTACGCACTGAGCGCGCTCTCCAGCTGCCCCACGCTGACCAGGTCGAGGTTGTTGGTGGGCTCGTCGAGCAGCAGCAGCTGGGGCGCCGGCTCGGCGCACAACACGCACGCGAGGGTGGCGCGCAGCCGTTCGCCGCCCGACAGCACCCCGACCGGCAGGTGGGCTCGGGCGCCCCGGAACAGGAAGCGGGCCAGCAGGTTCATCCGCTCCGCTTCCAGCATGCCGGGCGCGAACGCGGCCAGGTTCTCGACCACGGTGCGCTCGACGTCGAGCAGGTCCAGCCGCTGCGACAGGTAGGCCACCCGGCCGTCGGCTCGCCTGGTCGTGCCGCCGTCCGGCTCCAGCTCGCCGTTGATGAGGCGCAGCAGGGTGGACTTGCCCGCGCCGTTGGGGCCGGTCAGCGCGATGCGTTCGGGTCCCCGGATCACCAGGTCGATGCCGGGCTCGGCGAACAGGCCGCGGGCCTGAAGGTGTTCGCCGTGGAAGACCGTGCGGCCTGCGGGGACGTTGGTCCCGGGCAGTTGCAGCGCGATTTTCTGATCGTCGCGCAGGGCACGCCCTGCCTCGTCGAGCCTGGCCTTGGCGTCGCTCACGCGGGCGGCGTGCGTCTGGCCCGCCCGCCCGGCGGCCTCCTGGGCGCCGCGCTTCATGTTCCCGGCGAAGATGCGGGGCAGTCCGGCGTTCTTGAGGTTGCGGGCGGCGTTGCTCGCCCGGCGCTCGGCCCGCTCGCGAGCCTGCTGCATCTCCCGCTTCTCGCGCTTGAGCTCCTGCTCGGCGCTGCGCACGCTGCGCTCGGCGGCCTCCTGCTCGGTGCGTACGGCCTCCTCGTAGGCCGTGAAGTTGCCGCCGTGGAAGCGGACCTCGCCCCGGTCCAGCTCGGCGATGCGGTCCATACGGTCGAGCAGCGCCCGGTCGTGGCTGACCACGAGCAGGCAGCCGTTCCAGTCACCGAGCACGTCGTGGAGCCTGCGCCGCGCGCCGAGGTCGAGGTTGTTCGTCGGCTCGTCGAGCAGCAGGACGTCGGGCCGCTTGAGGAGCTGCGCGGCCAGGCCGAGCGACACGACCTGGCCACCGCTCAGCGTGCGCAGCGTGCGGTCGAACGCGAGGTCGCCGAGCCCGAGCCGGTCGAGCTGGGCACGGGTGCGCTCCTCGATGTCCCAGTCGTTGCCGATCGTGGTGAAGTGTTCCTCCGCGGCATCGCCCGATTCGATGGCGTCCAGCGCGGCGATCACGGGGGCGATGCCGAGGACCTCGGCCACGGTCAGGTCGCCGGTGAGGGGCAGGCTCTGCGGCAGGTAGCCGAGCACGCCGTCGACGGACACGCTGCCGCCACGGGGCAGGTGTTCACCGGCGATCAGCTTGAGCAGCGTGCTCTTGCCCGCACCGTTCGGGGCGACGAGGCCGGTACGGCCGCCGCCCACGGTGAAGGACAGGTCGCTGAAGACGGGCGTGTCGTCAGGCCAGGAGAAGGACAGGTGGGAGCAGACGATGAACGCATCGGACATGCGAGAGACCTCGTACGAGAACGCGCGGGCGCGACGAAGTGGCCCGGCAAGGAGACAGGGATTCGGGGAACGACGACCAGCGGCCACGCCGGCGGCGATCATGTGCGCCTGCCGGGGCCGATCAACCTCCGGTATCACCCGGAGATGTCGTCGTCACCTGCCATGTCTGGTCTCCTAGCTTCTGATCTCAAGCGTCTATCACCATAGCAGCCGCCGGAATCAGCGCGTGCCGGCCGTCCGGGCGTCCTTCTTGCGCGCCCGGTAGGCAGCTGCTTTGATCTTGTTGCCGCACGACTCCATGCCGCACCACTCCCTGCGTCCGCCGCGCGACCGATCGATGAAGATCTTGGTGCACTCGGGGTTGGCGCACTCCTTCATCAGCGGCACCTCCGGCCCGCTGAGCAGTTCGACGGCGTGCCGGGCCACGGTGGACAGCGCCTGCGCGGGGGTCGCCTCGGCCCACCGCCCCTTGGCCGTCAGCTGGGGCGCCGCCGGCGGCTTGCCGCGGCGCTGCAAGGCCCTGGTGTCGGTGAGCGGCTACCTCATCACGAACCTCGAGGCCAACCGCACACCGCTGCCGCCGAAGGCCGAGTACGCCTGGTGGTACCAGTACTACTTCGCCACCGAGCGGGGCCGGCTGGCCATGGAGAACCCGGCCAAGCGCCACGACCTGACCCGGCTCGTCTGGGACACCGTCTCCCCGACGTGGGACTTCGACGACGCCACCTTCGAACGCACGGCCGCTGCCTTCGAGAACCCCGACTACGCCGCCATCGTGATCCACAACTACCGGTGGCGGCTGAGCCTGGCCGACGGGGAGCGCCGTTACGACGGTGTGGAGAAGCGGCTCGCCGTACGGCCGGCCATCAACGTGCCGACCATCACCCTGGACGCCGAGCGCGACCCCTTCACGGCGCCGCCGGGCGACGGCTCGTCGTACCGGAACATGTTCACCGGCCCCTACGAACACCGCACCGTGGAGGGCATCGGCCACAACCTGCCGCAGGAGGCACCCACGGCCTTCGCCCAGGCCGTCGTCGACGTGGACCGTTTCTGACCATCACCCGAAACACGCCGACAGCCTGCCGGATGCGATCCGGCAGGCTGTCGGTGTGTTTCCGCTGGTTCCGTCAGACGGTCCGCATCCGCGGCGAGCGGGAACGCCAGGCCAGCAGCCCGGCCTGGATGATGAAGAACACGCCGCCGCCGGTCGCATAGACCGACCGCACCGGAGACGACGGCCCAGGCACCGAACACGTGCAGCACCGCCGCCACCCCACCCGCCCCCGCCAGGCCGACGCCGACGGCGGCCAGCGTGCTGACCACCCCGTTGAACAGCGTCAGGCGGCGCTCCGATCCGTCCGGGAGCACGCAGGTCGATCAGCGACGACACCGCGTCGATCAGCGGATAGCCGACCAGCAGGGCGATCGCGAGGGCGTCGATGGGGTCGTGCGCAAGGGCGAACGCGGCGGCCCACGCCACGGCCAGGACTCCGCGGCCCGGGTACAGCTTCAGCAGGGGTGACGCTTTCATGGGCGTCGGTGGGCTTCGGACCGGTGCTCGTGTCGCCGGCGCAGTGGGCGACGCCCGGCGCCAGGAACAGCCGGTAGAAGTCGTCGACCTGGCGCGCGCCGCCCATGGCCAGCTCCACCCGCCGGCGGTAGTCCACGGTGCCCTCGGCGGGAATCAGCTGGTCAGCCAGGCCGTGCCAGGTGAGGAGCTTGCCACCGGACCTGCGGAACGCCGACAGGCCCGGGTCGTCGGTGCCGATGATCGTGTCGTACTCGGCCCGGGACTGCTCGAACAGCTTGGCGAACTCGGCGTAGGTGATCGTCGAGACGTCGTAGGAGGGCTGCCGCTTCAGGAACGTCGAGACCCAGATGGCCGGTACGGGGAACGGCGCGCCCACCCGGTCACCGTCCGCGTCGATGCGGGTGCCGGCCAGGTCGAAGCCGGCTCCGATCGGGATGCCGGACCACAACTTCTTACCGGACGGGGTGTGGGGGCCGGCCCAGATCTTGCGTACGACGGCGGCGTCGGCCGCGGTGATGGTCTCCCGCCCGCCGTCGCACTCGACGCTCTCGCCGATGAGCCGCCGCGGGTCGAAGGCGCACGTGGCGGGGTCGCCGACCACCCCGTCGCGAGCGCCGTCGAGCGGGTCGCAGACCTCGACGGCGGCCTCGTTGAAGGCGTTGAACTTGCAAGGCGAGGGGAAGGTGTTCTCCTCGTTCATGACCACCTGCGGCCACAGGGTCGCGACCTCGAACTCGTCCCAGTTGATCGCCGGGGCGGTGGCCAGGATGCCGTCGAAGTCGCCGGGGTGGCGCTGGGCCTCCATGTAGCCCTGGCGGCCGCCGGTCGAGCAGCCGTTCCAGTACGAGTAGGAGACGGGCCTGCCGTAGACCTCCCTGACGACCTGCACCTGATCGTGTCCGACATCGAGCAGGCCCTCAAGGAACTGGCCAGCCGCGGCGTCGACGTCACCAGCCCGTTCCAACGACGCCACCGGCGCCTTCCACCAGGCCGGCGAGACCGGCCGCGTCATGGGCCTGCACCCGCAGCGTGCCAGCTACGGCTCCTTCGCCTCGTTCGCCGACCCCGACGGCAACCGCTGGTTCCTGCAAGAGATCACCCAGCGGCTGCCCGGCCGCTGACCAACGGCATCCCCGAGACACGGCCACCCCATGGAGGACCAGTGACCACCGAAGACACCCGCATCTATGACGTGGTCGTGATCGGGGCCGGCCCGGTCGGCGAGAACGTCGCCGACCGGGCCACCGCCGCCGGGCTGAGCACCGTCATCGTCGAAGGCGAACTCGTCGGCGGCGAATGCTCATACTGGGCGTGCGAACCGAGCAAAGCCCTGCTGCGGCCCGCACTCCTGCGCGCCGACGCGAGCCGGGTACCCGGCCTGGACCCGGCCGCCGCCGGGCCGCTGAAGACCGCCGCCGTACTGGCGCACCGCGACCGCATGGCCGCCCACTGGAACGATGACGACCAGGTCGAATGGCTCAAGACGGCCGGCGTCGACCTCCAACGCGGCCACGGCCGCCTCGACGGGCCACGGCGCGTGGCCGTGACCACGCCCGACGGCGGCACCGTCCACCTGCGGGCCCGGCAGGCCGTGGCCGTGTGCACCAGCAGCGGCGCCGCCCTTCCCGACCTGCCCGAGCTCGCCGCCCTGCGTCCGTGGACCAGCCGCGAAGCCACCAGCGCCCCGCAGCCGCCCGGACGTCTCGTCATCGTCGGCGCGGGCGTCGTGGCCACCGAGATGGCCACCGCCTGGCAGGCCCTCGGCTCCGAGGTCACCCTCCTGGCCCGCGGCACCCGCCTGCTGCCCCAGCTGGAACCCTTCGCCGGCGAACTCGTCGCCGACCGCCTGCGCGAAGCGGGCGCCGACCTGCGCTTCGGCGTGACCGTCGCCGCCGCGGCCCGTACCGGCGGCGAGGTCCGCCTCACCCTTTCCGACGGCGGCAGGCTCGCCGCGGACGAGGTCCTCTTCGCCACCGGCCGCGCGCCCCGCACCGGCGACATCGGCCTCGAATCCGTCGGCCTGACCCCCGGCGACTGGCTCACCACCGACGACACCCTCACCGTCACCGCCGTCCCCGGCGACTGGCTCTACGCCGTGGGCGACGTCAACGGGCGGGCACTGCTCACCCACCAGGGCAAGTACCAGGCCCGCATCGCCGGCGCCGTCATCGCCGCCCGAGCCTGCGGCAGCCCGCTCGACACCGGACGCTGGAGCCCTCACTCCGGCACCGCCGACACCGCGGCCGTACCTCAGGTCGTCTTCACCGACCCCGAGATCGCCGGCGTCGGCCTCACCACCGTCGAAGCCCGGCGCACCGGCCGCCGCGTCGACGTCGTCGACTACGACCTCGGCCACGTCGCCGGCGCCCTCCAGCACCACCCGGGCTACCGCGGCAGAGCCCGCGCCCTCATCGACCCCGATCGCCGCACCCTCGTCGGCGCCACGTTCGCCGGGCCAGGCGTCGCCGAGCTCCTCCACTCCGCCACCGTGGCCATCACCGGCGAAATCCCCATCGAACGCCTCTGGCATGCCGTACCGCCCTTCCCCACCATCAGCGAGGTGTGGCTGCGGCTGCTCGAGACGTACCGGGACCAGCGCGGGGGCGTTGACGGTCACCCGTTCCCCGTGAATTGGAGCGCCAGCTAGCCAGCGCTGATTGGAACCGCTCGCGCCCCTAAAGCACACCTTCAGACGCGATCCCATCGTCATGCGCGGCCCTCTGCTTATCGTGAAGCCGCCTACGCACCACATTGCCAGGCCATGTGCTCACCGAGTGGGGTTCGATGCCTTCGACGGCCATGGCGAGCGGGTACCCACGACGGCCGCAGTCGCCAGCCGGAGGCACGGTGCTGTACTGGCTGTATTCGGTAGCGGGCACATCCCATACCAGGATCCGCCACTTGATGTCGTATTCGTCATCGAAAAGGTAATAATCCACAGCCTCGGGAGCAGAGGCGACCAGGCGATCCAGGTAGGCGTTGAAGGTCGCGCGGCCGAAGCTGCGTGGGGTTCCTGAGGCGTCGTCCTCCACTCCACGTCCTATAACCACATCGTCGGCGGATCTATAATCCATGACCCATGACCAGGCTCTGTCGGGCTTGTCCCTCGTCTGGATCACGAAGGCGTACTGGTTGCCAGTCGATTCCACCCTTCGAGTTTGGCCGTAGCCGCCCACGGTGTCGTCAGCCAACGAAGGAATGCCCATGCCTGGTGACAACATTCTGGCGCTGAAGGAGGACTCACACGTTGGCGAGAGGGCGCATCCGTTCTCACCCGCCGCCGTCACGCTCAACGCGGCGACTCGACGACTTGGCAAGATCTTTGACGGCTCGCTCGGTGACGTGCCTACCAGCAGGTCGGATACACCGCCGGCCGATGACGAGCTGAAGGACGCCGTCTGGGCGTATCTGATGCGGCGTTCGCAGTGGGATGGTCCGGCCTGGGTGATCGGATGTGTGGGAGTGGCGATGCCAGGACTGAAGAACCTGCCCTCGCACACCACGCAGGGCTGCCCCGTGCATGTGATCGACGACATCGTCTCGGAGATGGTGACGAACTTCGTCGCGCACACCGCTGCGGAAGTCGGCATCGCGGCCCTGCACCACTACGTTGACGGGCGTACGGGCACGCCCCGCGACCACGACGCCATGCTTCAGGCCGTCCCACGAGCAGGCCCTGCGCCACGGTCTCACTCCCGAAGAGCCCAAGACCCCGGCGTGGAACAAGATCCAGGCCGCCGGATCCCCGGCTGCCGCCAGCAGCCAGCCCATCAGCGTGACGATCTTCCCGAAGCCGAGCTAATCGGAACCGGCATGTACCGGCGGGCTGCCAGCGTTCAACAGCGCGAGCAGCCCATCCGCTTGGGAACCTGCCACCCGTACAAGCCAACGGCGAAGATGTTGGCGGAGTCCAGCGTGTAGCCGAGCTGGTCGAGTTCGCTGGCCAGCGAGCCGCGCACGCCGCCACGTTCACGGTGGGCGCGGCTGTGCCGTATGGCCGCATCGCGGAGGATCGGCGGCAACTCGTGCACACGGGTCCCCGACACCCACGTGCTCCCGCAGCAGCCCTCAGACGTCAAGATGTTCAAGGCCTTGTTCACGGTGGCGCGGTTGACGCCGAGTTCTTCGGCAAGCCCGTCCTCGTTGGGCAGCAGCGAGCCGCGCGGGTAGACGCCTCCGTGGGTCTGTGTCACCGACGTCCGTGGTCAGTACAGCTACGTGTCGGTGACCTCGTCCAGGACGTCGGGGCGGTTGGTGATGATGCCGTCGACGTCATAGGAGATCAGGCGACGCATCGTGTCGGCGTCGTCGACCGTCCAGGCGAAGATCTCCATGCCGTGACGGTGCACCTGCCTGACGTAGTCGGCGGTGAGGTCGCGGTGGGGTGGGTTGACCTGTGTGGCGAACCTCGCCAGCCCGGCCAGCTCCCCCGTCGACGGCGTGCCGAGCAGACCCACCGGGACCTGCGGCATGACCCGGTGGAACCGGCTCATCGAGCCCCAGTCGAACGACTGCACCACCAGCCCGCTCGACCATCCGCTCCGGCGCAGCTCCTCGGCCACGCGCGACTCGATGCCCGGGTAGAGGTGCGGGGCCTTGATCTCCAGCAGCAGTCCGAGCCCGTCCCCGCTGATCGCCCGCAGCGCCTCGCCGAGGGTGGGCACGGCCTCGCCCCGGTGGTCCGGGGAGAACCACGATCCGGCGTCGAGCCCGCGGATCTCGGCGAGCGTGAAGTCACCGACCCGCCAGGGGGCGCGGCGCGGGAAGCGCCGCTCGACGTCGGTGGTGCGGGCCAGGGTGGTGTCGTGCATGAGGACCAGCTCGTGGTCCTTCGTCTCCTGGACGTCGAGCTCGACCATGTCGGCGTCCTGGTCGTCGGCCAGTTCGAAGGCCGCGACGGTGTTCTCGGGCGCGTACGCGGAGGCGCCGCGGTGGGCGACGTTGACGACCGCGGCCGCAGGGGCGGCGACGGCGGCGGGAGCGGGGAGGGTGGCGATCACGGTCGCGATGACGAGGCCGAGTCGTCGAAACATGGGTCTCCTCGGGGCCGGGGAGGGGGCCTGCGGTTTCGAACATGACCTGCGTTCATGACCGGAAGTCGATGGCAGCGTAACCCGGCGGTGTCGAGCCGATGAGCAAGCGACACGCATATATAAGCCTTGCCTTATATAAGGTCGATCTTATACAGTCGGCTCGTGCACGCATTCGACATACTCGGCGACCCCGTCCGGCGCCGGATCCTGGAACTGCTCGCCGAAGGAGAGCAGTCGTCGGGAGCGGTCACCTCCGCCATCAGGGCGGAGTTCGGAATCTCCCAGCCCGCCGTCTCCCAGCACCTGCGCGTGCTCAGGGACAGCGGGTTCGCCAGCGTCCGCGCCGACGGCGCCAGGCGGCTCTACGCGGTGAACGCCGCACCCCTCCAGGAGGTCGACGTGTGGCTGGAGCGTTTCCGCCGCTTCTGGAACCAGCACCTGGACGCCCTGGCCACCGAACTGGCCCGGGGCGCACGAGAACGGCGGCAGAAGGACCAGGAAGCCAACGAGGAGGAAACACCATGATCGACATCGCCCAGCAGATCACCGCCATCGGCCGCGAGGTCGCCCGGCAGCCCGCCCCCGGCGGCGAGACCGTCACCGTACGGCTGCGCCGCACCTACGACGCCGCCGTCGAGGACGTCTGGGACGCCCTCACCGACCCCGACCGAATCAAGCGCTGGTTCATGCCGATCAGCGGCGAACTTCGGGTGGGTGGCACCTTCCAGCTGGAAGGGAACGCGGGCGGCGAGATCCTGGCGTGCGAGCCGCCGCACGCCTTCAGGGTGACGTTCGGCAGCGAGACCAGCGTGGTCGAGGTACGGCTGGCCGCCGACGGCCCCGGCGCGACGGTCCTGGAAATGGAGCACACCGTGCCGATCGAGATCGCGGGCAGCGGCGCCGGCGCCCTGTACGTCGGCCCCGGCTGGGACGGCGCCGTCCTCGGGCTCTCGCTCTACCTGAGCGGCCAGACGGCGGGCGGCGACCCAGTGGCGGCCGCCCACTCACCCGAGGCGCTGGCCTTCTCGAAGGAGGCGGTGCTCGCCTGGGTGACGGCCGTCGAGAAGTCGGGCACGGCGACGGAGGAGGAGGTCGCCGCGGCCCAGGAGGTGTCCCTGAGCCAGTTCGCTCCCGGCCACTGACAGTTCAGGCCATCCTTTCCGGTCACCCTTCCGGCCACGCGGACGTGCGGTCGGCTCCAGTGGAAGGCGGGGAAAACGGGTGTCGGGCAGCAGAGGCGACGGTGCTGCCCGATATCCGTTTCCATCGGTTCAAGTGGATCAAGCAGGGTATAGTCAAGCCCAGGTCAAACAATTGACGTGGAGCCTCCATGCCCCATTCGTTTGAGCAGACCTCTCTTTGGCGAAGGTCATTGGCGCCTCGCGACAACGATCCGCATGGGGACGAGCGGGCACGGCTGCGGGCCGCCTATCTTCAGCTCCGGGAAACCGTCGAACCGCTGGCCACGTCGATCGCCCACTCGCTGCCGATGTTCACCGAGCACGGAATGGCGCACGCGGAAGCACTCTGGGAGATGGCCTCCCTCATTTGCGGCGAAGACATCTCCATCAACCCGGCCGAAGCGTTCGTCCTGGGCGGCGCATTCCTGCTGCACGACCTCGGAATGGGGTTGGCCTCGTATTCCGCGGCCGGAATCGACCTGAAAGCGGATCCCAAATACGACGACCTGCTGGCCGGGGCGAAGAATCGGCTGCGCAACTCCGAGGCGGCCGCCGGCAGTGAGCTCCTCGACAGGGCGGCGCACGAGGAGGTCGTCGTCGAGCTGCTCCGCCTGCGCCACGCCAGGCAGGCGGAGCGGCTGGTCGGCCAGGTCTTCCACACCTCCTCCGGCGAACCGTTCCACCTTCTGCAGGACGTGGAGCTCCGGCAGTTCTTCGGACCGCAGATCGGCCGGATCGCGCACAGCCACTGGTGGGGGGTGTCCGAGCTGCAGCGGCTGGCCCAGCGGCAGGGGTCGTGCCCGCTGCACCCGCCGACGTGGGACGTGGATCCGCTGAAGCTGGCCTGCATGCTGCGCCTGGCGGACGCCGCGCACATCGACTACCGCAGGGCTCCGATGCTCCTGCACGCCTTCAGACGGCCGTCCGAAACCTCGCGCAATCACTGGTTCTTCCAGGAGCGCCTGTTCCGACCGCGCGTGGTGGACGATCGGCTGGAGTACACCGCTTCGGCACCGTTCAGCCGGGACGAGACCGAGGCCTGGTGGCTCGCCTTCGAGACCATCCAGCTCATCAACGACGAGCTCCGGCACGTAGACGCCCTCCTGGCGGACAGCGGCAGGCAGCGTTTCAGAGTCCGGTCGGTGGTGGGCGCCGACTCCCCCGAGCGGCTGGCCAGGTCCATTCCCACGGACGGCTGGAGACCCCTCGACGCGCGTCTTCGCGTCACCGACACGGTGCAGGTGATCTCGAACATCGGCGGCCGCGACATGTACGGCAACCGCCCGGACATCGCCCTCAGGGAGCTGATCGCGAATGCCGGCGACGCCGTCAAGGCCCGCGCCGCCTTCGAGGGGTCGATCCGGATGTCGCCTGTGACGATCACCCTGGAGCAGTGCGGTGACGACTGGTGGCTGGAAGTGGCCGACCAGGGGATCGGCATGCGTCCCGAGACCATGGTGGCCGCACTCACCGACTTCGGGCACTCGCACTGGCGCTCGGCCGCGACCGTCGAGGAGTTCCCCGGGCTCCAGGCCAAGGGCTTCACGCCCACGGGCAAGTTCGGCATCGGCTTCTTCGCGATCTTCATGGTCGCCGACGAGGTGCAGGTCCGCAGCCTGGCATTGGGAGAGGCCGCGCGCTCGACCCACGTGCTCGAGTTCAGGCGCGGGCTGTCGGGTGGTCGTCCGCTGTTGCGGGAGGCGGAGTTCGAGGAGTGCCTCAGGAAACCGGGCACCGTGGTGAGAGCCCGGCTGCGGGAGGACCCCCGCAACATCAAGGGAATCTTCCGCACGAACAGCAAACGCGTCGGCCACACGGAGCTGCTGCACGAGCTGATCAACCGGATGTGCGCGCTGTCCGAGGTCGACGTCTCCGTGAAGGGCCCGGACGATCCCGCGCCGAGACACGTCATCGCGGCCGGCGACTGGTTGGACATCCCGGCCGCGGAACTCTTTCAGCGTCTCTACCGGCGCTCCGACATGGATTACATGCAGCGCATGCTCTACGAGCAGCATGAGAAGCTTTTCATCGACCACGAGACCCGCGTCTTGGACGACGACGGAAACACCATCGGCCGGGCGATGCTGCTTTCCGGGAGGGAAGCGTCGGAGACGCAGGACCTCTGGTGGCACGGCAACTATCGAGGCATGGTCTACGTCGGCGGCCTGCAGTCGTCTGCTTTCCTCTACACCATGGGAGCTTTCCAGGGCTTCCCCATGACCGCCGACCGGCTCACGTCCTTTCCCCTCGGCCGGCCGAAAAACCTCCAGGACTGGGCACGGTCGCAGGTGGACGTCGCACGGTCGAGTCCGTGGGCCACTCCCGGACACCAATGGATGATCGCCGATTTCGTCGGCGGTCTCGGCGTTTCACCCGAGACCCTGCCGTGCGCGCACTCGGCGGACGGCGCCCTGGACAGGGACGATCTGGTCGCGTGGGCCAGCGGCAAGTCGGAGGTGCTGCTGATCTCGTACGGCGACCTCATGGCGTTCGACACGCTGTTCGATCCGCCGAACTATCGCCGCTCCTTCTTCACGTATGACGGCCGCGGGGTCCGCCTCCCGGCACACGGGCTGATCGTCGAGCTCTATCCGATGTGGGTCTTTCCTGAGGAGATCGTGCCCAGTCCTCGCGACGAGCGGTTCACCGAGGCCGCGGAGAACGGCGAGGAGTGGAGCGCCTGCGCCTGGTGGTGCGAGCACGGCAACTACGGGGCGGCGGGCGTGGTCGTCAGAACCATCGCCGAGGCGTGGAAGGCGGACGTGGACGACGTGGTCAGGGGCATGGAGTCGCTCTATATCGACCGGGAGAGGGACAACCGCCTCGAACTCACCACGTTCACGAGCGATTCTCCCGCTCGCGTGACGGCCTTCCGGGTCCGTCGCCCGCGGGCGGAGACGACGCTCGTATGAGGCTCAGCGCCAGGCGGCCGAAGGAGGTGCCCGCCGCTCTGCCCGCGGACACGCCCGAGATCGCCGTCGAGCGCTACAAGTACATCCTCCAGCAGATCCACACCATCAACGAGAACGTCTACCGCTTCCTGGCCGTCTACCAGACGCTGGCCGTCGCGATAGCCAGCGCCGGCCTCGCGCTCTTCGTCGGCCACCGCGGCTGGCGGATCGACCCGGCAGTCGCCAGATCGGGCCTGGTCGCGCTGATGTGGCTCGAGACGGTGGTCGCCGCGTTCACCGTCATGATGATCGTCATCGGAGTCGTCTCCTGGCTCGACTACCGCCGGGAGGAGTGCGAGCTGGCAGACGAGTTCGTCCGCCCGGGCTTTCGCAAGCCGCCGCGCAAGGCCGCCTTCATCCGGTGGTACGAGACCTACATCGTGCTCTTCATCATCGGCTCCACGATCTTCATGTGGATCAGCACTCTCACCATCCTGCTTCCGGGGGTCACGTGACCGCCCCAGGCCGTGAGGGCCGCGACGCCACGACGCCGCAGGACGAGGGGCAGGTCGGCGGCCATCCGGCGACGTCACCGCAGGGTCCCGACCGCCGTCCTTGCGGAAATGCTGGTACTTGCCCTGCCGTCCGCTGACCTGGGCGGGGGTAATCAGACGTCGTGAGAGAACACGGTTCGGGCCCAGGCGCCTCGGTGCGGGCTGTCCGGCCGCTGCAGGACCTCGGGCGCCTTCGAGTGCCACGGCGACTGCATTGACTCCACTCGGCAACGAATTCGAAGCGGACCTTTCAAGATCGCATTAGCCCCAAGGCGTTCCATTTAATCGCGATTACGGGGATTGTCCGGCTCTACTCGTGATACAGGAGTTTCGCATGCGCATACGCGCGTATCGGAGCATGCTGGCCGCCGTCACCGCGGTCTCGGCCATGGCATTCCCCCTCGTCTCGGCCGCCCCGGCCGGCGCGGACCCCGACCCCGCGGCGTTCGGCATGAGCATCACCGCACCCCGGGTGAAGCGGCACCTGGAGAAACTGCAGCAGATCGCCGAGGCCAACGGCGGCACCCGCGCCTCGGGCACCCCCGGCTTCGACCAGTCGGTGGACTACGTCGCCGGCAGGCTCCGCAAGGCGGGCTACCAGGTCACGCTCCAGGAGTTCGAGTTCCCGTTCTTCCGCGAACTGGAGAAGGCGACCCTCGCCAGGACCGCCCCCACTCCCAAGACCTACGTCCTGGCGACGGACTTCGCGACCATGACGTACTCCGGCTCGGGCGACGTCACGGGCACCGTACAGGCGGTGGACCTGGTCCTCCCGCCGGCCCCCGCGCCGAGCTCCACCTCCGGCTGCGAGCCGAGCGACTTCGCCGGGTTCACCCCGGGCAACATCGCGCTCCTCCAGCGCGGCACCTGCACCTTCCAGGCCAAGGTGGCGAACGCGCAGGCCGCCGGCGCCAGCGCGGTGATCGTCTTCAACGAGGGCCAGCCCGGCCGCGAGGGCCTGCTGAACGGCACCGTCGGCGTGCCCGCCACCATCCCGGTCGTGGGCGCGACCTTCGCCACGGGCAACGAGCTCGCCGCGGCGGGAACCGTCGTCCAGGTCAAGACGACGACCGAGAGCGACCCCCACCGCAAGACCCGCAACGTCATCGCCGAGAACCGCTTCGGCGACCCCGACCAGGTCGTCGCCCTCGGCTCGCACCTCGACAGCGTGGTCGCCGGTCCCGGCATCAACGACAACGGCTCCGGCAGCGCGGCGGTCCTGGAGACCGCGCTGAGACTGGCCCCGCTGCCGACCAGGAACCGGCTCCGGTTCCACTTCTGGGGCGCCGAGGAGCTCGGACTGCTCGGCTCGAAGCACTACGTGGCCGGCCTGTCCGCCGAGGAGAAGGCCAAGATCAAGCTCTACCTGAACTTCGACATGATCGCCTCGCCGAACTACGTCTTCGGCATCTACGACGGCGACAACTCCGACGGTGTCGGCGCCCCGGCTGGCCCGCCCGGTTCCGACGAGATCGAGAAGCTCTTCGAGCAGTACTTCACGGCCGTCGGCAGGCCGTTCGTCGGCACCGACTTCACCGGCCGCTCCGACTACGGCCCCTTCATCGAGGCCGGCATCCCGGCCGGTGGCCTGTTCACCGGCGCCGAGGGCGCCAAGACCGAGGCCGAGGCCACCAGGTTCGGCGGCGAGGCGGGGGTGGCCTACGACAAGTGCTACCACCAGGAGTGCGACACCGTCACCAACATCAACGACGAGGCCCTGGCGATCAACTCCGGCGCCGTCGCCACCGCCGCGGCCGTCTACGCCTACAGCAAGGACCTGCCCGGCGGCGGAACCCCCGGCTCCACCGCTCCCGGCGCGGGCGGCGGGGGTGACGACCACGATCCCGACCGGGTGGTGAGCGAGTGACACTCCCCCACGGAACACGGCCGTGACACCTCAGCCGGGCCGACGCGCGGGCCGTCGCGCGGGCCGTCGCGCGGGCCGACGCGCGGGCCGACGCGCGGGCCGACGCGCGGGCCGACGCGCGGGTCTCGGCCGGCGTCTCGAGCGGCGACTCCTGGACGGCGAGCCACGGGTCCGGCGAGCCGCAGGCCCGGCGAGCCACGGGCCCGATGAGCCGCAGGCCCGGCGAGGCACGGGTCCGGCGAGCCGCGGGCCCGGCGAGCCATGGGTCCGGTGAGCCGTGGGTCCGGTGACGACCACGACGCCGAGCCCGTGCCGAACACGCACGGGCTCGGCCGTCCGCACCGCTCCCCCGGCCCCCTGGCGGGACGGGCCTCGTGGGACCCGGCGGCGAAGCGGCGACCTCCGCCGAAGACGTACCCGCCCCGGTCGCGCGGGGTCGGCGGAGCCCAGGCGGACGGCAGCTCGGTGCCGGCCGCCGAGGGACGCGGATCGTCAGGTCAGGCGGCCCTGGCCTGGCGGCGGTAGCCGCCGGGCGCGATGCCGTACTCGCGTTTGAACGCCTTGGCGAAGGCGAACTCCGTGCTGTAGCCCGTCTGGGCGGCGACCGTGGTCAGCGGCATGTCGGAGTCACGCAGGAGCTTGGCGGCCAGCGTCATGCGCCAGCGGGTCAGGTAGGCCATGGGGGGCTCGCCGACCAGGGCGGCGAACCTCCTGGCGAAGGCGGCACGGGACAGGCCGGACCGTACGGCCAGCGATTCGACCGTCCACGGGGCCGAGGGCGCGTCGTGGATGGCCCCCAGCGCCGGGGCGATCGCGGAGTCGCGAAGCGCGGCCGACCAGCCTTTGGCGGCGGCGGGCTGCTCGTCCAGCCAGGCGCGCAGGATGTACAGCAGCAGCGAGTCGATCAGCGCGGGCACGATGCCGTCCGAGCCGGCACGAGGATTGTCCAGCTCCGCGCCGAGCAGTTGGACCGCGGCGTTCAGCTCGCTATGACGGCCATGCCGGGTGGGCAGGTGGACCACCTCGGGCAACTGCCGGACCAGCGGGTGCGGCCGGGCCATGTCGAGATGGTAGTTGCCGCACAGCAGCGTGGTGCGCGGACCGCTGCCGCCCAGCACGACCGAGCCGATCGGCGGAGCCTTGGTGTAACGCTCCGGTCCCGGCACCTCCGGCAGGGTGGCGGGGTGGTCGGCCAGGATGTAGCGGGCGCCGCTGCGGAGGAACACCACATCACCGGTGCTCAGCGGGATCGGCTCCAGCCGGGCGTCCACGGGGACGAGCCAGCACGACCCGTACAGCACCACGTGGAAGCCGGCGCCCGCGGTCGACGGCAGCTGCAAACCCCACGGCGCGTGGCCGTCGGTGCGGATCGAGGTGGGATGCCCGGTCCGCATCGACTCCAACGCCTCGGTGAGGAGATCCATGTACTGCTTTATAGCGTCAGGACGAGCTTGCCCTGGACCTGGCCCGCCTCCAGCACCTCGTGCGCCTTCCCCGCCTTCTCCAGCGGGAAGGTCTCCTCGACATGCGGGTGGATCTGACCGGCGTCGACCAGCTCGGCGATGGCTGCCAGCGCCACGTAGTCGGGCTCGACGGACACTCCCGCGAAGCGCCGCCCCGCGGCCTCCACCCGTGCGGCGAGCTCGGCGTTCCAGTGCTCCATGATGCTGACAAGCACCCCGCCGGGCTTGAGTACGGCCAGCGAGCGGTCACCCTGCGAGTTGGAGTCGAGGACGATGTCCACATCACGGACCGCCTCGGTGAAGTCGACGGTCTGGTAGTCGATCACCTCGTCGGCGCCGAGGGACCGGACGAACTCGTGCTTGCCCGCACTGGCGAGGGCGATCACGTACGCGCCCTGGGCCTTGGCGATCTGCACGGCCAGGTGGCCGACCCCACCCGCGGCCCGGTGGATCAGCACCCGGTCGCCCGCCCCGACCTTCGCCGCGTCCACCAGCCCCTGCCAGGCGGTGAGCCCGGCCAGCGGCAGAGCCGCCGCATGGACGTGGTCGAGGGAGGCGGGCTTGCGCGCCACCTGACGGGACGGCGTGGCGACGTACTCGGCGTAGCCGGTCGCGGCGCGGGGGAAGAACGGCATGCCGTACACCTCGTCGCCGACCTTGTACCTGGCGCCGGGGGCCGCCTCCTCCACGACGCCGGAAATGTCCCAGCCGACCCCGAACGGCGGTTCACCGAGCAGCGGGTAAGCGCCGGACCGCACGGCGGCGTCGACCGGGTTGAGGCCGCTGGCCCGCACCCTGATCAGGACCTCGCCGGACAACGGCGTGGGCCGTTCTGCCTCGACGACCTGCAGGACTTCGGGGCCGCCGAAGGAGTTCTGGATGACAGCGCGCATGGGATGCTCCCTGGTTGGTCGGTTCGCTGTGATCAACCTAGGAAGGTTGGACCGGTCCGGAGAATGGCAGTCCGTCTTCTCCACATATCCCAACGTCTCACCCTTCGGCGCTCTCGAGACATCAGCGTTCTCGGGATATCAGCGGGGTTGACCTCGTGGTCGTCGAGCCGGGGATGGACTCGGCAACGATGTCGGGGCTTCGGGCAGGCGGCCCGGTCCCGGATGGCCCCGTAGCCGGCGATGCGGTCCTGCACGGCACTGGTGCCGGGGTGGGACGGCGGGCAGGATGGGCTCCTCCAAGAGGCAAGCACTGATCTGAGCGTCCCACCCTTGCACCAAGATCCGGAAGAGGCGCGCACTCCTCCGCTCGTCCGATGCCGGCCACCAGACCCCCACGATGGGCACCAGCGGCGACCGCTCAGCCCTGGTCGAGACTGGCCCGCGGTCCGATTGCCGCATCTGCGCGGACGATCCTGATCTTGCTACGGATCAGAGGCGCGGTCGCCATGGCGTCCGTGCCGATGCCGGTCCAGCGACGGAAACCGATGAGACCTGAGGGGGTCAGGTAGGGTGCCATGCCGTGGCTCAACGGCTTGCTCTGTTCGACCTCGACAACACGCTTGTGGACCTGGACGAGGCTTTTCGGCTGTGGGCCGGCGAGTTTGCCAGCCAGCACAGCCTTACTGGCGAAGCGGTTGATCGGCTGATCGCTCTCGACCGTGCAGGGCACCCGCACCGTGAAGTCTTCTTCTCCATAGTCCGCGAGCATTTCAGCCTCTCCAACCCGGTCGACGAGCTCTGGAGCCGCTATCGCCGGCGCATGCCGTACCTCGTCCGCTGCCGGCCTGAGACGCTCGACGGGCTGGCCCGGCTCCGCGCCTCGGGATGGAAGGTGGCGATCGTCACCAACGGGATGGCCGACAACCAGCTCGGCAAGATCCAGCAGACCGGCTTGGCTGAGGCTGTCGACGCCTACGCGCTGTCGGGGATCGAAGGGATGCGCAAACCCGACGTCGGCCTGTTCGAGGTCGCCGCCAAGAGGTGCGGGACGACCCTTGCCGACGGGGGATGGATGGTCGGTGACCACCTCGTTGCCGATATCGGCGGAGGACGGTCAGCCGGTCTCCGTACCATCTGGATCGATCGGGGCACATGGCCGGAGCACGACCATCCCGCGGATCACGTAGTCACGGGCGTGCTCCAGGCGATCGAGATCCTTCTCCAGCACCAATAACCGAGGGGCTCGAATCAGCTCGCTCAAGTGATACAGCGGCTTGACGACGTCTCGCCATCGACCTGAACACCCTTCACGATGACCGGCATGGGGAAGTCTCACAAGCGCGGCCAGCAAGCCAAGTCTGACCCCGCCCAGCCGAGTGCCGACGAGCTCGCGCTGCGCCGAGCCCAGAGTAAATACGCCGCACAGCGGGCCGGCGCCGAGAAGCACGGGCAAAGATCGAAAGTCACCCCGGAGGAGAAGGAATTCCGGGCCAGGCAGGCTGCCTTCTCACGTGACAGAGCCCGAACGCCTGGCACCCCAGAGTTCAAGAACCGCGAACGTCAGCGAGAAGCCGCCCGGACGGAGGAAGCGATCTGGAACAGCACCCGTGATCCGGAAACTTTCGAGTCCGAGGAGTGGTGAGCGGGTGTCCACACCCCAGGAGCGCAGGGCACAACGAGGGCACATCAGAGCGCGAAACCGACAGACAAGGCGAGACACAGCGAGGTGCCGAACCGCAGGTCAGCGGCCATCCGGCGGGATCGGCGCGGGGCTCAGCCGCCGCCCTTGCTGAAGTGCTGGTAGTCCTTGGTGCCGGACCAGTAGCCGCCCCATTCCCAGCCGACCGCGGCGAACGTGCGGACCACCCGGTCGCCGGGGTTGATCACGCCCTTGCCCTTCATCGGGCGTTCGGTGAACTCGCGGGCGTTGTCGTGGGCCGTGGAGCCGGACGCCGTGACGTACGGGTTCTCGCGCGGGTTCACGTCGACCGCCTGGCCGTAGGCGTGGTTGGACCAGCTGCTCGACCCCGTGGCGCGGCGGCAGTTGAAGGCTGAGGTGTTGTCGGCGTCGATCGAGGCGTAGTCGCTGCCCTTGTAGACGTCGACGGGCTCCATGCGGTTGATGGGGTACCGCATGGCGTACAGCTTCTTGAAGACGGTGACGATGTCGTCGGTGACGGTTTCGCGGACGACGAGTTCGCCGGTGTGGGCCTGGTCGTCGAAGCCCCAGTAGGTCATGGTGATCAGGCGGAGGTCCCGGTAGTGGACGGGGCAGCCGGGGCGCCAGGAGTGGGGGAGCCGGTCGGGGTCGAGTTTGCTCACCTTCGCCTGGAAGGCGGGCGGGCCGGTGGGTGACGGCGCGGGGGTCGGGTCGACGGCGGGCGCGGTGGAGGCGGCGGGGTCGGCGGTGGAGGTCGACGTGGCCGCGGGATCGGTGGACGGGGCGGTCGCGGGCGTCGGGCCGGTGGCGCCTGGGCTCGCCGACGCGACGGGGGCGGTGTTGGCGCCGCATGCGGTGACCAGCAACGATACGGCGGCGATGACGCGTTTCACCTTTTCCAAAGTAGCGCGCTCTACGGCACGACCAGTACCGTTCGCCGCGCGTGCCGTATCAAACCTCGGGACACGGACGCGTGCCAGGGCGAGCGGGAGCGGCCGACGACGATGGCGTCGGCCCGGTGGGTGGCGGCGAGCGTTTCGAGCTCTCTGGCGGCCTCGCCGCGCACGCTGACGAAGCCCCAGGGCACGCCGTGGTGGCCCATCTCCTCGCGCAGGTCGTCGATGAGGTCCTCGGCGGGGTCGGGGATGACCGGGGAGCCGACCCAGAACCACAGGGTGGTGCTGGTGAGGGATTCGACGAAGGCGACCAGCAGGCCGGCCCCGTCGCGGCGGGCGAGCCCCGCGGCGTACGCGAGGGCGTTGCGGCTGGGGCCGGTGCCGTCGTAGCCGACGACGAGCAGGCCCGCGCCGTCCTTGCCTATCTCGAACCGGCCGTCGGGGAGCGGGTTGGCCAGCGGTTCCACGGCGCCGCTCTCAACGGGTGGGGTCCACGGCGTGCCGGCCGCGACGGGCGAGCTCGCGCAGCGTGGCGGCCGCGTAGCCGGCCAGCGTGAGGAAGGCGCCCGCGGCCAGCAGGCCGCCGATCCACACGTCGTTCACGGTGGCGTCGGTCCAGGCGGCGCCGCGCGGCTGGTAGCCGGTCACGAAGGGGGCGGCGACCAGCCAGAGGCCGCCGACGAACAGCAGCGCGAGGGCGCCGAGGCCCAGTGTGGTCTTCATCGCCGGTGTCCGTTCGTGGTGGTGAGGTCTTCGCGCAACGCCTCGACGAGCGGCGCGAGCATGGTCGCCAGTTCCGCCGACGACATGCCGGGGGGTGCGGGCTCGGGTGCGGGTTCTGGTTCGGGTTCGGGGGCGCGCTGCCGTACGGTGACCAGCCCGCGGGCCACCAGGTCCTCGTGGATGGCGGCGGCGAAGGCCACCACGCCCACCAGGCCGGCGACGGTGACGCCGAGCCCGGTGAAGAACTCCACGTTCGTGGCGTCGATCCAGTCGTCGAACTCGGGCTGGGTGCCCAGCGCGAATGGTGCGATCATCAGCCACAGCCCGGCGATCGACGCCAGGGCGGCCGTGACCGCGCCCACGAACCTGCGCATCATCGTGCGGCTCCTTCGGGGACGATGTTGACGGACGGCACGGCGCGGGCCAGCAGCGCGCGCGAGGTGGGGCGCAGCACGGCGCCGGCCACGGCTCTGGCCCGGTCGCCTTCGGGTCGGTCGTCGGGTGGCGCCATCCGGGCGACCGCGCTGACCAGCGCGGACGGCCTGCCGTCCGCATGCTCGACGCGCTGGGCGATGAGTTCGAGCAGCAGGCCCGCTAGGACCAGGTCGTCCTTGCCGGGCGATGCGGACGGCGCCGCCTCGGCGGGGCCGTGTCCCCGCAGCGGCAGCTCCTTCAGGAACAGCACCGCGAAGAAGCCGAGCACCGCGATGGGCACGCCGACCAGGAAGACGGTCTCCAGACCTCTGGTGAAGGCTTCGAGCACGATGCCCTTGACGGGTTCGGGCAGCTGCTGGATGTCGGCGGGGCTGCCGAGGCTGAGCGAGCCGCCGCCGGGCGGCCTGACGTGCGCGGCCCGCATGAGCTCGGCCATCTCGTCCTTGAGCCGGTTGGACAGGATCGCCCCGAACGCGGCGACGCCGACCGCCCCGCCCAGCGAGCGGAAGAACGCCACGCCCGAGGTGGTGGCGGCCATGTCGCGTAGTTCGGAGCCGTTCTGGGCGGCGAGGATGAGCATCTGCATCGACAGGCCGAGCCCGATGCCGAGCACCGCGACGTCCACGCCGATCAGCCACTGCGTCGAGTCGACGTGCAGTTGCGAGAGCAGGAACAGTCCGACGGCGACCAGCAGCAGGCCGACGACCGGGAAGATCTTCCACCTGCCGGTCCTCGTGACGATCTTTCCGGAGATCACGCCGGACAGGAACAGCGAGAACACCATCGGCAGCGTCATCAGGCCCGAGGCGGTCGGGCTCATGCCCTTGACGATCTGCAGGTACTGCGGCAGGTAGATCATCGCGCCGAACATCGCCATGCCCACGAAGAGGGAGGCCAGGCTGGTGAGCACGAACGTCCGGTTGCGGAACAGCCGGGGCGGCAGGATCGGGTTGCGGGCGGTGCGCTCGGCGAACACCGACAGCAGCAGCATGACGACCGCGACGGCGCCGAGGAAGTAGGTCCAGAACGAGTTCCAGGCGAACTCGTGCCCGCCCAGCGTCAGCAAGAGCATCAGCGCGCTCGCGCTGGCGGTGATCGTCGTGGCGCCCCAGATGTCGATCGAGGTGTTCCGGTTGGTCGCCGGCAGCCTGAGCACCTTCTGGATCACCGCGAACGCCACCACGGCGAACGGGATGCACACGTAGAAGCACCAGCGCCAGCCCAGCCAGTCGGCGTCGACGATGAACCCGCCGAGCAGGGGGCCCGCGACGGTGGAGATGCCGAAGACCGCGCCCATGTAGCCGGAGTAGCGCCCCCGCTCGCGCGGGGGCACGATGTCGCCGAGGATCACCTGGGACAGCGCGGACAGACCGCCCACCCCCAGACCCTGTACGGCACGCGCCGCGATGAGCTGGCCCATGTCCTGCGAGAGCCCGGCGGCCAGCGAGGCGGCGACGAACAGGCCTAGGGCGATCTGGAAGAGCAGCTTGCGGCCGTAGACGTCGGACAGCTTGCCCCACAGGGGGGTCGACACGGTCATCGTGAGCATGGTGGCCGAGGCGACCCAGGAGTACTGCTCCTGCCCGCCGAGCTCGCCCACGATGGTCGGCAGCGCCGTACCCACGACCGAGGTCGAGATCATCGAGGTGAGCATGGCCAGCATCAGCCCCGCCATCACCTCGAGGATCTCTTTGTGGGTGTACTGCCTGGTTTGTGCCATGCCAGCGAGTATACGTCTGTTTACTAGCCGCGCGGCAAGTGCGATTAGGCTTCAGCCATGGAGGTCCGGGTACGGGATCGCGAAGCGACCAGGGAACGCCTGCTCACGGCGGCACGCGCGCTGTTCACCGAGCACGGCTACGAGCAGGTCACCGTACGCATGATCGCCGCCGCGGCCGACGCCAACCTCGCGCTGGTCGGCCGCTACTTCGGCTCCAAGGCGGGCCTGTTCGGCGAGGTGCTGGCGGGCGAGCCGTCGGTCGCCAGGGTGCTGGACGGCGACACGGCAGGGCTGCCCAGGCGGCTGGCCGAGTACGCGGCGCAGCGCATGCACTCCGACCCCGAGAGCCCCATCCTGCGCACGCTGGAGCGATCGGCCGGCGACCCCGAGGTGCAGGCGCTGATGACCGAACGGCTCAGGACCGCGGTCGTGCAACCGCTGGCGGCCCGGCTGGGCGGGGACGACGCGCACGCCCGCGCCCGCCTGGCGACGGCGGTCTTCCTGGGCATCGGGTCGGTACGGCGGCTGCTCGGCCCGGCGGATCCGTCGGCCGACGACATCGACCGCCTGACCGCGGTGTTCGAGGCCTGCCTGCGGTGAGGCTCAGCCGGTCAGGTCGGCGAGCCTGTCCAGCGCCAGGCCCCACGGGAAGGCCGCCGCGTGGTCGGCGTCCGCGGTGGCCGGTGGCGGCTCGAACTCTCCCGGGCCCAGCAGCACCGCGACCCCCTCGGCCCGCAGGCTCGCCACGTTCCTGACGAACGGCGCCCGCGAGGCCAGCGCGCTGTTGACGAACGGCAGCACGACCACCGGGATCCCCAGCCCGGGGGCCTCCGCCAGGACGCCCAGGGCGTAGGTGTCGGTGATGCCCGTCGCGAACTTGTTGACCGTGTCGAACGTGGCGGGCGCGACCACGATCGCGTCGGCCCGCGGCGGTTTCGGCTCGTCGGGCCCGCGGTACCTGCTGCGTACCGGGCGCCCGGTCTGCTCCTCCAGCGCGGCGACGTCGATGAAGCCCAGCGCGGAGGGGGTGGAGACGACCTGGACGGCCCATCCGGCGTCCTGCGCCATGGCGACCAGCCGCCCGACGCCTCCTGCCGGTACGGCCGCGCACACGATGACGTACAGGACCTTGCTCATACCAGCGGAAGGTTAACGCCTCAGCCCTCCCCGATGAAGCGCTCGCCCGCAGCCTCGATGCGCAGGATCTCCGTCCTGAAGAAGCGGGCCAGCTCGGCGCAGGCGGCCGGATCGACCGGGCCTCCCTCGCGTCTGGGCAGGTCGGGGTAGGGACTGCCGATGACGAAGATGTTCTCGTCGTTGTAGTTGTTCGCCGGCTCGGTGTAGTTGAACGAGCCCGCGATGACCGTGGCGTCGTCGATGACCATGAGCTTGTGGTGGAGCTTGCCGAAGGCGGGGCCGCGCTTGGGGAAGTACAGCTCGATGTTGGCGCGGTCGAGGTCGTGGGTGGCCGCCCACTTCTGCGCCCCCTGGCCGGGGTCCATCGCTCCGGTGACGGCCCGCCCGGCCGCGGCCAGGGCGATCATCGCGTCGTCGATGCCGGAGGAGCCGGAGAAGGTGAAGATGGCGAAGTCGACCCGGTCGGTCGCCTTGAGCATCTGCTTCATGATCTCCAGCTCGGGCGCGTGGTCCGGGGCGAACAGCACCTTCACCGGGATGCCGTTGAGGCTGTAGGCGGCCGGGACCTTGCCGTGGGCACCGCGGCCGAACTGCCCGGCGCGCATCTGGTTGAACTCGGTCGTGTACGCCAGGCAGACCCGCGCGTCATGAAATATCACGACATGGTTGAGGTTACGGTGGCAGTCGGTGCCGGTGAAGTTCGCCGACCCCGACAGGATCGCCGACGTGGGCAGGGCCCGCTCGCGGTAGTCGCGGATGATGAACTTCTGGTGGAAGATCGCCGGGTTGTAGTCGGCCTTCACGTCGACGTCGCAGCGCAGCAACGCGGCCAGGATCTTCCTGTTCGGCTCCAGGCTGCGGGCGCCCGTCTCCTCCCCCCACTGGACACGCCGGCGCGCGGCCGCCTCGTCCTCCCCCGCCCGCGGGATGATCTTCGGCAGCTTCGCGGAGACCAGATAGTCCTGTTCCAGCACCATGCGGACGTCCACCCCGCGGAAGCGGGCGTCGAGCACGGCCTGGGCGATGGGCTCGGAGTCGAGCTCCTGGACGGCGATGTCGAGGGACCGCTGGGCGCCGTCGATGAAATCGATGATCACGTGCTCGAGGTCGTCTGCCGCGCCCAGCTCGGTCGGCCCGACGAACGCCTCGATCTTGCCACCGGCGAACATCGTCATGCGGTAAGCGTTCCACTACAGCAGGTGGCAGACAAGCATCACCCGCGACGGGCGTACCGCATCCCGCCGACGGCACGCGCCGCGGGCCGGGCGGAGCCCGGGGGTCAGTCCTGGGGGGTGACGATGAGGCCGTAGATGATCATGATGCAGACGCCGATCCCGATCAGCGACCAGATCGGGAAGGCGGCGATGAACAGGAACTGCCCGAGCATCGCCAGCGCCGCCATGAAGATGCCGGCCCATCGCGCCCACCCCTGCCCCATCAGGAGACCGGCGCCGGTGGCGATCTGCAGCGCGCCGATCACCAGCCAGATCCAGCCCCACGTGTTGTAGTCGAGCACCAGGAGCCGGCCGTCGGGGGCGAGGAAGTAGCTCTCCTTGACCAGGGCGATGAACCCCTCGATGACGTTGAACACGCCCATCATGACGCCGAGCATCCCGGCGAATCCGTACCATCCGGTCTGCATCGGCTGGCGGAAGGTGGGGCCGTGCGGGGTGGAGGCGGTTGTCATCGCGAGCTCCTCTCACCGATCCCGGCAGGTACTGCCGAGCCCATTCAGCGGTGGTCATTCCCTGGTTGTGGATAGCGCTAGTAACCGATCCGACAAAGTTCTCGTAAGGAAAGTAACTGGCGGTGCCAGACGGACGACAGCGCCCTCCGGCGATCCGATGGCACGAGTTTCCGCGCGGCTGTCCGGATCGGGCCGCGCCGATCGTCACTAGGGTGCAACCACCGAGAGGAGACCCTGGCGATGAAGTACGTGATGTTCGTCTGCACCGACACGGAACCGGACACCGACCCCGCCGCGACGCCCGACATCGACACGTGGGTGGCCGAGAACGACGCCGCCGGCCGGCGGCTGCAGGGGATGGTGCTGGCGCCGAAGTCGACCGCGACGACGGTGCGCGTGCGCACCGGCGAACTGCTCGTCTCGGACGGCCCGTTCGCCGAGACCAAGGAGGTGATCGTGGGCTTCGACCTGCTCGAGTGCGCGAACCTGGACGAGGCCATCGAAGTCGCCCGCACCCATCCGATGGCCCGTGGCGGACGCATCGAGATCCGCCCGCTGGCCGACTTCGAGCAGTGACCGGTCCGGAAGGGGCCACGGCTCCGGAAGGGGCCACGGCGGTCCAGGCGGCCGCGACCGCGGCCGCCGACGCCTATCCGCGTATCGTCGCGGCGCTGATCCGCGTCACGGGCGACTGGACCCTGGCCGAGGACTGCGCGCAGGAGGCCCTGGCCCTGGCGCTGGAGCGCTGGCCCGCGGACGGCGTCCCGGCCAACCCGGGCGGCTGGCTGATGACGGTCGCCCGCAACCGGGCCCTGGACGTGTTGCGGCGGGCGTCCGTCGAACGGCGCAAGCTGCACGAGCTGGCGGTGGCGACGCTCACCGCCGCCACCGAGGAACCGGCACCGGAGGAGATCGTGGACGACCGGCTTCGCCTGATCTTCACCTGCTGCCACCCGGCCCTCGGACCGGAGGCGCGGGTGGCGCTGACGCTGCGCACGATCTGCGCGGTGCCGACCGCGGACATCGCGCGGGCGTTCCTGGTCACCGAGTCCACGATGACCCGGCGGCTGACCCGGGCGAAGACGAAGATCGCGCAGGCGGGCATCCCGTACCAGGTCCCCACCGGCGTGACCCTGACCGAGCGGCTCCCGGGCGTGCTGGCCGTGCTGTACCTGCTGTTCACCCACGGCTACAACGCCGACGGGGAGCCGGCGTTCGCCGAGGAGGCGATCAGGCTGGCCAGGCTGCTGGCGCGGCTCATGCCCGGACAGCCCGAGGCGGCGGCTCTGCTCGCCCTCTTCCTGTTCCAGCACTCCCGGCGCCACGCCCGCCGGGACGCCGAAGGCCACCTGGTCACCCTCGACAAGCAGGACCGGTCCCGCTGGGATCACGCCGCGATCGGCGAGGCCGAGGGCATCCTGGCCGCTCTGCGGCACCTCGGGCCCTACGCGCTGCAGGCGGAGATCGCCTCCTGCCACGCGACCGCGACGTCCGCGGCCGACACCGACTGGCGCCGGATCGCCTCCTGCTACGACCGGCTCGTACGGCTCCAGCCGGGTCCGGTGATCGAGCTGAACCGCGCCGTGGCGCACGGCTACGCGTACGGGCCCTCGGCCGGGCTCGCCCTGCTCGAACAGGCTCACGCCGGCGGCGCGCTCGACGACTACCCGCTGGCCATCGCCGCCGAGGCGGACCTCACCGCCCGCGCCGGCGACCGGGAACGCGCCGCCGTCCTGTTCCGGCAGGCGGCAGCGCGGACCCACAGCGCGTCCGAGCGCCGGGGGCTGCTCGTCCGCGCCGCCGAACTGTAGAGAGTCGTCGAGAAGGGAACGTCCATGGACCTGCTCACCGCCCTCAACGGCCAGCGCCGGCACGTGCTCGGCATCGTGGACGGCCTGACCGAGGAGCAACTGCGCCGGCCGGTGCTGCCGTCCGGCTGGTCGTGCCTGGGGCTGGTCAACCATCTGGCGCTGGACGTCGAACGGTTCTGGTTCGGCGCGGTGGTCGGCGGCCGGCGGGCCGCGATCGACGAGCTGGCCGGGACGGCCGACGCCTGGCAGGTCGGGCCTGACGTACCCGCCCGTGACGTGCTCGACCGCTACCGCCAGGAGATCGACCTCGCGGACGCCGTCATCACCGCCACTCCCGAGGACGCCGCGACCGCCTGGTGGCCGCAGGACCTGTTCGGCGACTGGCGGCCGCGCACCCACCGTGACGTGCTCCTCCACGTGATCACCGAGACCGCCTGCCATGCGGGGCACCTGGACGCGGGCCGCGAGCTGATCGACGGCAGGCAGTGGCTCGTCCTTCCGTGACCGCCGTGGCGCCGAGTCCGCCTTTCACCGCGAGAGGGGCGCGGCGGGACAGGTAGACCCGTGTGACGAAGTTCCAGGAGAAGCGTGCCTTCAGGGAGCGGCCGGTGGCCGTGGTCAGCGGATGACGCGGCCGCGGTGGATGACGCGGGCGGGTGTGCGCAGGACGGCGAGATCGGCGCGCGGGTCCAGGTCGTAGGCGACCAGGTCGGCGGGGGCGTCGTGGTCGAGCACGGGAAAGCCGAGGAAGGCGCGCGCCGTCCAGGAGGCCGCGCCGAGAGCCGCGGCGGCGGGCATGGGGGCGGCCGCCAGGTGGCGCACCTCGCCGGCCACCCGCCCGTGGGGGAGTTCGGGCGTCCCGTAGCTGTCGGTCCCGGCCAGCACCGTCACGCCGGCCTCGTGCGCGGCCGACACCAGCGGCGCCAGCCGGGCGTGGGCCGCCCGGAACCACGAGCGGAACCGTTCGGAGCCTGAGGAGCGGGCGACCTGCTCGAAGGTCTCCCAGACGGTGAACGTGGGCACCAGGGCGGTCCCCTGGCGGGCCATCCGGTCCAGCAGGGCCGGGTCGAGGCCCAGACCGTGTTCGAGGCTGTCCACCGCGGCCACGACGGCGGCCTCGGCGCCCGCCGCCGTCTGCGCGTGGACGGCGACCCGGCCGCCCATGGCGTGCACCCGCCGGGTCAGCTCGGTGAGCACGCCGACGGGAAGCGGCGGCGCGTCGAGGCCCTCCTCGCCGACCACCCAGTCCGCGTAGACCTTGCACCAGCCGCCGGACGCGCGGGCCTCCTCGACCGCCGCGTCCGCCAGTTCGGGCTCGCCGACGTGCCGCGCCCATCCGTCGTGGAACGTGCCTGGCACGCCCAGCCAGCGACCGGCCGAGACGACGCGCGGCTGGTCCGGTTCCGCGCCGAACCACGCGGGGAGCCGGTCGGCCGAGCCGGGCACGCGCAGGAGCGTCACGCCGGCCGCCAGGTGCTCGCGGCCGTGCCTGCGGAGCAGCGCCGGGTCGAGCGGGTCGCCCGGACGAAGGGCGCCCGGATGCGTGTGCGCGTCCACGAGCCCCGGCAGCAGCCAGCCGCCGTCCACGACCGTGGTCGCGTCCGGCAGCGGCTCGCGCGTCAGCCTGCCGTTCGCGATCCAGAACTCGGCCCACTCCTCGGACGGCAGCGCGACGCCGCGCACGCGCAGCCGCTCCTGACGGCGGCCCGGTCGTGTGTCGTTCGCCATGCTCGGCAACCCTCGTCCGGAACGTTCCCCGGCGATGGCGGGAAAACCGCGAGAACCGCGTGGGCCTGACCGGGGCCGCCGGAGGATAACCGGGCCAGGCCAACCCCTCAAGTCCCGAAATTTCGTGGCATGACGACTACCTGCTGTACGGCACGCTGCCCGCCGCGGGCACCACCACGCTCCTGATGGCCTCGGGCGGGCGGCCGGGGCCGTCAGGCTGACACACCGAAGGCGGCGAACCTGCGATCTCACCGCGAGCCGGGTTAGCCTCGTGCTGGGCATCCGGCGTCTCCCCCGGTCAGGTGGCCCTGGCAGCACACACCACCGTGATCGGAGGCAGGTCATGTCCCACCATCTCAGCGGCCCGAACCTGCGACCGCCGTCCGGTGACGCGCGCCTCGACCTCACCGACGTGTTCGCCTTCCGGTCGCCCCGCGCTCCGGAGAGCACCGTGCTGGTCATGGACGTGAACTCGTTCTCGTTCGACCCGACCCACGGCCCGCACCTCCACCCTGACGCGGTCTACCGGCTCAACATCGACAACGACGGCGACGCCCGCGCGGACGTCGCCTTCAGCTTCGTCTTCTCCGCGCCCAGGGAAGGCCGCCAGACCGTCACCGTCTTCCACGGCACCGGCGAAGCCGCGAGGTCGTGGGAGGCGGCGGGTGACCAGGTGCTCACCGACGTCCCGGTGAGTTTCGGGCCCGAGCCGGAGATCGCGGAGACGGACTGGCTCCGGTTCTCCGCCGGGCTGCGCAGCGATCCGTTCTTCGCCGACCTGGAGGGCATCGGCAAGGGCTTCCAGTGGACCGGCGCCGACACCATGGCGGGCAGGAACGTCGTCGGCATCGTCCTGGAGGTGCCCGACCGGGTCCTGGGCGCCGAGCCGGGCATCGGCGTGTGGGCACGGGTCTGCCTGCGCCGGGACGGCGAGCTGGTCTCGGTGGACCGCGGCGCGCACCCGTCGCTGACCGCCTACTTCAACGCCGAGGAGGCCAAGGAGGGCTACAACCGGGGCGAGCCCGCCGACGACGTGGCCACCTACCTGGACGCCTGGACCGCGGCGCTCCAGCACACCGGGGGCTACACCGCCGAGGCCGCTCGCGACCGGCTGGCCACCGTCCTGCCGGACATCCTGCGTTTCGACAGGTCCGCGCCCGCCGCCTACCCCAACGGCCGCCGCCTCGACGACGACGTCACCGACGTCCGCATCGGGATGGTCACCGACGGCAGGGTCCCGGACGACGGGATCGGCCCGCATACCGACCTGCTGCCCGACTTCCCGTACCTGGGCACCCCGCATCCGCAGACGTGATGCCGCCCTATTTCTGGTCGACCCTGTGGAACGCCGCGCTGATCGTGGCGCTCTACTACCTGCTGCCGCTGGAGGAGGCCAGGTACGGCTGGGGGGCGTGGGCGCGGCTGGGCGTGTTCGTGGTCGGCGTGCTCCTGCTGGTCTGGGGTGTGGTGCTGGCGGCGCGGCGGCAGGCGGCGACGGACCGGGCATACCTTCCGGTGAGCGGCCTCATCCTGCTCACGCTCGGCGGCCTCGTGCTGTTCGCGCTGGCCGACTTCACCGTCGCGACCCGGTTGGACGGGCAGTTCGTCGGGCTGACGACCAAGACCGACGCCCTCTACTTCTCGATGACCACTTTCGCCACCGTCGGCTTCGGCGACATCCACGCCTCCGGCCAGCTCGGCAGGGGGCTCCTCCTGGTCCAGATGACGTTCAACCTGGTCGTCCTGGCGACGGCGGCGAGCCTGATGTCCCTGCGGATCAAGGAGCGGGTCGGGCAGCGGGAGCAGAGACCGCACGACTAGGTGTACTGACCGTCGCATCGATCCGGATCCGGCTTCGGGATCCTGTCGTGTGAGCTACTGGACGCGCCCTGGTCGACCGGCTGACGTGGCGCCGACGGCCGCCTCGGGTGCGGCGGCCGTGAGAATCGGCTCCAATACGCCCGGAAAGCGAGCCTCCAGGTCGTCACGACGCAGCGTCATGTAGCGGGCCTTGCCCTCGGAGCGAGTCGAGGTGATACCCGCCTCACGCAGAATGCGCCAGTGATTGGAGAGCGTGGAACGCGGGACGTTCAGGTGTTGCGGGCTGCAGGGCACCTCGCCGTCTGCGGCCATCAGGCGCACCAGGCCCAAGCGGACGGGATCGCCGAGCGCGTGTAGCACGGCGACCAGATCCATGTCTGCCGTCTTGGGCTCGGTCGGCGATCGCATCCCGCTCTCCTGATGTCGGTCTGAGTTGACATGTCCCGATCCGACCAGCATAGGATCATTTCCATATTTCGAGAAAATGGAAATGATCATGGAGTGTCGCATGGCCACCCGTACCACCTACGCCCGCATCTATGTCGACGACCTGGACACCGCTCTGCCCACCTTCGAAGCCCTCACCGCCGCCCGGCCGGGGCTGCGCTTCCCCTACGGGAACCTCGAGCTGGCGAGCATCGGCGACTACCTCCTGGTCGCAGGCACCCCAGAGGCGCTGGCGCCCTACCGCGACGTGCAGGCCACCGTCATCGTCGACAGCCTCGATGATGTCTTCGCCATCGTTGAGCGCGAGGGAGGCGACACCCTTGACGGCCCGAACGAAGTCCCCACTGGACGCAACCTGACGATCCGCCACCCCGGCGGCGCGATCATCGAATACGTCGAGTTCGACTCCGCCAAGGTCCAGACTCAATCGGCGCAGTAGAAAGTTCGGGACAGGCCCTAACCCAGCCGTACGGTGACCGTGGCCGAGCCGCCGCCGGCACCGGCCAGCGGACCCCACACGAGCGTCAGCGCCGCGCCCGTCGTGGCGGCCGACAGCAGCGGGTGCCCGCTGAGCACCCCGGCCACCGGCCGTTCCCACGTCACCGTGAGCTCGTCCAGAGCCTCCCGCGGGTCGGCCACGGTCAGCGTGGCCGTGCCGTCGTCCCTCTCCCTGACGAGGACGGCGCACGGCGCGGAGGCGGAAAGCGCTCCCGCGCCGCCCTCGGTCCAGAAGTTGACGGCGGTGACGCCGAGCGAGGGGACGGCCACGCCCTGCTGCGCCGAGGTGTTGGCCAGCACGCGCAGCCATCCCAGGTCGGCGGCGCGCGCCCGGGTCGCGGCCGCGCTCGCTCCCGGCATGAGCAGGTAGAGGTATCCGGCCGCGCGCGGGTCGACGCCGTGGTCGAGCCAGAGCGTCACGTAGCCGCGCGTCGCCGCGCCGCCCGAACGCCTCTCGCGCAGCGTGCGCAGCGGGGCGCAGGGCAGCACGTAGCCGCCGTGGCCCTCGAGGTGCGCCCAGCCCGCCACGCGGTCGACGGTCAGCGGCGCGTCGGTCCTGCGGTTGTCCACGACGGTCTCGACAGGGACGCCGTCGTCGCTCGTGATGCCGGCGCCCATGCAGACCACCGCGTCGTCGAGGAAGACCCACGACTTGACGGCCTCCATCGTGCTGTCCAGGCCGTTGAGGTGCTGGCCGACCGTGGCGTACGTGCCGTCGGTGGCGCCGCCGACCCAGCGGCCCGGCGGGCAGGTGTCGCCCCATGCGCCGCCCGCGCCGTCGGGCAGCCGCCGGGTGGAGACCGTCGTGCCGGGCAGGCGGTAGGGGTCGACGGTCTGCCAGAAGGAGTCGGAGTACTGCTCGCCATGGCCGTCGGCCCACCAGTAGAGCATGCCGGAGCCGGTGTGCCAGCCCCGCAGGTTCTCGCCGTTGCCGTGCTCGTAGTGGCCGATCCTGGCCGAGGCCATGCTGAGCCCCGCGCACCAGCCGGGCCTGCGGTGGACGGCTCGGGCGCTCTTCGGCAGCAGCCGGTGCCCGGCGGGTTCGGCGAGCGCGGGGATCGTGTCGTCGGCCATGAGTGCCGCCAGGCGGGCGTGGGCGGCCGGGTCGAGCGCGGGGCGGTGCGCGGCCCGCCGTACCCATCCCTTGACCATGCCCTGCCAGCGGATCCGCTCGGCGGCCGAGGCCGACTCGCCCAGTAGCAGGATCGCGGCGGCGATCTCGTGTCCTTTCCGGTGGTCGCCGTAGGGCCGCCTGCCGATTCCCCTGCCGCTGACCAGGTCCATGCAGAACCCGTCGTGGACGAACGGCGCGAACGACCGCTCGACCGCGTCGAAGACGTTCTGGTCGGTGAGCTGCCACGGCGTGCCGCGCAGCACCGCGAACAGCGTCGCCAGGCCGGACAGCAGCACCAGCCCGTACCCGCCCTGGTAGGGGATGGTGGCGTGCTGGATGAAGGAGCCGTCGGGGTAGATCCCGTCGCCCTCCCGCACGTACGGGAAGACGGGGGCGAGCGCCGAGACGGCCTGCGCGGCCCTGTCGCCGTCGGCGGCGAGCATGGCGCGCAGGAGCATGACCGTGCACTGGTCGACCCTGTTGGCGCCGGTGCTGGTGCCGCTGTAGTCCTCGAGCACGCATGCGGGCAGGAAGTGGTCCACGGCCTCGGCCAGCGCCCGGCTCCGCGGCTCGCCCAGGTGCGGGCCGATCAGCACGGCCGCGTCGAGGAGCCGCAGGGGGACGCCGATCTGCCAGTTCCACCAGTTGCCCGCGGGCTCGGCGCCTGCGGTGTACACCTGGCGCCGGTAGTGGTCGATGCCGGTCGCCACGGCCGCCGCCAGCGTGGGGTCGCCGGTCAGGCCGGTGCCCGTCACGGCGTACGCGCGGGCCATGGCCCGCAGCCGCGCGGGGGTCTCGTCGAACGAGGGGAAGGCCAGCCCCGGCCAGAGCGACCCGTCGTCCGGGCGCATGGTGTCCCGGTAGCCGGCCGCCGTCGCCCCGAGCACCGCCACCCTCCTCCGGTACGGCCCCGCCGCGATGGCGCCCCCTGGCTCCGCCGTGACCTCGCGCCAGCGCCGGCGCAGCGCAGGGAAGGGATCGCCGGCCCGGCCCGCCCGCGCCAAGGAATCGCCGGCCCGGCCCGCCGTCGCCGGAAAGGAATGGCCGGTCCGAGCCGCCGACGCCGGAAAGGGGTCGCCGATCCGGCCCGCCGGCACCGCCCCGGCCGCGACCGCGACGGCGCCCAGATGGAGGAACGACCGCCGGGAGAAGCCGCGCACGCCTTGATTATGCGGACTCGGTCAACCGCTCGGCACGCGGTCGGCCAGCCGCCTGGCCAGACGCTGCGCCGGCAACTCGACCAGCCGGTGCGTCGCGTACGCGAGCGGCATCAGCACGAGGACGTACGACCAGGCCGACGGCAACAACCGCAGCAGCAGCGGGTGGAGCAGGTACGTCGAGTAGCTGATCACGCCGAGATGGGTCAGGAGGCGCGGATACCGCAGCCGCCGCAGCGCGAACGCCGCCGCGAAGCACGCCCCCGCCGCCACGATGGCGGGGGCCCAGCCGGGGTCGTCCTTGGCGAAGAGCGCGCATGCCGGCACGACCGCCAGCGCCGCCGCGGCCGTGCGCGGCCGGATCTGCCCGTGCTCGGCCCGGTGGACGGCCGTGCCCGCGAACATCACCGCCAGGATGACCAGCCCCTGCCACGCCCCGATCCTGCTGCCGAGCACCACCAGCGCCAGCCCGAGCGCGCCACCCGCCACGGCCGCCGCCGTACGCGCCGCTCCCCGCCCCCACACGGTCACGGCGACGGCCGCCAGCACGGGCATCCCGAGCAGCGCGACCCACCCGCCGATCACCGGCCCGGGCAGCAGCAGCCCCAGCGGTACGGCGAGCAGCGCCAGGACCGCGGCGGCCGGAGCGGACCGGTGGGCCTGGCCGATCCTGAACAGCGCGACGGTGATCAGGTAGAACGCCATCTCGTACGACAGCGTCCACATCACCCCGATGACGGCCGGCACGCCGAGCAGTTCCTGCAGCATCGACAGGTTCCCCAGCGCGACCAGGAACGGGGGCGTGGTGGCCAGGCCCGGGTGCGGCTCGTAGGCGCCGAAGGCGGCGAGCGTGAACGCCAGCGCGACGGCCACCAGCAGCAGTGGCAGCAGCCGCAGGCACCGGCCGGTCCAGAAGGCCCGCACGTCGCCGCGGCGTTCCAGAGAGGCGGGGATGATGTAGCCGCTGACCAGGAAGAAGACGAAGACGCCCCAGGTGCCGACGTCGATCCGGCGGTCCACCTCCGCCCACAGGCCGGGGAAGTAGGTCCAGCCCGCGTGGTGCAGGACCACCGCGAGGGCCGCGGGCCCTCTGATGGCGTCGAGCCAGCCGAGGCGCGAGGGAGGGGGAGGGGACATTTGCCCGACTATAAGGGCCTATACCAGGTGCAAACTGGCCAGTTCGGTCCTGTTGGAGACGCCAAGCTTGGGGAAGGCCCGGTACAGGTGGTGGCCTACGGTCTTGGGGCTGAGGAACAGCTGGGCGCCGATCTCCTTGTTCGTCGCGCCGGTGGCGGCCAGCCTGACGATCTGGAGCTCCTGCGGGGTGAGCTCGGGGAGCGCGCCAGGCGCCGGGGGCGCGGCGACCGTCTCGCCCGCCGCGCGCAGCTCGGCCCTGCAGTGGTCGGCCCACGGCACCGCCCCCACCTGCTCGAAGACCTCCAGGGCGGACCTGAGCTGGATCCTCGCCTCGCTCTTCCTGCGTGACCTGCGCAGCCACTCGCCGTAGAGCAGCCGGCTCCTGGCCTGCTGCAGCGGCAGGTCGGGGCAGGCGACGGCCTGCTCGTAATGCGCGTGCTGCTCCTCGGGGTCGCCGGCGAGCAGGGCAAGGCAGCGGTGCCGTACGGCCAGCGCCCACGCCACACCCGAGGCCAGCGCCCAGCTCTCGAACCTGGCGAGCTCCCGCGCCGCCGGACGCCCGGCCCGCACGGCCGCCTCCACCTGGTCGGCGGCGAAGCACGCGCCGTACGGCCGGTGGGCGAGGTGGCCGAGACGCTCCAGCGCTGCCGCCCACCTGCCGGTGACCAGGTCGAGGACGGCGCGGGCGCGGTCGGCCCAGTCCCCGCGCAGCCCGGGGTCCGGCTGCTCGCCCCGCAGGGCCGCGGCGTGGGCGAGCAGCCCGCGGGCGACGGCGGCGTGCCGCCGCTGACCGGTGTCCTCCGCGATGCGCAGCGACTCGGCCGCGGTCGCCTCGGCCGTCCTGGCCAGGCCCAGCAGCGTCTCGGTCTCGGCGAGAACGGCGAGCACGCCGGGCAGCCAGCCGATCGCCCCGCGGGAGCGCATGTCGGCGGCCACCGCCTGAAGGTGGTCGCGGGCGGTGGCGTAGTCGCCCGACAGCAGGGCCAGGGAGGTGGGGGTGAGCGGGAGGCCGTCCCCGCGCTCGGGTGCCTGGTCGAGGTGCCGCCTGATCAGGTCGAGACCGGTTCCAGGGTCGCCGGCCAGCAGCTCGACGGCGCCGGTCATCAGGCTCGCGGGGCCGTCGTCCATGCGGTCCCTGACGGCGCGCAGGCCGTCGGCGTCGCCGACCGTCCAGGCCACCCGCGCCGCCTCGACCAGCAGGTCCTGGCCGGCGTCGAGGAGCAGCCGCGACGCGGTCTCCGGCGAGCCGTGCTCGAACTCGATGCGCGCGCGCAGCCGTACCAGTTCCCGTGAGGCCCCGCCGAGGCGAGCCGACTGGTCGAGGAGGGCGCGGGCGCGCTCGCCCTGGCCCGCGTCGGCGGCCAGCGCGGCGGCCGCGGTGAGCCTGCGGGCCCGTTCGGCGGTGTCGGGGGTGAGCCTGGCGGCGCGCTCGAGGGCCGTGGCGGCCTCGCCGTACCCGGAGACCTCGCGGGCGGTGCCGGCCGCGGCTTCCAGGGCGGCCGCGGCCTCCTCGTCGGGGCCGGTGGCCGCGGCGGCCAGATGCCGGGCGCGGCGCTCCCCCGTGGTGGCGCCGGCCAGCGCGCGGTGGACGGCGACGCGTTCGGCGAAGGAGGCGCTCTGGTAGGCGGCGGCGCGCACGAGCGGATGGCGGAAGGCGGCGTCGGCGACGAGGCCCGCCCGCTCGGCGGGGGCCAGCGCGCCGATGCCGAGTCCCGTCGCCTGGAGCGCCGCCGCGAGTTCGCCCTCGGCGGCCAGCGCGAGCAGCAGGGTGCGGGTGTCGGACGGCAGGGCCGACACCCGCGCCTGGTAGGCCTCCTGCAACCGGTACGGGAGCGGGAGCGGCCCGGCGGCCAGGGAGTCGACGTTCATGCCGGGCAGCTCGATGAGCGCGAGCGGGTTGCCGCCCGACTCGGCGACGACCCGGTCGCGTACGGCGGGCGGCAGCCCGGGAGCGCGCTCGGCCAGCAAGCGCAGGGCGGCGGCCCGGTCCAGGCCCGCCAGGCGCAGCTCCGCCAACCCCGCCGTCGTGAACAGGTCACGGTCCATGGTCCTGGTCGCGAAGACCAGCACGACGCCCTCGGCTTCCAACCGCCTGGCGGCGAACAGCAGCGCGTCCAGCGAAGCGTGGTCGATCCAGTGCGCGTCGTCCAGCAGGCACAGCAGCGGCCCCTGGTCGGCCAGCAACGTCAGCGTGGCCAGCCCGGTCAGGAACCGGTCCTGTCCGCCGGTCGTGGCGGCCAGCCCGAGCACGCCGCGCAGCGCGTCGGCCTGCGGCTGCGGGAGCGCGTCGAGGCCGCGCAGGAGCGGGCGCAGGATGAGGTGGAGCGCGGCGTAGGGCAGCTCCGCCTCCGTCTCGGCCCCCGCGACGCGCAGGACGGGGATCCCGGCGTCCACGGCGGCGGCGTCGAGCAGGGCCGTCTTGCCCGTTCCCGGCTCGGCGCGGACCACGAGTGCGGCGCTGCGCCCCTCCTGCGCCCCGGCGACGAGCCCGCGCAGACGTTCCAGCTCTTCCTGACGGCCATGCAGCATGCCACGCAAGATAGCGGGCGGCATGTCCGATATGCCGGTCCGCATCCTTGGGCATCTGCCCGATACCGCCGGATCGCCCGGCTTTCTAGGTTGTGGAGCCATGAACACCGCCATCAGCATCCGTGAGCTCCACAAGAGCTTCGGCAGGGCCCACGCGCTCGACGGGCTCGACCTCGAGGTGCGCACCGGCGAGGTGCACGGCTTCCTCGGCCCGAACGGCGCGGGCAAGTCCACCACGATCCGCATCCTGCTCGGCCTCATGCGGGCCGACTCCGGCACCGCCGTCCTGCTCGGCGGCGACCCGTGGAAGGAAGCCACCGAGCTGCACCGGCGGCTGGCCTACGTGCCCGGCGACGTGAACCTGTGGCCCTCGCTGACCGGCGGCGAGGTGATCGACCTGCTCGGCAGGCTGCGCGGCGGCCTCGACCCGGCCCGGCGCGCGGAGCTGATGGACCGCTTCGAACTCGACCCCCGCAAGAAGGCCAAGACGTACTCCAAGGGCAACCGGCAGAAGGTCGCGCTGGTCGCGGCGTTCGCCTCGGACGCCGACCTGCTCATCCTCGACGAGCCGACCTCGGGGCTCGACCCGCTCATGGAGGCCGTCTTCCAGCAGTGCGTGCTGGAGGAGAAGCGGCGGGGCCGGACCGTGCTGCTGTCGAGCCACATCCTGTCCGAGGTCGAGGCGCTGTGCGACCGGGTGAGCATCATCCGCGCGGGACGCACGGTCGAGTCGGGCACCCTGCCCGAGCTGCGACACCTGACCATGACCAAGATCACCGCCACGCTCTCGGGCGCGCTGCCCGACCTGCCGTGGGCGCACGGGACGGCCGTCGAGAACGGGAAGGTCACCTTCCAGGTGGACGACCAGGACCTCGACAAGGTCATGCGCCGCCTGGCCGAGGCCGGGATCACCAGCCTCGTCAGCACGCCGCCGTCCCTGGAGGACCTGTTCATGCGCCACTACGCGGACCGGAGCGCGCGATGACCACCCTGATCAGGCTGATCCTGCGCCGCGAGCGGCTGATCGCCCCGGTGTGGATGCTGCTCCTGGCCGTGCTCGCGGCGGGCCAGGCCAACCGGTACGCCACGGCCATCCCCTCGATCGGCGACTTCGCCAGGGAGATGGCGGCCAACAAGGCGCTGACCGCCTTCGCCGGCGAGGTCTACTCCCCGACCGTGGCGGGGATGGCGGTGTGGAAGAACGCCGACGCGATCTACACCGTCATCGCCCTGATCGCGATCCTCATGGTGGTCAGGCACACCCGCGCCGAAGAGGAGTCGGGCCGCGCCGAGCTGGTGGGCGCCGGAGTCGTCGGCAGGCTCGCGCCGCTGACGGCCGCGCTGACGGTCACCGCCGCCGCCGTGGCGCTCGCGGGCCTGCTGGCCGGGCTCTCGATGGCCGCGATGGGCTTCGACCTCGCCGGATCGCTGGCCTTCGGCGCCGCGATCACCACCATGGGCCTGGTCTTCACCGGCGTCGGCGCGCTGGCCGCCCAGCTCACCGTCGGCGCCCGCACCGCCGTCGGCCTGGCCGCCTTGGCGCTCGGCGTCAGCTACCTGCTGCGCTTCGTCGCCGACGGCAGCGGCCTGACGGCGCTCAAATGGCTCTCGCCGCAGGGATGGAGTCACCTGGTCAAGCCGTACGGGGACGACAACTGGGCCGCCCTGCTCCCCGGACTGGCGCTCACCGCCGTGACCGTCGCCGCCGCCTACCGGCTGGCCGGGCGCCGCGACGTGGGCCACGGCGTCATCCCCGAGCGGCCCGGCCCCGCGGGGTCCACCACGCTGCGCGGCCCGCTGGCGCTGGCATGGCGGCTGCAGCGGGGCCTGCTGGCCGGATGGACCGTCGGGTACGCGATCGCCGGCCTCGCGCTGGGCGCGCTGGCCCTGTCGATCCCCGAGGTGTCGCGTCAGGGCGCCGCCGTCCAGGAGTTCCTCGCCCGCTACACCGCGGGTGACGGGGTCAGCATGACCGACGCCTACCTGTGGCTGATCGCGCTCAGCCTCGGCTACGTCGCCGCCCTCCACCCACTGCTCGCCCTGCTGCGGCTGCGCGGCGAGGAGGCGGCGGGACGCGCCGAACTGCTGCTGGCCACCCCCGTCGGGCGGCTCCGCTGGGCGGGCAGCCACCTGGTCTTCGCCCTCGGCGGCAGCGTCGTGATCCTCACGGCGGCCGGACTCGGAATCGGCCTCGCGACCGGCGACCCGCTGGGCGTCCTGCCCGGCACGCTGGTGCAGGTACCGGCCGTGTGGGTGCCGGCAGGCGTGGGCGTACTCGCCTTCGGGCTGCTGCCCAGGGCGGCGGCCGGCTTCAGCTGGGCGACCTTCCTGTTCGTCAACCTCTTCGGCGAGGTGCTCGGCCCGATCATGGGGATCGACTACTGGATCGCCAAGTACGTCGTGCCGTTCCCCAACCTGCCGATGGTGCTGTCCGGCGAGGAGTTCACGCCCGGCCCGGTGGCGGTGATGCTGGCGCTCACCCTGGCGCTCGTCGCAGGCGGCCTGGCCGCGCTCAGGCGCAGAGCGCTCCTCTGAGGCACAGCGTCGCGCTCCGCTGAAGCGCAGGACGCTCCGGGGGCGCTCCGCTGAAGCGCCAGGACGCTCCCGGGGCGCTCCGGAGCGGCGCGGCCTCCACGCCACGCGACGCCGGCGCCATCCGGCCACGGATCCGCCCGGCCGCTGCGCGCCCGATGGGGCCGCCCGGCCACTGCGCCTCGCGACACCCCTGGCCCCGCCGTCCCCACGGCGGGGCCGGTCGCATGCCCGCCGGGATTCCACAACCGGCCCGCCGGACGGATCGACCGGGCCAAGCGGACCGGCCAGCTCGGGCAGACCGGCCAGGAGACCGGCCAGGTCAGGTCGGACCGGCCAGGTCGCCGGGCGGATAGACGGATCGGATGGGTCGCCGGGCGAACCGGCCGCGTGGCCAAGCGGATCGAGCTGACCGGACAGGCCGCAGGACGGACCGGCGACATGGCCAGGCGGACCGGACGGATCGACCTGACCGGGCGGATCGGACAGGCACCGAGCAGGTCGGCCGCCTGACCAGGCGGATCAGACAGACCGGACAAGCCGCAGGACGGACCGGCCGCATGGCCAGGCGGACCCGGCGGATCGACCTGACCGGGCGGAGCGAGGCCGCCGAGCGGGTCAGACGGACCCGACGGGTCGGCGGGCAGACCGGCCACATCGCCAAGCGGACCGGGCGGATCGACCTGACCGGACGGGTCGTTGAGCGGGGCGGGCGGGTTGCGGAGGGCGCGGGCCGGGTCAGCGGTGCGGGCGGTGGAGGGGAGGCGGGGCCGTCCTGGTCACGTCGCCTCCAGGTAGGGGTCGGTGACGCCCTCGACGCTGGCGAGCCTGGCGGCGTCGCAGCCGGTCAGCTTGGCGCCCGCCTGGTAGGCGCTGCCGAGGAACCCCAGGACCGTGGCGACCGGGTCGTCGCCGCGCCTGGCGTCGTCGTACTTGAGCACGGCCAGATGGCTGCCCCTCGAGGGGATCCACGCCGCCTGGTCGGGCCACAGCGGCTGCTCGGACAGGCCCTGCGGCTCCGGAGCGGTGTAGGAGTAGAACGCGGGCCACGGCCGTTCCTCGTCGCCGAACCAGAAGCCCGCGCTGATCACCTCCCAGCTGTACGCCTCCCTGGTGACGGGGTCGGCCTCGGGCGCGGCCCCTACGGCCCTGCCGGTGAAGCGTGTGACGGCGATGTCGAAGGTGTGCCAGAAGTGGTGGACCGGGCTCGTCTTGCCGCAGAAGTCGGCGGCGAAGCGCTCCAGCACCTGCGCGACCTGGCCCAGGACGATCCAGTACCGGTTGACGAGTGCGGGGTCGTAGGCGGCGTGCCTGGTGTCCAGGGCGAAGGGGGTGCTGTCCGCCATGTCGTACGGCACCGCCTGGATCTCCACGTCGATCCCCAACTCGTCGAGGATCTCGAAGAGCCGGGCGTAGAAACCGGCGACCGACTGGCCGATCAGCGAGAACTGGGCGCTGCGCCCGTCGGCCTTGTCGACGATCAGGCGGTGCCCGACCAGGTCGAAGTCGATGGAGAACGGGTCGGGCAGCCCCATCGGCCTGGTGGTGAGGCCTCGTCCGGTCAGGTGGAAGGGCACGTTCCACCAGTGGTTGCGGCGCGGGCTCGCGGCCAGCCGTATCTTTCCGACGATCTGCGCGAACCTGTGGAAGGTGTCCTTGGTTTCGAGCCACTCCTCGTACGGCATGGCAGGAAAGAGCTCCATTGGCTCGTGCCCCCCTGAAAACGCGACGCCAGATGTATGTGCCCGGAGAGTAAACCGACACAACGCCCAGTGAGGCGAATTTCCGGTCAGTCCTCGTTCAGCACCTCTCCTGGTCGGTCAAACCTCTCCTCACAAATTACGACATTCACTACTTTCACCACACAGGAGGGAACAAAGAGGGCGGAGGGATCATCATGGTCAAGAGAATCGGCAGCGACATCGCACTGCTGGCCGCACGTGTGATGGTCGGCATCATCTTCATCGCTCACGGCCTGCAGAAGTGGCATGCGGGAATGGACGCCACCACGGCCGCCTTCGCCCACCTCGGCGTGCCGAGCCCCCAGCTGGCCGCCTATTTCGCCACCGCTGCCGAGATCATCGGCGGCGCGATGCTCATCACCGGGTTCGGGGTGCGGATCGCGGCGTTCACCCTGCTGGTGGACATGGCCGGAGCCGGGATCTTCGTCGAGTCGCGCGGCGGCATCTTCACCAGCACGCCGGGCTGGGAACTCGTCGTGGCACTGGCGGCCGTCTGCCTGGCACTGCTGGCCTTCGGCGGCGGCCGTCTCGGCGCCGACGGCCTGCTCGCCCGCTGGACCGCCACGCGCGACGAGCGCATCGACAGCGAGGACGCGCCCCCGAGACCACCGGTGCCGACGGGCGCGGTCATCATCTCGCGCGCCTCCGACGATCCCTCCGACGCCCGCCCCTTCACCGAGGACCGGCCGACCACGCGCCACTCGCCGTACACGCCGTACTCTCCGTACTCCGCCGCCCGCTCGGCACGCGCGGACGGCCCCGACCCCGCCCATGCGGTACCCGCGGGACCCGTCACCCCGGAGACCGGCGCCACGAAGACCGCTGTCCCGGAGACCGGCGCCACGAAGAGCGGTGGCGCGGAAACCCGGGCCGCGAAGAGCGGTGGCGCGGAGACCGGCGCCATGGAGAGCGGTGGTGCGGAAACCGGTGCCGCGAGCGAGGCGGCGGGCAGCCACGCGGTGCCACCGCAGGCCGGCGCGTCCCAGGCCCCGGCGGAGGCCGGGGAGGTGGAGCAGTTGCGTTCCGAGGTCGGCCGGCTCCAGCAGGAACTGGCCGCGACCAAGCGCAGGCCAGGCTCCGGCAAGCAACCCTGAGCCCGCCCCGCCGGACTCCGTGGCACCCCTGACGCCCCGCCGGGCTCAGGGCAGCCCCGAGCCCGCCCCCGCAGGCTCACGGCGTGCGGCCCCGAGCTCGCCACCGCAGGCCCTTGCGTGCGGCCCCGAGCCGGCCAGCGCCGGGCTCCGGCCAAGCCGTCCTGAACCCGCCCGCGCCGGGCACCGGCTCCAACCGGTGTCCGGCGCGTGCCGGCGCGTGCCGGGGGTGCCGAGGGGCGCCTGGGGAAGGTCAGGCCGACCAGTGCGGGTCGCGGCCGAGGTAGCGCAGCAGGGCGGCCACGTCGTCGTCGCCGTCCTCGGGCGAGAGGGCGGCGGCGTAGAAGCCGTACTGCCTGGGCGGCTCGACGTGCTGCTGGGCGATCGGCAGCAGCTCGCGCGCCATGGCCGGGGTGAGCGGCGAGGGCTGTCCCGTCGCCGTCGCGATGTCCCAGGCGTGCACGGCGGCGTCGAGCGCGCACGCCCCGATGCCGAGCGTGTAGGTCATGGTGTTCGGCGGCACGGGGACCGGCACCTCCTGGGCGTCGGGTGACACCGTCGCCCAGGCGTCGGCCGAGGCCTTCATGGCCTGCTCGGCCACCTCTTCGGGGGAGCCGGCGAGCCTGCCGGAGGGGGCGAAGGGGTTCTCCTCGGGCAGCGGACCGCCGGTGATGAACGCCGCGTAGCCGAGCTGGTCGCCGGCGGCGTGCTGGAGCACCTGGGTGACGTTCCACTCGGCGCAGGGGGTGGGCAGCTCCCAGCCGTCGGCGGGGACGTTACGGATGACGGTGCGGAGGGCTTCGTGCGCCTCGGTGAGGATCATGTCTCCACTATAGCAGAACGGAATAGTCCATTCCAATACATGGCGAGCCCCGATTCGCTACTGTGACGCCGTGGGACTGGATGTCTGCGTGGTGGTCCGTTACCGCAAGGCGGTGACGTACGGCATGCACGCCCTGCTCGGCGCGCTGCAGGCGGCGCAGGTCGACTGCGAGGTGCGCTACGGCACCACGCCGGAGGAGACAGCCGCGCTGATCTCGGCCTCCGCGGCCGACCGGGTGCTGGTGCTGTGGTCGTTCTACTCCCCTGACGCCGAGGCGATGGCCGCCGAGCTGGCGGCCGTCCGCGCGGCCGGCGGCGGCGACGCCCTGCACATCGCCGGCGGGGTCCACGCCACCGCCGAGCCGCAGCACGTCCTCGACTCCGGCTGGGACCTGGCCGCGATCGGCGAGGGCGAGTCCACGATCGTCTCCCTCGTCACGGCGCTGCGCGAAGGCACACCGCTGACCCAGGTGCCCGGCCTGGCCCTCAAGGACGACGACGGCGTCGCGCTGCGCACCAGGCCCGCGCCCCAGCTGCCCCTCGACGCCTTCCCCTCCTTCCCCGCCGAGCGCGGCCGGTTCGGCCCCATCGAGATCACCAGGGGCTGCCGCTACACCTGCCGGTTCTGTCAGACGCCGTTCATGTTCGGCGGGCAGTTCCGCCACCGGTCGGTGGGCAGCGTGCGCGCCCACGTCAGGGAGATGGTCGCCCACGGCCTGCGCGACGTCCGGTTCATCACCCCCACCTCCCTGTCGTACGGCTCGCCGGGCCCCGACCCCGACCTCGACGCGGTGGAGGAGCTGCTGGCCGGGGTGAAGGAGGAACTCCCTCCCCATGGCAGGGTGTTCTTCGGCAGCTTCCCGTCTGAGGTGCGCCCCGAGCACGTGACACCGGAGGCGATGCGCCTGCTCAAGCGGTACGTCGCCAACGACAACATCATCATCGGCGCGCAGTCCGGCTCCGACCGCGTCCTGGCCGCCTCCGGGCGCGGCCACGGCGCCGGCCCGGTGCGCGACGCCGTCAGGATCGCCGTCGAGCACGGCTTCCGGCCGAACGTCGACTTCATCTTCGGCATGCCCGGCGAGGACGGCACCGACCAGGCGGCCTCGCTGACGCTCGCGGCGGAGCTGGCGTCCCTGGGCGCGCGCATCCACACCCACACGTTCATGCCGCTGCCGGGCACCCCGTGGCGCGACGCCGAGCCCGCCTTCATCCCGCTCGAGACGATGCGCGAGCTGGACCGGCTGGCCCAGCGCGGCGACGCCTACGGCCACTGGCGCAAGCAGGCCGAGCACTCGGCGCGGCTGGCCGAGACCGCCAAGGCCTACCCGCGCAGGACCCGCAGGCGCCGGGCCTGACCCGCTCTCCGGGCCCGCGACCCCGCGCTGACCGGCCGCGGCGAGGGGATCGCCGCCATCGCCACCGCGCTCGTCGTCGCGGACGTCGCCCGAAAGATGTCGGCGGCCGCCCGGGGGAATCCCGACCGCGGGCGCCCCGGCCTCAGGTGTGGATGAGCTTGCGGAAGTCGCCGGCCACGGCGAGGTAGTCGGCAGGATTCTCGGTCGAGTAGTGCAGGTCGATCAGCGGTTCGGCGCCCAGGGTGGTGACCGCCTCCGTGAGGTAGCCGGCGATCTGCTCGAGGGTGCCGCGACTTGGGACCTGCTCGTCCGGCACCGGTTCCGGCGTGATCCTGGGATTGACGCGCACGATCAGCCGCAGCTTCGCCGGGTCGCGGCCGATGGACTCCGTGTGCCGCTGGATGCCGCGCCAGGCGCGTGTCAGCATCGGCAGGGGCAGCGCGGCGGCCAGCCAGCCGTCCCCCCTTCGCCCGATCCGCTCCAGCGCCGCCGGCGAGAACCCGCCGAGCAGCACCGCGGGCCGCTGGACCGGCTTGGAGCCGATCGCCGACTCGGGGATGGTCCAGAGCCTTCCTTCGTGGCGGATGACGTCGGACTCGCCCCACACCAGGTCGAGGATGTCGAGCGTCTCCTCCAGGCGCTCCCCTCGCCCGTGCCAGGGGATTCCGGTGGCCGCGTACTCGTCCGCCGACCAGCCGATTCCGAGCCCCACGTCCAGCCGTCCTTCGCTGAGCAGGCCGATCGTGGTCAGCGATCTGGCCAGGACGACGGGCGGCGTCCAGAAGGCGTTGAGGGTGCTGGTGCCCAGCCGTACCCGGGACGTGGCCGTGGCCACGGCGGTCAGGACCGTCAGCGGATCGAGGCACCTGCGGTGCTGCGGGGGGATGGTGCCGTCGCCGCCCGGATAGGGCGTCGTGGGCCGGGTGGGGTTCAGCAGCCGGTCACCCACCCACAAGCTGTCGTAGCCCATCTCCTCGGCGGCCTTCGCCACCTCGATCGACAGCCGGGGATCGGCGAGGACACCGAGTTGGGGTACGGCGAGGCCCAGCATTGCGTGATTCCCTTCACCAGCGCGTCATGGAAGGTCACATCATCTGGGGTGGCGATAAACGCCACGTTATCAACAGGTCATTCCATGAGCTGGTAGGGCAGAAGGACGGCGGCCGCCTCCGTGCGGCAGCGCCGCGCCTGCCGGGTGTCTCCGAGTTCCTCCCATGCCTGGCCCAGCCTTGCCAGGAGCCTCCCGGCCAGCAGGGGGTCGTGCATCGCCTCGGCCATGGGGACCGCCTCCTCGCCGACGGCCACGGCGTCCTGCGGCCGTCCGGCGGCCAGGTGGACGAGCATCAGGCGGTTGGCGGGCCAGGCGACTCTCAGCGGCAGGCCGCCCCTGCGGTAGGTCTCGGCGCTTGCCAGCAGATGCGCGGCGGCCTGGTCCAGCTCGCCCGCGCACAAGCACACGACTCCCTGCGCCATCTGGTTGACCCCGATACTGTGCGGGTCGCCCGCCAGCCTGCCGAGCTCCAGACCCCGCTCGGCGTGGCGCCGGGCGTCCGGGATCGAGCCGTCGTCGGCCAGCGCCATGGCGAGTATGGCGTGGATCATCGCGCTCAGCTTGGGATGGGCGTGGGCGTCGACCGGCGCGAGAGCCTCGGACAGCAGGTTGACCGCCTCGTCCGTCGCCGCCATGCGCTGCGCGCCCAAGCCCATCGCGAGCATGACGGAGGGCAGGAAGATGGCGTCGTCGACGTCGGCGAACCCGGTCACGTGGGCGAGCAGGGGCACCTCGCGCATGAGACCTTCGCGGCCGGAGCCCGCGATCGTGGCGGCCACGTTGGCCTGCTCGGCCCGCATCCAGGCGCGGGCGGCCGGTACCCCGGAGAAGCTCAGCTCGGGACGGCCGGTCCCGGCCGGGTGCACGAAGCCCGGCAGCGCGACGCGGCACACGCCACGGATGCCGGACAGGTAATGCTCGAAGAGCCGCCGCGTCGCGGCCGTACGCTCCTCGTCGCCGACCAGGCCCCTGCCGTACAGCCGCAGCAGGTCGTGATAGCGGTAGCGGCCCGGGGCGGTGGACTCCAGGAGGCTCGCGTCGACCAGGGCCTCGCACAGGTCGTCGGCCTCGAAGGGGCCGACGCCGAGCATCGCGGCCACCGCCTCGACCGGCAGGTCCGGTCCCTCGGCCAGCGCCAGCAGCCGGAACGCCCTGGCCTGCTCCGGGGGCAGCTGCTCGTAGCCGAGCGCGAAGCAGGACGCCACCGTCTCCTGCCCGGCCTTGAGCTCGTTGATGCGGCGCTGGGCGTCGGCCAGCCGTACCGCCAGGGCCTCCAGCCGCAGGCCGGGCCGCGCGGCCAGTCTGGAGGCCACGATCCGCACCGCCAGCGGCAGCCGCCCGCACGCCTCGACCAGCTCGGCGGCGGCCCGCGGCTCGGCCGTCACCCGGGCCTGCCCGGCGACGCCTCCGAGCAGCTCCAGCCCCTCGTCGGCGGACAGCAGCCCGAGGGCCGTCAGCTGGGCGCCGGGAATGCCGACCTGCCGGACGCGGCTGGTGACGATCACGGCGCAGGTCGCCGAGCCCGGTAGCAGCGGCTCGACCTGGCCGGAGCCGGCGACGTCGTCGAGCACGACCAGCACCCGCCGACCGGCGAGCGTGGACCGCAACAGCGCCGCCCGCTCCGGCAGGGTGGGCGGAATCCGGCGGTCGGCGCAGCCCAGCGCCCTCAGGAAGCCGGCCAGTACGTCCTCGGGAGCCTGGTTTCCGCTGCGGAGGTTGGCGTACAGCTGACCGTCGGGAAAGCTCTCCCGTACGGCATGCGCCACGTGCAGCGCCAGCGTGCTCTTCCCGATCCCGCCCGGGCCTGACACCCCCACGACGGGCATCGTGCTCGTACCCGCCGACTTCAGCCGTTCGACCAGGTCCCGCACGACGTCACGCCTGCCGGTGAAGTCGTGCACGCCCGCCGGCAGCTGTGCCGGCGCCGGCCGGACCCCGCCGGCTCTCACGGCGACGACCGGCTGGTCGGTGGCGATGATCTGCTGGTAGACGGCCGCCAGCTCGGCCGACGGGTCCACGCCGAACTCCTCGGCCAGGAGCAGGCGGGTGTCGGTGTAGACGCCGATGGCCTCGGCCTGCCGTCCGGCGCGTTTGAGGGCCAGCATGAGCTGGCCGGACAGCCGCTCGCGGGTCGGGTGCTCGGCGTGCAGCGCGGTCAGCTCGCCGATCACCTCGGCGTGCCGCCCCAGCGCCAGGTCGGCGTCGATCCTGGACTCCAGGGCGACCAGGCGTGTCTCGGCCAGCCGGGCGCGCCGCGCCTGCGCCCAGGCGCCGGGCAGCCCGGCCAGCGGCTCGCCCCGCCAGCACTCCAGCGCCTGGTTCAGCAGCGTATACGCCTGGTCCGCCGGGGCCTGCGCGGCCTTGCTCAGCAACCGGTGGAAGTCCGCCACGTCGGTGGCGGCGGCGCACCTGTATCCGCCTGCCACCGACTGGATCACCTCGGCGCCCACCGCCGCCCGCAGCCGCGACAGGTACTGCCGCACGACGTTCGCCGCGGTCCTGGGCGGCGCGTCGGCCCACAGGATGTCGATCAGCTGGTCCTGGCCGACCACGCGGCCCTCGGCCAGGAGCAGGGCGGCGACGGTCAGCCGCTGCTGAGGGGAGCCCAGGTCGAGTTCCTGCTCGCCCCGCAGGCAACGTACCGGTCCCAGCAGCTCGAAACGCATTGGGGGATGATGCCACGCCCCGGCCCTCGCCGCCCTTCGAACCTCGTGCCTGACCCGCCCCCGCGGCACGCGGCCCCGCGCCTGCTCGTAGGCTCGGGCGGGTGCGCGAGACAGACAAGCGGATCCGCCAGACGGACACCCTGTACGGCAGAGCCGCCGAGCAGGCCGCCATCACCGCTCTGCTGGACGCGGCGGGCAAGGGCCAGGGCCAGGCGCTCGTCGTCCGCGGCGACGCCGGCATCGGCAAGTCGGCCCTCGTCGAGCAGGCTGAACGCCAGGCGGGCCCGCTGAGGGTCCTCAAGGCCACCGGCACCGAGAGCGAGAGCGGGCTCGCCTTCGCCGCGCTCCACCAGCTCCTCCACCCCGTCACGGGCGATCTGGACGCCCTGCCCGAGCCGCAGCGCGACGCGGTGGCCGGGGCGCTCGGCCTGTCCGCCGCCCGCAGCGACGACCGGTTCCTCGTGGCGGCGGGCGTCGTGTCGCTACTGATCGAGGCGGCGGTGCCCGACGGCCTGCTGGTCGTGGTCGACGACTTCCAGTGGATCGACCAGGCCTCGGCGGCCGCGCTGCTGTTCGCCGCCAGGCGGCTGGGCAGCGAGCGCATCGCGATGCTGCTGGCCGTACGAGGGGAGACGCGCACTCCTGGCGTGCCCGAGCTGCCGCTGGGCGGGCTCGACCAGGACAGCGCCGGCACGCTCCTCGCCGCGCGGGCCCGGCCGGCGAGGGAGGTGGTGGCGCGCCTGGTCGAGCTGACCGGCGGCAACCCGCTGGCCCTGCGCGAGACGGTCGAGCTGCTGACGCCCGCGCAGCTGGCCGGCACCGCCCCGCTGCCCGAGCCGCTGCCGGTGGGCGCGGGCATCTTCGGGGAGCAGGTGCGGCGGCTGCCCGAGGACACCAGGCGGCTGCTCCTGTTCGCGGCGCTGGAAGGCAGGGGCGACCTTCAGGTGGTGCTGAAGGCCGCGGGCAGCGGGGAGCCGGCGCTGCGGGCCGCCGAGACCGCGGGGCTCGTCAGCGTCGACACGGCCATCAGGTTCAGGCATCCGCTGGTCAGGTCGGCCGTCCACGCCGACGCCGATGCCGCGCTCCGGCGCGAGGTCCACCGGGCGCTTGCCGTACAGGTGGGTGATCCTGACCGGCGGGCCTGGCACCGGGCGGCGGCGACGGTCGGCCAGGACGAGGCGGTCGCCGCTGAGCTGGCCGCCGCGGCCGAGCGGGCGAGGGCGCGCGGCGGCTACGCCGACGCCGCCACGACGCTCGTGCGGGCCGCGGAGCTGACCCCCGATCCAGAGCGGCGCGCGGTACGGCTGGCCGCCGCGGCCACCTCGGCCTGGCTCGGCGGCCGGCCAGGGCAGGCGGAAAGCTGCCTGGCCGAGGCCCGATCACTCGCCGACCGGCCAGAGTTCGCCCAGCTCAGAGGCCGGTTCGAGCTCAACTCCGGCAACGCGGCCGAGGCGCTTCGCATCCTGTCCGGCGGCGAGACCCTGGAGATGCTCGCCGACGCCTCCGAGGCCGCCTCCTACGTGGGCGACGTCGAGGCGATCGTCGCGCTCGGCCGCCGGGCCGAGTCCTTCCCCGAGGGTTTCGTGCGCGACGCGGTGGCCGGGATCGGCGCGACGCTCGCCGGCGACCGGGCCGCCGGGACGCTTATGCTGCGCAGGGCGCTGAGCCGAAGCGATGAGCTCGACGAGGCCGCCCAGCTGCTGTGGGCCGCCGCCGCGGCCAGCTACCTGGGCGAGGCCGACGTCTCGACCGAGCTGGCCACCAGGGCGGGGCGCACCGCACGCGTGTCGGGCATGGTGGGTCAGCTGCCCGTGGTGCTGGAGTTCGTGGCGACGGCCGAGCGCATCGAGGGCCGGTTCGCGCTGAGCGCGGCGATCGCCGAGGAGGGCCTGGAGCTGGCCCGCGAGGCGGGATACACCAACTCGGTCGCCGCCCACCTGGCCAACCTCGCGGCGGTCGCCGCCGTCCAGGGGCGGGAGGACGACTGCGCCCGCCTGGCCCACGAGGCGCTGGCGATCGCGATCCCGCATCGCCTGGGCATGCGGGCCAGCATCGCCCGCTACGCGCTCGGCCTGCTCGACCTGGGCCTGGGACGCCACGCGGCGGCCCACGACCGGTTCACCGGGCTGGTCGCGACCGGGCATCCCACGGCGGTGTGGCGTTCGACGCCCGACAGGGTCGAGGCCGCGGTCGGCTGCGGCGAGCTGGAGGCGGCCCGCGCGGCCTTGAGCGCCTACGAGCGCTGGGCGGCCGAGGCGCGCACGCCCTCGGCCAGGGCGCTGCTGGCCAGGTGCAGGGCGCTGCTCGGCGACGACGCCGCCTTCGACGAGGCCATGGGCCTGCACCCCGAGGGCTTCGAGCGGGCCAGGACCGCCCTGCTGTACGGCGAGCGGCTGCGCAGGCTGCAGCGCCCAGGAGAGGCGCGGGCCCACCTGCGCTACGCGATGGAGACGTTCGAGCGGGCCGGAGCCGACCCGTGGACGCGCAGGGCGGGCGACGAGCTGCGCGCGGCGGGCGAGACCCGGGCCAGATCCGAGCCCGCGGCGCTCGCCGCGCTGACCCCGCAGGAGCTGCGCATCGCCAAGCTGGTGGCGGCGGGCGCCTCCAGCAAGGAGGTCGCCGCGCAGCTGTTCCTCAGCCCGCGCACCGTGGAGTACCACCTCTACAAGATCTATCCGAAGCTCGGTGTCAGCTCACGTACCGAACTGGCACTAGTAGTCCTACGGATGGCAGGCGAGTCGCCGGACGAGAAGCTTTAGCCATGCAAAACACGATCTGGACCGAAGAGTTCGGCGACACCGCCCACCCGCCCGTCCTGCTCATCGCGGGCTCCATGTCCCAGGGCCCGCAGAGCTGGCCCGACGCGTTCGTCGGCCGTCTGGCCGCCGGTGGCCGCAGGGTGATCCGCTACGACCACCGCGACACCGGCCGGTCGAGGACCGTCGACTTCGCGAGCGACCCCTACACCTGGCGTGACCTCAAGGACGACGCGCTCGCCGTCCTCGACACGCACGGGATCGAGTCGGCGCACATCGTCGGGCACTCGGCGGGCGGCCTGCTCGCCCAGTGGATCGCTGTCGATCACCCCGAGCGGGTGACCACGCTGACCGTGATCGGCTCCTCGCCGCTCGGCCGGCAGGAGGGCATGACCATCATGCGCGCCCTCATGGGCGAGGAGCAGCCGGAGGGCAGCCTGCCGCCGCCCGCCCCCGCCTTCGTCGAGTTCTACCGGAAGATGATCACCACCGCGCCGCCCGCGACCAGGGCCGAGCAGATCGACTTCCAGATCGCCGAGGCCAGGGTCCTGTCGGGCGGCGGGCTGCCCTTCGACGAGGACGAGGAGCGCCGCCAGGCCGAGCGGCTCCACGACCGGGCGCTCGACCTGTCCGCCCTGGCCAACCACCGGCTCGCGGCGGCGGCGGACATGACCTTCGAACCGGCGGGTGTCCTGCACACGGTGAAGGTGCCCACGCTGGTCATCGAGGGCACCCACGAGCCGGCCAAGCCGGGCCACGGCGCGCTCATCGCCGCGGAGATCCCCGGCGCGGAGCTGGTGACGGTGGAGGGCATGGGGCACATGCTCGCCCCGCCGGTGCACGGGACCCTGGCCGACGCGATCCTGGCGCACACGGTTACTGTGCGAAGGTGAGCTATCACCGCCGGATGCTGGTGCTGGCGATCTGCTGCATGAGCCTGCTGATCGTCAGCCTCGACAACACGGCGTTGAACGTGGCGCTGCCGTCCATGAGGCAGGAGTTCGACGCCTCGGTCTCCGACCTGCAGTGGACGGTCGACGCCTACACCCTGGTGCTGGCCTCGTTGCTCATGCTGTCGGGTTCCACCGCCGACAGGGTGGGCCGGCGCCGGGTGTTCCAGGCGGGCCTGCTGCTGTTCACGCTCGGCTCGCTGCTGTGCAGCCTGGCGCCCGGCATGGGATGGCTGGTCGTCTTCAGGATGGTCCAGGCTACGGGCGGGTCGATGCTGAACCCGGTGGCGATGTCGATCATCACGAACGTCTTCACCGATCCGCGCGAGCGGGCCAGGGCCATCGGCGTCTGGGGTGGTGTGGCGGGCATCAGCATGGCGGCCGGACCGCTGGCCGGCGGGTTGTTGACGGAGACGCTGGGCTGGCGCTCGATCTTCTGGCTCAACCTGCCGCTGGGCGTCGCGGCGATGATCCTGACCGCCCTGTTCGTGGCCGAGTCCAAGGCGCCGCGGGCGCGCAGGTTCGACCCGGTGGGGCAGCTGCTGGTGATCGTGCTGCTGGGCTCGCTCACGTTCGGGATCATCGAGGCCCCCGCGGAGGGCTGGACCTCGCCGCTCATCCTCGGCTGCCTCGCGCTCGCCGCGCTCTCGCTGGCCGGGCTGGTGGCCTACGAGCGGCGCCGGGTGGAGCCGCTGATCGACCTGCGTTTCTTCCGCAGCGCGCCGTTCAGCGGGGCGACCGTCCTGGCGGTCAGCGCGTTCGCGGCCCTGGGCGGGTTCCTGTTCCTCAACACGCTGTACCTGCAGGAGGTGCGCGGCCTGGACGCGCTGCACGCGGGTCTCTACATGGTTCCCATGGCGTCGATGACGCTGGTGTCCGCGCCGCTGTCGGGTCGGATCGTGGCCGCCCGCGGCCCCCGGCTGCCGACGTTGCTGGCGGGCCTGACCATGGCATGCAGCGGCGTGCTGTTCGCCGGGTTCGGCGCCGCGCAGAGCGTCGCGCTGATGTTCACCGCGTTCGTCCTGTTCGGCATCGGCTTCGGCCTGGTCAACGCGCCCATCACGAACACCGCCGTGTCCGGTATGCCGCGCGAGCAGGCGGGCGTCGCCGCCGGCATCACCTCGACCAGCCGCCAGATCGGCATGTCACTGGGTGTCGCGGTCATCGGGTCGGTCATCGCCACGACGGGACCGGCCGACAACGACGTGGCCTGGTGGATCATCGCCGGCTGCGGCGCCGCCGTCCTGCTGGTCGGCTGCCTCACGACGGGCACGTGGGCCACTGCCAGCGCCGACCGTACGGCGAAGCGCATCGCGGCCGAGGACCGGGTGCACGCCACACGCGCGTAGCGCGACCGGCCCCCGTGACCAGGACGGCGAGCGTCAGCGCGCTCGCCACCTGTGGTGATGCCCGTGTGCGGGCGACCACGCCTGATCGCCCGTCATCCGCCCGTCGCGGCGGTCGCACCTGGCCGATGCCCTGCCGACCGCCCGTTCTGCCGTGCCGAGACTCAGCCGAGACTCAGCCGGAGGAAGCCGCGGAGTCGTGCGACTGCTCCGCGGTCGCCGCGTCATCCCGTGGCGACTCGGCGCCGAGCTCTTCGCGCAGGCGCTCGTAGTCGATGTGGTGGTTGGTGTACTTCAGCTCGCGAGCGACCTTCGTCTGCTTCGCCTTGGCTCTGCCTCGCCCCATGGCTCCACTCCCTCGATGCCCGCCATCATCCTATCAAGTTGAAGAATTGTGCAACTCGCTATATTACGATAGTTGCATGCCCGTTCCGCTGTACCAGGCCAAGGCAGATTTCTTCCGCACGCTCGGGCATCCCGTGCGCATCCAGGTGCTAGAACTCCTCAGGCAGGGTCCCAGACCGGTCCGCGATCTGCTCACCGAGATCGAAGTCGAGGCATCGAGCCTCTCACAGCAGTTGGCAGTCCTCCGCAGAGCCGGGATCGTGAGCGCCACCCGTGACGGAGCGACCGTCGTCTACGCACTGTCCAGTCCAGACGTGGCCCATCTGCTCATCGACGCGCGGCGCATCCTCACCGACATGCTCGCCGACCAGGGGGAGCTGCTGGCGGAGCTGAGGGCGGAAGGCCGCGCGGTGGGCTAGGGCGAAGGCCGCGCGGTGGGCTAGTCGGCGATCCAGCTGCCGTGGAAGCCGGCGGGGACACGACGCGGCAGCCGTACGGCGGCGACCTCGTGCAGGTCGGTCGCCTCGTGCACGAGGAGCCTGTCGTCCACGATGGACATCAGCCAGCCGTCGTCCTCGGCCCGGGCGTCCGCCCTCGGCACGAAGACCGCCTCGCCGGCGTGCCCGCCCACCGGGGTCACCGTGCCGGCGCCGCGCTCGAGGTCGTACTTGACCAGCTCGCCGTCGGTGACCGCGTAGAGGTAGCGGCTGGCGCGGCCGAGCCGGTCCTCGTTGAAGGTGGGGAACTCCACGCTGCGGTCGTCCAGCTGCTCCTCCTTGACCGCGCCGGTGGCCGGGTCGAGCGTCCAGCGGTGCAGGAGCGCGACGCCGGCCCGCGGCGTGGGGTCGTCCTGGCCGCCGATGATCGTCCACGTCTTGGCGAAGCCCTCGCGGGAGTAGCGGACGCCGTCGAGGACGACCCTGCCCTGGGCGTCCTCGCGGGCGTTGCCGACGTGGAAGACGTAGCAGGGGTCCACCTCGAACCACCGGGTGCCGCCCGCCCTGTCCATCACGCCGAGGCGGGCGCCGTAGGCGTCGCTCCAGCTGAACGGCATGCCCCTGCCGAGCCGTTCCATGTCGAAGACGACGGGTAGGTCCAGCCAGACCACGTAGTGCTCGGTCACCGCGAAGTCGTGCATCATCGTCGGGCCCGGCACCTCGACGACCCTGCTCTCCACCAGCTCGCCCGCGCTGTCGAGGCGGTGGTAGGTGAGGTAGGGCGGCACGACGCCGTAGCCGAAGAAGTGCAGCTCGCCGTCCAGTTCCTTGGGGTGCGCGGTCATGCCGGTGGTCAGCCGTCCGCCGAAGTCGCACGGTCCGACCGTGTCCAGCTCGCCGCTCATCTCGTACGGGAAGCCCGCCTCGACCAGCGCGAGGATCTTGCCGGCATGGTGGATGACGTGGGTGTTGGCCTGGACCGCCGCCCGGTCGGGACCGCGCTCGGTGACGTAGGGCGCGTCGTGCGTGAACCTGCTGGTGCGGACCCAGCGGTTGCGGTACCACTCGGCGCGGCCGTCGCGCAGCCGTACCCCGTGGATCATGCCGTCGCCGGTGAACCAGCTGCCGGGGTCGACGCCCGGCTTCGGGTTGGGGCCGTTGCGGAAGTAGCGGCCGGTCAGCTCCTCGGGCAGCACGCCGGTGACCGGCAGGTCCACGGCGTCGATCTCGTCGGGAACGGGAGCGAGGTGGCCTTCGAGGTAGGTGGTCATGAGTGGCGAGCCTCCACGATCTTCGGGTAGCGGACGGTGAACAGGGTCGGCAGGACGAAGGTCAGCACCTTGATCGCGATGACCAGGGCGGTGGCGTGCGGGTCGAGCGCCAGCACGACGGTCAACGCCACGGCCGCGATCGTGAAGAAGGCCGCCCACACCGCGGTGATGACGGCGTTGACCCGGTAGAAGACCGGCAGCGTGTGGACCTCGGGCGGCGCCATCGTCTTGGCGATGCCGAGCGTGAACGGCCTGCCGATGGCCAGCGAGCCCCAGGCGGTGCCCGCGAGCCACACGTTGACCAGGGCCGGGCCGTACTTCACCAGCTCGGTGTGCGGCCAGATGAACGAGATCGCGGTGATGAGCGCGAAGAAGACGGCCGCGCTGGTCTCGATCACGATCTCGTCCCACGCCCGTCCCGAGCGCCGGTCCCACAGCACCAGGACGACGGCGATCGCCAGCCCCGTGATGGCGCCGTAGCGCCACTGGTCGCCGGTGGCGATGACCGCGTAGACGATCCAGGGCAGGAATCCGATCAGGGCACGCATGTTTTGACCTTCCTATATAGACAGGTCGAAGCTAGAACTTCCTCTCCCGATATGTCAACATAGGAATATGAGTTTGCGACACGCGGTGCTCGGGCTCCTGGCAGAGGGACCCGCGAGCGGATACGACCTGATGAAGCTGTTCGACATCTCCCTGGCCAACGTCTGGCCCGCCACGCAGAGCCAGCTGTACGGCGAGCTCGGCAAGCTGGCCGACACCGGCCTCATCACGGTCACCGCCGAAGGACCGCGCGGGCGCAAGGAGTACGCCATCACCGAGGAGGGCACGGCCGAGCTGCGCCACTGGATGACGGAGGTCCAGCCGACCCACGGCGGGCGCAGCGACCTGCTGCTGCGCGTCTTCTTCCTGGGACAGCTCTCCCCGGAGGAGGCCCGCGCCTTCGTCCGGGAGCAGGCCGCCGTCGCCGCCGCGCGGCAGGCGTCCCTCCAGGAGATCAGGGCGATGGTCGAGGCGGGCGACGACAACCTGTCGGTCTACGGCAGGATCGTGCTGGAGTGGGGCCTGCGGTTCACCGAGACCCAGCGCGAGTGGGCCGAGTGGGCCGAGCAACAGATCCGTTAGGCTCTTGAGCCATGGTCTCCGAGCTGTTCGACCCCAAGGCCTGGCAGGTCGTCGAGGGTTTCGACTTCACCGACATCACCTACCACCGGGCCGTCGACCAGGGCACCGTCCGGATCGCCTTCAACCGGCCCGAGGTGCGCAACGCGTTCCGGCCGCAGACCGTCGACGAGCTCTACCGCGCCTTCGACCACGCCAGGCAGACCACCGACGTCGGCTGCGTGCTGCTCACCGGCAACGGCCCCTCCCCCAAGGACGGCGGCTGGGCGTTCTGCTCGGGCGGCGACCAGCGCATCAGGGGCAAGGACGGCTACCAGTACGCCGACGGCACCCCCTCGACGGGTCGCCTCCACATCCTCGAGGTGCAGCGGCTCATCCGCTTCATGCCGAAGATCGTCATCTGCGTGGTCCCCGGGTGGGCGGCCGGCGGCGGCCACAGCCTCCACGTGGTGTCCGACCTCACGCTCGCCAGCGCCGAGCACGCGCGCTTCAAGCAGACCGACGCCGACGTGGCCAGCTTCGACGGCGGCTTCGGCTCGGCCTACCTGGCCCGCCAGGTAGGCCAGAAGTTCGCCCGCGAGATCTTCTTCCTCGGCGACACCTACTCCGCCGCCGACGCCCACCGGATGGGCATGGTCAACGCGGTCGTGCCGCACGCCGAGCTGGAGTCCACCGCGCTCGAATGGGCCCGCAAGATCAACGGCAAGTCGCCCACCGCGCAGCGCATGCTGAAGTACGCCTTCAACCTCATCGACGACGGCCTGGTCGGCCAGCAGGTCTTCGCGGGAGAGGCCACCCGCCTCGCGTACATGACCGACGAGGCCGCCGAGGGCCGCGACTCCTTCCTGCAGAAGCGCGAGCCCGACTGGTCACCGTTCCCCTGGCACTTCTGACGGCCCCCCGGCGCTTCCGATGATCGAGGTCCCGGCCGAGCTCGCCGCCCACCACCTCGCCTACGCCGACGACGCGGGGCCCGAGTGGACGGCCGACCTGCCCGGCCTGGCCGGGCACTTCCTCGACCGCTGGGGCCTGCGCCCCGACGGCGCCCCGATGCACGGTGTCGTGGCGCTCGTCATCCCCGTACGGCAGGCCGACGGCACCCCGGCCGCGCTGAAGCTCCAGCCCGCGACCGGCGAGAACGTCGGCGAGGCCCCCGGCCTGCGCGCCTGGGCCGGCGACGGGATCGTTCACCTGCTCGACGACGCGACCGTCCCCTCACCGACCTCGCCGCACCAGGCCAACGCCCTCCTGCTCGAACGCCTCGACGGCGCCCGCTCGCTCGACGACCTGCCCGACGCCGAGCAGGCGCTGGGCATCCTCGCCGACCTGCTGGCCCGCCTGGTCGCCCACCAGGGCCCCGACGGCGTCCGCACCCTCGGTGACATCGCCGCGCGCATGCTGGAGGACGCGCCCGGCCTGCTGCCCGGGGCCCACCCGGACGACCGGGTGTGGCTGGAGCGGGGCGCGGCCGCCGTGCGCGAGCTGGCCGGGGAGCCTGGCGACCGGCTGCTCCACTGGGACCTGCACTACGAGAACGTGCTGGCGGCGGCGCGCGAGCCGTGGCTCGCCATCGATCCCAAGCCGCTGGTGGGTGACCCCGGCTTCGAGCTGATGCCGGCGCTGCGCAACCGGTGGCCCGCCGCGGACGTGCGGCGCACGGTGCTCAGGCGGTTCGACCTCATGGTCGAGCGGCTGGGGCTGGAGCGGGAGCGCGCGCTCGGGTGGACGCTCGGCCGGCTGCTGCAGAACGGCCTGTGGTCCCTGGAGGACGGCGAGCTCCGGGTCAACCAGCACGAGATCGCGATCGTCGCGGCCCTGTTGAGCCGCTGACCCGCGACGGCGCCGCTGGTCCGGCAGGCGAAGCGCGCCCGGCGCGGGGCCGTTCGGGAAGGAGACACCGGCAACAGGTGATCTCGGTGGTTGACGCACCGCGGACGGGGTAGAACCATGATCGCCCCCGGCCGCCGTTCTTCCAGCCGGGGGCGCCAGACCGGTCCGGGTCCCCAGCCGTCAGCAGGCGCAGGCGATGCCGGACACCGGGGCGGTGAGCGGGTCGACGGGGTTCCTGGTCACGCCGGCGGCGGTCGCCACGGGGAAGCCCTCGCGGGCCCAGTACTCGAAGCCGCCGATCATCTCCTTCACCCGGTAGCCGAGCTTCGCGAACTCCAGCGCCGCCCTGGTGGCGCCGTTGCAGCCGGGGCCCCAGCAGTAGGTGACCACGGTGGCGTCCCTGGGCACCAGGTCGGCGGCCCTGGCGGCGATCTCGGCGGTCGGCAGGTGGACGGCCCCCTCGATGTGGCCCTGGTCCCAGCTCGCCTCGCTCCGCGAGTCGACGACCACGACGCCGGGGACCTGGCCCGCGAGGTCGGCCGCGACGTCGGACACGTCGGTCTCGAACGCGAGCCGTGCCGCGAAGTGGGCGAGGGCCGCGGCGTTGTCCGCGGCGTTGCCGATGGCGGGGACGGCGGGAACAACGGACATCGGGTGGTTCCTTTCTCGGACCGCTTGGTACGCACCCATGGTGGCTGCGGACACCGCCCCCGAGACAGTGGCGGGAAAGCCGCCTACCGCTAAGATTCCGCCATCTCAGGGAATCTCGATGACCAGCTTCCCCCTGCCGTGCCCGGACTCGATCTCCCGGTGGGCGTCGGCCGCGCGGCCGAGGGGGAAGGTACGGCGTACCAGCCAACTGAAGCCGCCCTTCGCGATCAGCTCCGCGTACCTGCCCAGGCGCTCGGCCGTCCGGCCCGCCTTCACCAGCTGCACCCCGAGCTCGGCCGCCTTCCCGTGCTCCACCAGCGTGACGATCCTGGCGCGGTCCTTCACCAGCTCCAGGGACACCTCGAGCGCGTGGCCGCCGGCCCCGTCGAGCACCGCGTCCACCTGGCCGAGCGCCCTGACCCTGTCGGCCAGCCCCTCCCCGTAGGCGACGGGGATCGCGCCGAGCGAGCGGAGGTAGGCGTGGTTCTCCTCCCTGCCGGTGCCGATCACCGTCACACCACGCCGGCGGGCGATCTGCACGGCGGCCGTCCCGACCGAGCCCGACGCCCCGTGCACCAGCAGCGTCTTGCCCTCCCGCAGGTCGAGGACGTCCAGGGCGAGCTCCGCCGTCTGCACGCCGGCCGTCAGGCTGCCCGCCACGGCCCACGGCACCTCCGCGGGCTTGTGCGCCACCTGGTCGGCGCCCACCACGATGTACTCCGCGTAGCTGTTCAGCAGGGAGAAGCCGAGCACCTCGTCACCCTCGGCGAACCCGGTGACGTCCACGCCCACCTGGTCGACGACGCCCGCGAACTCGTTGCCGGGGACGCGCGGCAGGTCGCCGCTCACACCGGGCGGGGTCCATCCGGCGCGCACCGCCGCGTCGTACGGCTGCACGCCCGCCGCCTTGACCCGCACCCTCACCTGGCCGGGACCCGCCTGCGGGGTCTCGATCTCCATCACCTGAAGCACCTCGGGCCCGCCGGGGGTCGCGAATGCCGCTGCCTTCATCGTCATCAACTCCTCGTGTTCGGTGAGATCACTGTGCAACCTCAACCAAACTTGAGGTCAACTCCATCCCCGGGATGGCGGAGAGCGCTGCCGCCGTACCGGATCCCTCTCGAGAGCGAGGGCGGACCGCTCCCACCGGCGATCCGCCCGCGCCCTCGCATGGCCGACCATGGCCTGCAGCACTCCCGGAACGGAGGAAGATTGGACACCGTGTCAGATCTGCCGCAAATCGCCCGCCTGAAGGCGCGTTTCCGCGCCCTTCCCCCGCTGCAGGTCGACCTCACGCTGGCCGCGTTCGTCCTGGCCGTCCAGCTCTCACCGTTCTTCGGGGAGCGGTGGACGAGCGGGGCGTGGCACTGGTGGGGCTACGTGGTCGTCGTCGCGTCCGCGGTGCCGCTGGTCTGGCGGCGGCGGGCACCCGTCGCCACGCTGGTGCTGAGCATCTGCCCGGTCCCCTTCTACGACCTGGCCGACGCGCTCCCCTCCCAGCCGATCTGGTACTCCTCCCTCGTCTGCCTCTACACCGTCGCCGCCTACAGCTCCCGCTGGCCCAGGGTGGCCATGCTGGTCTCCACCCTGGTCGGCGGCATCGCGCTGGTCGGCTCGTCGGAGACCGCGGTGCGCGGCACCGTGTGCGCCGTCGCCGCCTACGCGATCGGCAGGGCCACCGCCACCTCCCGCGCCTACGCCGCCGCGCTGGAGGAGCGTGCCGTACAGCTGGAAAGGGAGCGGACGCTGGAGGCCGAACGCGCGGCCGAACGCGAGCGCGCCAGGATCGCCCGCGACATGCACGACATCCTCGCGCACGCGGTCAGCCTGATGGTCGTGCAGGCCGAGGCCGGGCCGGTCGTGGTCAGGAGTGACCCGGCCCGCGCCGAGGCCGCCTTCGACGCCATCGCCACCGCGGGCCGCGACGCGATGGCCCAGCTGCGCCGCATGCTCGGCGTGCTCAAGGAGGATGAGGGGCCGCGCGCCCCGCAGCCCACGATCACCGACCTGCCCGCGCTGGTCGCGCAGGTGCCGCTGCCGGTCTCCCTCCAGGTGCACGGCACGCCGCGCCCGCTGCGGCCCGACGCCGAGGTGGCGGTCTACCGGATCGCGCAGGAGTCGCTCACCAACGTCGTCAAGCACGCCGGCGCCTCCCGCGCCGAGGTGACGCTCCGCTGGAGCGACGAGGCCCTCACGCTCGACGTCGCCGACGACGGCGCGGGCGCGGGCCTGGCGCTACCCTCGGGCGGCAACGGCCTCATCGGCATCCGCGAGCGCGCCGCCGCCTGCGGCGGCACCGTGAGCGCCGGCCCCCGCGCCGGCGGTCAGGGCTTCGAGGTCTCGGTACGGCTCCCGCTCACCCCCGATCGGGACCACGTCAGGCAAGGAGTGCGCCGATGAGCATCAGGGTAGTGGTGGCCGACGACCAGGAGCTCGTGCGCGGCGGGTTCAGCATGATCCTCGACGCCCAGCCCGACATCGAGGTGGTGGCCGAGGCGGGCGACGGCGTCGAGGCCGTCGCGCTGGTGCGCGAGCACCGGCCCGACGTCCTGCTGCTCGACATCCGGATGCCCAGGATGGACGGCATCGAGGCGGCCAGGCTGGTGGGCAAGGAGACCAGGGTCATCATGCTCACCACCTTCGACCTCGACGACTACGTCTACGACGCGCTGCGGGCGGGCGCCAGCGGGTTCCTGCTGAAGGACGTGCGCAGGGACGACCTGGTCAGCGCGGTCCGCGTGGTCGCCGCCGGGGAGTCGCTGCTGGCCCCCACCGTCACCAGCCGGCTGATCGCCGAGTTCACCTCGCGCCCGGCCGCGACGGCGGTCTCGCCGGAACGGCTCGCCGTCCTCACCACCAGGGAGCAGGAGACGCTCGCGCTGATCGCCCGCGGCCTGTCGAACGCCGAGATCGCCGCGGAGATGGTCGTCAGCGAGCACACCGTGAAGACGCACGTGAGCAACGTGCTCACCAAGCTCGGCCTGCGCGACCGGGTCCAGGCCGTCATCGTCGCCTACGAGACGGGGCTGGCCGTACCGGGACGTTAAGCGTTCTTCAAGCGGCCTGCAACCTCCCCGCCGATATATTCGCCCCATTACGGGCGCATGATCCGAGGGAGCCGATGCCCGCATTCGTCGACGCCGCGCTGGCCTTCCCAGCCGTGCTCTTCAGCTTCTTACTCGTCGTGGTCGTCGGTTACTGGCTCGTGGTGATGGTCATGGGCGGTGACGTCGACCTCGACGACGTGCAGCTTCCCCTCGGCCTCGGCGGCATCCCGGCGACCGTCGCCTTCTCCCTGTTCGTCGCCCTGGCCTGGTTCGTGAGCCTGGCGGGCGTGGTGCTCGTCGGCGGCGGGCCGCTCGTGCTCCCCGTCGCCCTCGCGGCCGGATGGGCGGGCACGAAACTCCTGATCATCCCCCTGCGCAGGCTCTTCCCCGACAGGAAGGAGCCTTCCCGCCACGACTTCGTCGGACAGCGGTGCGTGGTGCGCACCGGCCGGGCCGACGCCACCTTCGGCCAGGCCGAGGTCACCGCCCCCGACGGCGCGTCGGCCGTCGTCCAGGTCAGGACGACCGGCGGCGACATCCTCTCCCGCGGCCAGACCGCGTTGATCTTCGACTACGACGCGGAGGGCGAGTTCTTCTACGTCATGGAGGACCACACATGAGTGTCATCTCGACGGGTTTCGGCATCCTGCTGGCCGTCATCCTGATCGTCGCCATCGGCCTGCTCTTCGCCATCAGCCGGCTGTTCAGAAAGGTCGAGCAGGGCAAGGCGCTCATCGTCTCCAAGGTCCGCAGGGTCGACGTGACCTTCACCGGGGCCGTCGTGTTACCGGTGCTGCACAAGGCCGAGGTCATGGACATCTCGGTGAAGACCATCGAGATCGCCCGCACCGGCGGCGAAGGGCTGATCTGCCGCGACAACATCAGGGCCGACATCCGCATCACGTTCTTCGTGCGGGTGAACAAGACCGTCGAGGACGTCATCAAGGTCGCCCAGTCCATCGGCACCGAGCGGGCCAGCGACGAGACGACGCTCCAGGCGCTGTTCAACGCCAAGTTCTCCGAGGCGCTCAAGACCGTCGGCAAGCAGCTCGACTTCGTCGACCTCTACACCAAGCGCGAGGAGTTCCGCGACCGGATCATCCAGGTGATCGGCACCGACCTCAACGGCTACAGCCTGGAGGACGCCGCGATCGACTACCTGGAGCAGACGCCGATGGCCAAGCTGGACCCGGCCAACATCCTCGACGCCCAGGGCATCCGCAAGATCACCGAGCTGACCGCCACCGAGAACGTGCGCACCAACGAGTTCAGGCGCAGCGAGGAGAAGGAGATCACCCGCCAGAACGTCGACGCCGCCGAGGCCATCCTCGAGCTGAGGCGCCGCCAGGCGGACGCGGAGATCAAGCAGAAGCGCGAGATCGAGACGATGAAGGCGCGCGAGGAGGCGGAGATCGCCCGCGTGCAGGCCGAGGAGCGGCTCAAGGCGCAGGCCGCGCACATCAAGACCGACGAGCAGCTCGGTGTCCAGACCGAGAACCGCAACCGCGAGGTCGCCGTCGCCGAGAAGAACCGCGAGCGGGTCATCGCCATCGAGACCGAGCGGATCGAGAAGGACCGCATGCTGGAGGTCATCTCCCGCGAGCGGGAGACCGAGCTGTCGCGCATCGCCAAGGACAGGGAGGTCGAGACCGAGAAGCGGTCGATCGCCGAGGTCGTGCGCGAGCGGATCGCGGTGGAGAAGACGGTCGCCGAGCAGGAAGAGAACATCAAGAAGCTGCGTGCCGTCGAGGAGGCCGAGCGGCTGCGCCAGACCACGATCATCCAGGCCGAGGCCGAGGCGCAGGAGAGCCTGGTCAAGGACATCAAGGCCGCCGAGGCCGCCGAGGCGGCGGCCAAGCACAAGGCGCGCGAGGAGCTCACGCTGGCCGAGGCCAGGCAGCAGGCCGCCGAGCTCGACGCGCGGGCCAAGATCAGGCTGGCCGAGGGCCTGCAGGCGGAGGCCGCGGCCAAGGGCCTGGCCGACGTCCAGGTGAAGGAGCGCGGCGCCGACGCGATCGAGAAGGTCGGCCGCGCCGAGGCCCTGGCCACCGCGGAGAAGCTACGGGCCGAGGCCGAGGGCGCCAAGGCGATGGCGCTGGTCGAGGGCGAGCGGCTCAAGGCGCAGGCCGAGGGCGAGCAGGCCATGGCGCTGGTGACGGGCGACCGGCTGAAGGCCGAGGCCGAGGGCCTCGTCGAGAAGGCCAGGGCGATGGCCGCCATGGACGAGGCGACCAGGGCGCACGAGGAGTACCGCCTGCGCCTCGAAGCCGACAAGGAGATCAGGCTCAAGCACATCGACGTGCAGCGGCAGGTCGCCGAGTCGCAGGCCAACGTCGTGGCGGCGGGCCTGGCCAAGGCCAACATCGACATCGTCGGCGGCGACAGCATGTTCTTCGACAGGGTGGTCGGGTCGATCACCGCGGCCAAGGCCGTCGACGGGTTCGTCGAGCACTCGTCGGTCACGCGGACGCTGGCCGAGCCGTACCTCAACGGGTCGGCGAGCCTCACCGAGGACCTGGCCAGGCTGGTCGGCGGGATCAGCACCGAGGACGTGAAGAACCTGACGGTCTCGGCGCTGCTCATGCGGCTCATCTCGCACGGCGGGCCGGAGACGGCGAGGCTGAACGAGCTCCTGGAGAGCGCGCGCAGGCTCGGCGTGGCCGAGTCGTCGGTGGCCGCGCTCACGGCGGTGAAGGGCTGACGTGACCACTGCGCAGGAGGCGGCCCTCGAGGCGGGCACCTACGAGGTGCTGCGCAACCGCCTGTCGGTCCAGGCCAGGGAGCTGGCCAGGGCGGCCGAGGCGGTCAACGAGGAGCGGCTCAAGGTCTTCGGCGGTGCCGAACTCCGCCTGATCGGCACCGAGCGGATCCGTACGGAGAACAACTGCGTCCCCCGCGACATCGTCTCGGTCGGCGACCTGATGCTCTTCGGCTACAACGTCTTCATCGGGCTGAAGCCGGAGACGGCTGTGGATGACGTGTTCTCCGTCCACAGGTTCAGCCGCGACGGCGACGCGTTCAGGTTCGACGCGGAACAGTTGGGGGCGCTCAGCGACCCGGCGTTCCGGAAGGACTTCGCGGAGTTGTACCGCTACTACAAGGAGACCAGGCTCCTGCAGCTGCGACGGCTGGAGGGCAAGCTGCTGGCCGTCTTCCAGACGGGGCCGAGCGACCTGCGGGTGCTGCGCTGGGCCGTCGACACCCACGGGGCGACCGCCTACCTCGACAACAGGGGCGAGCGCGACCACGTCTTCCCGCCCTCGCACGACTTCGAGTGGACGCCGACCACGCGAGACGACCACGTGCTCGGCCGGCACCCGCACATCTCGATCGAGGACGAGGTGTTCGTCGAGACGGTCGGCGGCGACCTCACCATCAAGATCGAGAACAACACGGAGTCGGGCGAGGGCATCTACACCGAGCCCGTCGCCGAACCGCTCCAGTCGCTGGCCGACGCCGAGGTCGACCACGCCAGGATCGGGCCGCTCATCCTGCTGCGCGTCAAGCCGTACAAGGAGACCGAGTGGCGGCACCTGGTCTTCAACACCCGCACCAAGTCCGTCACCAGGCTCGACGGCATCGCGCTCGCCTGCCAGCGGCTGCCCGAGGACCAGGGCATCATCTTCCCCGGCGGCTACTACCTGTCCACCGGCGTGTCCAAGACCTTCGACACCCAGGTGGCCGACCTGGAGTTCGAGCGGGTGATCCGCTCCCCCAACGGCGAGGACGTGCTCTACGTCTTCCACGCGCGGGCCGACGGCCGGTCGCTGCTGCTGCCGTACAACGTGATCAGGAAGGAGGTCGCCAACCCGCTGCCGTGCCACGGCTACTCGCTGTTCGACGACGGCACGCTGGTGGTCTTCAGGGCGACCTCGGAGGAGCCGACGCGCGTCCACCCCATGCAGGTGTGGCAGACGCCGTACGTCTCCGACACCTACGCCGCCGCCCAGCCCACGGGCACCGGGCCGCTGGAACGCATCGGCAACGCCGAGCTGGTGCGCGGCATCTCCGACTGCCTGTCGGTGGCCCGCATGGTCGAGGAGATGGCGCCCTCCCAGGCGACCTTCGAGGCGCTGATCGCCGCCTGCACCCGGGCCTTCGACCACTACCACTGGCTGGGCGACCACGGGCTGCGCGGCCCGCTGGGCGACGTGCGCGCCACTGCCGAGCAGGTCCTCGACGAGTACGAGAACGTCGCCGAGCTCACCCGGCAGGCCGCCGCCACCATGGAGGCCGCCACCGCCGAGACCACCACCCTGGTACGGCAGGCCGGCGCCGAGACGCCGGCCTCGGCCGATGCCTGGGTCGCCCGCCTGGCCGAGCTGCGCCGGGCGCAGGGCCGCCTGGCGACGCTGCGCGAGGTCCGCTACATCGACCTGGCCGCCCTCGACAGGCTCGCCGCCACGCTCGCCGACGAGCTGGCGTCCACCGGCCGGCGGGCGGTGGCGTTCCTGGAGGGCGCCGACGCCTTCACCGGCTACCACGCCGCCGTCGCCCAGCTCGAGGCCGACGCCGCCGCCATCGCGACCGTCGCCGCCGCCGAGCCGGTCGCCGAGCGGCTCGTCGCCCAGGCCGAGGGGCTGGAGGTCGTCACCGAGGTGGTCGGCTCGCTCGACATCGCCGACGCCACGGTCCGCACCTCCATCCTCGAACGCATCGGCGAGGTGCTCGGCGGGGTCAACCGCGCCCGCGCCGTCCTCGACGGCCGCCGCACCCACCTGCTCGCCACCGAGGGACGGGCCGCGTTCGCCGCCGAGTTCGCCCTGCTCGGGCAGGCAGTCACGGGCGCGCTGGCGATGGCCGACACCCCCGAGCGCTGCGACGAGCAGCTCGGCCGCCTCATGCTCCAGCTCGAGACGCTGGAGTCGCGCTTCGGCGAGTTCGACGACTTCGCCGCCCAGCTCACCGCCAAGCGCGAAGACGTCTACGAGGCCTTCTCAGCGCGCAAGCAGACCCAGCTCGACGAGCGGGCCCGGCGAGCCGACCGCATCGCCGCCTCCACCGATCGCATCCTCGCGAGCGTCACCCGGCGGGTGTCGGCGCTGACGTCCCTCGACGAGATCAACACCTACTTCGCCACCGACCCCATGGTCGCCAAGCTCCGCTCCTCGGCGGGCGAGCTGCGGGCGCTCGGCGCCACCGTGCGCGCCGAGGAGCTCGACGGCCGCATCAAGGCCGCCCAGCAGGAGGCGGGCCGGGCGCTGCGTGACCGTCTCGACCTGTTCTCCGCCGACGGCGAGACGCTCCGGCTGGGCCGCCACGCCTTCGCCGTCAACACCCAGCCGATCGACCTGACCCTGGTACCGCACGACGGCGCCATGCACTTCTCCATCACCGGCACCGACTACCGCTCCCCCGTCCCCGGCTCCTTCGCCGACACGCAGCCGTTCTGGTCCCAGCTGCTCGTCTCCGAAACCGCGGACGTCTACCGCGCCGAACACCTGGCCGCCTCGCTGCTGCCCACCGTCGCCCCGGGCGCCGACCTCGCCGCCGCGGTACGGCTCGCCGCCGAGGAGCGCTACGACGAGGGCTACGAGCGCGGGGTCCACGACCACGACGCGACCTCGATCCTCGCCGCGCTGCAACGGCTCCAGGAGGGCGCGGGCCTGCTGCGCTACCCTCCGGCGGCGCGGGCGGCGGCCCAGCTCTACTGGGCCTTCGGCCTGGATGATGTTTCACGTAAAACATTGGCCACGCGGGCCGCGTCACTGGTGCGAGCCCGTGCCGCCTTCGGCCGGGTGGAGGCGCTCGACACCCTGGCGGCGGAGCTCTCCACCGCCGTCTCCACCTTCGTCGCGCCCCACGTCCTCGGCGCCGCGGACCCGGCCGCGGTGGCGCTCGCCGGCGAATACCTCGTCGAGGAGCTCGCCGGCCGGCCCGAGGGCTTCGTCACCAGCGCCGCCGCCAGGAGCATCCTCGACCGGTTCCGGCAGTCGCTCGGACCCGCCCGCGTCCGCGAGTTCGAGGAGGACCTGCGGGCGCTCGACCTGCCCGAACGCATCCAGCTCGCCGGCGCGTGGCTGAGCGCCTTCGACCGGTCCGACGACCTGCCGGAGGCGCTGGCCGTCCAGCTGTGCGAGCTGCCGCGCCACGACTCCAGCGCCACGCTCACCGCCACGGTCGAGGGGCTGCTCGGCACCCACGCCAGGATCACCGACCGGACGCTCACCCTGCGCCTCGACGAGACGCTGGCCAGGACACGCGCGTTCCGCGCCGAACGCGTCCCCGCCTACCGCGCCTACCAGAAGCGCCGCGGCGAGCTCGTCGCCCAGGAGCGCGACCGGCTCCGGCTGGACGAGTACAAACCCAAGGTGATGAGCGCCTTCGTCCGCAACCGGCTGCTCGACGAGGTCTACCTGCCGCTGATCGGCGACAACCTCGCCAAGCAGCTCGGCGCCGCGGGCGAGGGCAAGCGCACCGACCAGATGGGCCTGCTCCTGCTCATCTCCCCACCCGGGTACGGCAAGACGACGCTCATGGAATACGTCGCCAGCCGCCTCGGGCTGCTCTTCGTCAAGGTCAACGGGCCCGCGCTCGGCCACGAGGTCACCTCGCTCGACCCGGACGACGCGCCCGACGCCACCGCCCGGCAGGAAGTGGAGAAGATCTCCTTCGCCCTGGAGGCGGGCACCAACGCCCTGCTCTACCTCGACGACATCCAGCACACCTCACCGGAGCTGCTGCAGAAGTTCATCTCGCTGTGTGACGCCCAGCGGCGCATCGAGGGCGTGTGGAACGGCCGCACCCGCACCTACGACCTGCGCGGCAAGCGCTTCGCCGTCTGCATGGCGGGCAACCCGTACACCGAGTCGGGGCAGCGCTTCCGCATCCCCGACATGCTCGCCAACCGCGCCGACGTCTGGAACCTCGGCGACGTGCTGTCCGGCAAGGACGACCTGTTCGCGCTCAGCTACATCGACAACGCCCTCACCTCCAACCCGGTGCTGGCCCCGCTGTCCACCCGCGACCGGGGCGACGTCGAGCTGCTGGTCCGCATCGCGCGCGGCGAGGAGGGCGTGCGCACCGACCAGCTCAGCCACCCCTACACCAAGGTCGAGCTCGACCAGATCCTCAGCGTGCTGCGCAAGCTGGTCAGGGTGCAGGAGGTGGTGCTGGCCAACAACCAGGCCTACATCGCCTCGGCCGCCCAGTCCGACGACTCGCGCACCGAGCCGCCGTACCGGCTGCAGGGCTCCTACCGCAACATGAACAAACTGGCCGAGCGGATCGTGCCGGTGATGAACGACGCCGAGCTGGAGCAGGTGATCGACGACCATTACCTCGGGGAGGCGCAGACGCTCACCAGCGGCGCGGAGGCGAACCTGCTGAAGCTGGCCGAGCTGCGCGGGCGGCTCACTCCCGAGCAGGCGGCGAGGTGGGCGGACATCAAGGCGGCCTACCTGCGGACCAAGGCGCTGGGCGGGGCCGAGGACGACCCGATGACCCGCGCGGTCGGCGCCATCGGCCTGCTGGCCGACCGGGTGGGCGACATCGGCCAAGCCCTCCGCCATCCCGACCGCTGACCCACCGGCGGCGCGGGCCGGGTTCTCCTCCCCGCCCTCCGCCACCCCGACCCCTGAGCCCGTCCGCTGACCCACCGGCCTCGGCCCCTGACCCACCGGCGGCGCCGAGCCGGATCGGCGGTCGGCCCAGCGCGCGGGATCAGCGGATGGTGGAGTCCGGGTGGTCGGCGTCCCAGCGCCGGCGGGACTCGGCGATGGCCTCGCGGTGTTCGGCCGACCATGCGGTCATCGCCCTGAGCAGGTGGGTCAGGCTGTGCCCCATGTCCGTCAGCGCGTACTCCACCTGCGGCGGCACCGTCGGATACACCGTGCGCGACACCAGCCCGTCCCGTTCCAGCCGCCGCACGGTCAGGGTGAGCATGCGCTGCGAGATCCCGTCCACCGCCCGCTGCAGTTCCCTGAACCGCCGGACCCCCTGCGCCAGCTCCACCACGACCAGCACCGACCACTTGTCGCCGATGCGGTCGAGCACCTCCCTGATCCCGCAGTCCTCGGCGCAGGAGACGTGAGGCTCGCCCGAGGTGGTTACCCCGGTGTGAGTGGCTGACATGAATGTGCCTCCTTATGGCGGACGACCCCCGTCACGATACTGGTTACCAAAGAGAACCATCTGGCAAGGAGGCTGTTCATGATTCTGGTCACCGGCGGCTCAGGAGGGCTCGGCCAGCTGATCGTCAAGCGTCTGGCGGGGCGGGACGACGTGGTCGTCGGCAGCCGCACCCCCGAGCACGGTCAGCGCCTCGTGGACTTCGACCAGCCGGCCACGCTGGTGGAGGGCTTCCGGGGGGTCGGCACCCTGCTGCTGGTCTCCGCGGGGTACGGCGAGGACGACGTGGTCATCGCCCGGCACGAGGCCGCCATCAGCGCCGCCGAGCGGGCGGGGGTGGGTCACATCGTCTACACCAGCCTGAGCGGCGACGGCGACCACCTGACCTACGCGCTTCCCCACCGCTGGACCGAACGCAGGCTCCGGCGCGGCACCACCGCGTGGACCGTCCTGCGCAACGGCCTGTACGCCGAGTTCTTCGCCGGTCTCACCGTCCCCGACGCCGAGGGCAGGATCACCGCCCCGCTCGCCGACGGCCGCCTGTCCGCCGTGGCCAGGGAGGACCTGGCCGACGTCGCGGCGAACGTCACGCTGGAGGCCGCCGCGCACGCCGGCCGTACCTATGAACTGGTCGGTGAGGAGGCGATCGGCGGCGCCGACGTGGCCGCGGCGCTGGGGGCGTCCTACGAGCCGGTCCCACTGGCCGAGGCCCGGTCGGTGCTTCCGCTCCTGGGCCTGCGGGCCTTCCAAGAGCCGATGATCATGAGCACGTACTCGTCGATCGCCCATGGCTTCATGTCGGGTACGGCGGGCGACCTGCGCGCGCTGCTCGGCGGGACCCCGCGCAGGGCCCTCGACGTCATCACCGCGGGCCGGCCGGCCGCCTGAGCGGGGTGGGCGGCTTACCCGCTATTCGAGCCGTGCCAGCACGGTCCGCGCCACCTGGGCGATGGCGCGCAGTTCGTCCTCGGTGAGCAGGTCGATGAAGTGCCTGCGCACGGAGGCCACGTGTCCGGGGGCGGCCTCCTTGATCGTGCTGAGCCCCTTGGACGTGAGGACGATGGCCGCGCCCCGCGCGTCGTGGGCGACCTCTTCCCTGCTGACCAGCCCGCGCTCGGCCATGCGGGTGATGTGGTGGGAGAGCCTGCTCTTCGACCACCGCATGTGGACGGCGAGCTCGGTCAGCCGCATGCGGTGCTCCGGGGCCTCCGACAGGTTCGACAGGACGTCGTAGTCGGGCTCGGACAGTCCCGACTCGCGCATCAGGTCGCGCTGGATCTCCAGATCGAGGAGCAGCCGCATCCGCCGGTAGCCGATCCAGGCGGCGTACTCTGTCTCGTTCAGCCAGTTCACGCGCCCCAATCTAGGGCTCGGGCCACCGATTCCGCCGTCGCGGGTACCAGCGGGAGCCGTACGTCGGGCGTGGGGATGAGGCCGTGCGCGTGCAGCACGCCCTTGATCACGGTCGGGTTCGGCTCGGCGAACAGCTGCGCCGACAGGGCGGCCAGCCGGTGCCCGAGCGCCCGGTCCCACGAGGCGGCCATGGACACGAACGAGGCGGTGTGCAGGTGCGCGGAGGCCAGGATGCCGCCGGTGGCGCCGAGCGCGAGCATGGGCGACAGGTAGGTGTCGTCGCCGGTCAGCACGGAGAAGTCCGGCGGCAGGTCGCCGAGCAGCGCGACGGCGTCCTGGTCGACGGCGCCCGTGGCGTACTTGACCCCGGCGATCATCGGGTGCTCGCCGAGCCGCCGCAGGGTGGCGGCGCTCAGCGGCTGTCCCGTCCGGTAGGGGATGTGGTAGATCACCAGCGGCACCGGGGTGCGCTCGGCGAGCCGTTCGAAGTGCGCAAGGACGCCGCGCTCGCCCGGCCGGACGAACGCCGGCACGGTCACGAGGGCGGCCGTGGCGCCTTCGGCCAGCTCCACGTCGCCGACGATCAGCTGCGTGCCGTACGCGGCGGTCACGTCGCGGCAGATCCGCACCACCTGGTGGCGCTCGGCGGGCGTCAGCGAGGAGGGCTCGCCCGTCGTCCCGAGGGCGACCAGCCCCGCGGCGCCCTGGTCGAGCGCGCCGGCGGCGAGCTTCTCCAGCGCGTCGTAGGCCACCTCCCCCGAGGCGGTGAACGGCGTGATCAGCGGTACGTAGATTCCGGAAAGCATGCCTTTCACCCTGGCGGACGGACCACCATCACCACCAGTTCACGTTTCTACGCCGCACCGTAAGGTGTTCTTATGCTCGATCCGAGGAAGCTCCGCCTCCTGCGCGAACTGTCGAGAAGGGGCACGATCGCCGCCGTCGCCGACGCGCTCACCTTCACCGCTTCGGCCGTCTCCCAGCAGCTCAGCGCGCTCGAACGCGAGGCCGGCCTGCCGCTGCTGGAACGAACGGGCCGCACGGTCGTGCTGACGCCTGCCGGGCGGGTGCTGGTGGAGCACGCGGAAACCGTCCTGGAGAGCCTGGAGCGGGCCGAGGCCGCGCTGGCCGCCACGCGCACCGGCCCGGCGGGGCCGCTGCGGATCGGCGCGTTCCCGACGGCGGCCCGCGCGCTGCTGCCCGGCGCGCTGGCCGTCCTACGGAACGATCATCCGGCGCTGGAGCCGATGATCTCCGAGATCGACCCGGCCGACGTCGCCGCCGCGCTGCGGGCGGGCGAGCTCGACGTCGCGCTGGTCCACGAGTACGACTTCGTGCCCCCGGTGGTCGACGAGGGCATCGAGACCATGCCGCTGCTCACCGAGCCGATGTACCTCACGACCAGGCGCACCCTCGCCGAGGCCCGCGACGACGCGTGGATCGTCAGCACGCCCGGCACGCTGTGCCACACCATGGCGGTGCGCGCCTGCCACGCCGCCGGGTTCGAGCCGCGTGTCGTTCATCACATCGACGACTTCGACACCGTCCTGCTGCTGGCGGCGGCCGGCCACGGCGTCGCCCTCGTCCCCCTGCTCGCCGCGGCGAATCCGCCGGTAGGCGTCATGTTGACCGCGCTGCCGATCGAGCGGCGCACGCTGATCGCCTTCCGCCGCGGGTACGGCACGCATCCCGCGCTGAGCCCGCTCACAGCCGCTCTCAGGCGATCCACAGCAAGGGCGACCCAGGCTGGAGGGCATGGATGAGTTGCTGAACACCCCCGCGATCACCCACGGCCTGCGCAAGGTGGAGAACAGGATGAGGCGGCTGGCCGGCTCCTCCGCGCTGCCCGGCATCAACGCGGGTGCCGACAGGATCATCACCGCGGGCGGCAAGCGCCTGCGTCCCGCGCTGACGCTGGCCACCTGCCTGGCTCTGGGGAAGACTCCCGACCGACGGGTGATCACCGCTGCCGCGTGCGTGGAGCTGATCCACGCGGGCTCCCTCGTCCACGACGACCTCATGGACGGCGCCGCGCAGCGCCGGGGCGCCCGCACGCTCAACGCCGAGCTGGGCGAAGGCAAGGCGCTGGTCATCGGCGACTTCATGCTGGCCAGAGCGGGTCTGGCCGCGATCACCTCGGTGTCCAGGCCGGTCGCCGAGGTGCTGGCCGCGACGGTCGTCGAACTGGCCGAGGGCCAGTTCATGGAGACGGCCGACCAGTTCGACCCGGGCAGGACAGTCGAGAGCGCGCTGCGCTCGATCACCGGCAAGACCGCGGCGCTGTTCCGCGCTGCCTGCCTGGTCGCCGCCATCTGCGCGCACGCCTCGGACGAGGAGAAGGCCAGGATGGCCCTGTACGGCGAGCGGTTCGGCCTGATCTTCCAGATCCTCGACGACCTGCTCGACCTCACCGCGCCGGCCGAGCGGCTCGGCAAGCCGTCGGGCAACGACCTGCGCCAGGGCGTCTACACCTTCCCCATGCTGCGCGCGATGGCCAAGGACCCCTCGGTGCTGCGCGACGACGTCGCCGCCACCCTCGCCGCGCTCAGGGAGACCACGATCGTCGGCGACACCCTCGAGTACTGCCGCGGCCTGGCCGCCGACGCCGTCTCCGCGCTGCCCGTGATCCACGACAGCGAGATGGCCGCGATCATGTACGGCCTGCCGACCGCCTACATCGACCACGCGGAGCGGCAAACTTTGACCCGAGCAAGTTGAGATTTGTTGGTACAAAACTCAGGACGGCCGCTCATACTGGAGGCATCTGGCATTCCAGGAGCACGCTCATGCGGAAACCCCCGACGCCGCTCGAAGCGACGCAGTTCCTCCAACTGGCCGCCGTGGATTTCAACGGGATCTACGCGGTTCATCTGGCTGCCAAGGAGGAGCGGCTCAAGATGACCCGGTTAGCGATGAGCCTGCTGTCGGCGCCGTTCGCCGCCGCGATCGCGCTGACCAGCACCAAGGTGGTCGACCCCGCCAGCCTGACCAGGTGGGACACCGTGCCGTGGTACCTCTACGCGCTGGTGGCGGCCTTCGGCCTGCTGGGCGTGCTGCCCTTCCTGCGCCTGATCGAGGCGGTGAACGCGCACGCCAGGACGGCGAGGGCGCTCAACAACTTCCGGCTGCTCTACGTCACCCGCCTCAAGGACGAGTTCGACTGGTCGCCGAACCTGCCGGTCGACCCCCGCTACCCGGAGACCTACGCGCCGCTGGCGTGGCCGGGGGTCAACGTGATGATGCTGGCCCTGGTGAACTCCGCCTACCTGACGGTCGGCGTCACCGGGCTCAGCGGCGGCGAGCTCAACCCGCCGTTGCTGCTGCTGAGCATCCTGCTGGTGGCGCTGGTGCATTACTCGGTCTACTACGTGCGCTGCAACGTGACCAGGCGGCGCCGCCTGCCCCACAACCCCTACAACTTCCCGAACGTGGAGACCTGATGGCAGAGCCCACGAGGTGGGCGTCGTGTGGGGAGGCGTGGATATGGCTGATGCGGCACGTGCAGGCGTCCGGCGTGCCCGCCGACGACGACCGCGGCCCGGTCATCGAGGGCGCGGCGGTCCTGTTCGAGATCGGCGACGTGCGATGGGACGACGACCCGATCCTCAGGCGGTACGGCGACGTCGCCAAGCACGCCCTCTACACCCGTAAGTTCACCGAGGGCGACGTCATCCCGCCGTTCAAGTACAGCTACGGGCAGCGCCTGACGCCCCAGCTGGAGTGGGCGACCACGCTGCTGCGGGCCAGGCCGTACAGCAAGAGCGCGTGGGTGTCGCTGACCAGGCCGGGCGAGCCGTACGACGCCGTGCCGTGCCTGGCCGCGGTGGCGGTCAGGATCAGGGAGGGCGCGCTGGTGATGACGGCGTCGTTCCGTTCGCAGAACGCCTACACCTGCTATCTGAACTACGTGCCGCTCAGAGACGTCCAGGCCGAGATCGCGCGGGATCTCGGCCTGGGCTGCGGCCCCCTGCGGGTGTTCGTGGACGTCCCGCACCTCTACCTGGCCGATCTCACACAGGTCCAGCGGATCGCACAGTCCTGAGCGGAGCGACCCCGCAGGTATAGGGTCGTCCATCGCCCCGTCAAGTGTTCTGCAAGTCGGTTGACTAGCCTGCTTCGCGTGAAGGCGCGCATAGTGGACATAGCGACGTACCTCCCCGGCCTGACGCGGACGAGCGGTGAGGTCGAGGAGCGGATCGAGGGATTCAGGGCGCCCAGCGGGCTCATCGAACGCCTGACGGGCATCAGGCGCAGGCATGTGGCGGCGGGCGACCAGCAGGCCTCCGACCTGGCCGCCGAGGCCGCCAGGCAGCTCGACACCGACGTCGACTTGCTGGTCTTCGCCTCCGCGTCGCAGGACATGGTCGAGCCGGCGACCGCGCACATCGTGGCCGCGAAACTGGGCCTGTCGTGCCCGGTGTTCGATGTGAAGAACGCCTGCAACAGCCTGCTCAACGGGATCCAGGTGGCCGAGGCGCTGATCGTGTCCGGCGCGTACCGCAGGGTGCTGGTGTGCTCCGGCGAGACGCCGAGCCGGGCGATCAGATGGCAGGTGGAGGATCGCCGGCAATTCGTCGAGTCCTTCGCCGGCTACACGCTGTCCGACGCGGGAGCCGCGGTGCTGGTCGCCGCCGACCCGCGACGCGGCATCTTCTACCGCGACTTCTCCGCCGACAGCACCGCGTGGGACGTCGGCACGCTGCCCGGCGGCGGCTCCGCGCATCCCCGCGACCCCGAGCACTCCTACTTCCGCGGCGACGGCCGCCGGTTGAAGGAGGCGTTCGAGAAGGTCGGGCCCGACATCTTCCTCAACGCCCTCAAGCGGACGGGGCTGTCGTGGACGGACTTCTCGATCGTCGCGGTGCACCAGGTGGCGCTGCCGTACCTGCGCTTCCTGGCCGACACGCTGGGCATCCCCGAGGACAGGCTGATCGTCAGCCTGCCCGAGCACGGCAACTGCGCCTCGGCCACGCTCCCGTTGCAGCTCCAGCTGGGCGGCTGGGCACCGGGCGACCGGGTGGCGATGCTCGGCCTCGGCGGCGGCATCAGCATGGGCGTCATGCTGGCGGAGATGTGATGCGCCTCTGGGTCGTCGTGCCCGCCTACAACGAGGCGGCGAGCATCGGGGCCACGCTGCGCGCCCTGCGCGAGCAGCGCGACCGCGACTTCACCCTGCTGGTCGTCGACAACGCCAGCACCGACGGCACCGCCGAGGTGGCCCGGTCGTTCGGCGCCGAGGTCGTCCACGAGACGCGCAAGGGCACCGGCGCCGCCTCCGACACCGGCATGCGCCACGCGATCGCCAACGGCGCCACCCACCTGGCGCGCACCGACGCCGACTGCCTGCCGCGCGCCGACTGGACGGCGAACATCCGCCGCGCCTTCGACGACGGCCTCGAACTGGTCGGCGGCAAGCTGCGGGCGCGCACCGACGAGTTCCCGCTGAGACTCTGGGAGCGCCGCCTCATCCCCGCCGTGGTCGAGACCGCCGCCTTCTTCGGCAAGGTACGGCCGAGCAACCGCTCGCCCGAGTACCGCGGGCCGTACGTGATGATGCCCGGCGCCACCCTGGCGATCACCGCGGACCTCTACGAGCGCTCCGGCGGCTTCCCCCGCACCGCGATCGAGGAGATGCACGAGGACCGCGAGCTGGTCAACCGCGTGCGCAGGCTCACCGGCGCGTACGGCTCCCGCCGCGACGTCGTGGTGTTCGGCTCGGTGCGCCGCCTGCGCGCCTACGGCCTGGTCCGCACCCTCGCCTGGTACATCGACCACCACTACCGGCCAGACGTGATCGACATCCGATGACCCCTGAGACCAGGCTCTACCTGGCCGCGCACCCCTTCGCCTATCCCCTGGTCCGCCTGCTGGCGCGCATGGGCCCCGTGGTCCGTGTCCCCGGGCTCGGCGTGGTCGTCAACGACGCCGCCACCGCCCGCCGGGTGCTCATGGACCCGCGCTTCCGCAAGGACGGACCCGGCTCCCCCGGCGAGCTGTGGACACCGGTGCTCGGCCCGTCCGTGCTGCTCAACATGGAGGGCGCCGGCCACGCCGCGCTACGCGCCAAGCTCGCGCCGCTCTTCACTCCCTCGTCCGTCTCGGCGCTCGTCGCCGACGTGCTCGACCCGCCGTTGCAGCAGCTGTCCGCCCGGCTCGACCAGGACGAGCGGGTGGACCTCGTGGACGCCATGCGGCTGATGGCCGGCTCGGTGATCTGCAGGGTGATCGGGCTCGGCGAGGTGCCCGCCGAACGGGCGCGGGCGCTGTTCGCCGACGGGGAACGCGTGGCCGCCATGGTGTCGCTGCGCACCCGCAGGTTGTCGGACCGCCAGGTCGTGGCCGCCCGCGAGGTCCTCGACCGGATCGGCGACATCGCCTCCGCCGCCTACCTCGCCGGCGACCCGTCCACCGTCATGGGCAGGATGCGCTCGCTCGGACTGTCCGAAGCCGAGGCCAGGGGCGCGGCGGGCGCGTTCTTCCTGACCGGCACCGAGACCGTGGCCACCTTCGTCCCCCGCCTCGTCGCGCTGCTGCACGACCACGGGCACCTCGGCGGCGACCGGCGGATCGCGGGCGCCGACCTCGACCGCGCCGTCGAGGAGGCCATGCGGGTGACCACCCCCACCCCGGTGATGCTGCGCTCGGTCGCCGAACCCGCCACCGTCGGCACGATCCCGGTACGGCCGGGCGACCGCGTGCTCATCGCCACCCACAACTGCGCCCGCGCGCACGGCCCCTTCGACCTCTCCCGGCCGCACCCGCCCGAGCTGCGCAGGCTGTGGTTCGGCGCGGGGCCGCACTTCTGCATCGGTTACCCGCTCGCGCTGGCCGAGATCCGCGCCGTCGCCGCCACCCTGCTCCAGCACGACCTGCGCGTCGTGGGCAGGCGCGCGGCGCGCGGCGTCCTCATCCCGACCTACGCGCACCTCTGGGTCAGGAAAGCATGATCGACATTATCTCCGGCGTGCTCGCCACCGCTGACAGCGCGCCAGGCAGGACCGCGCTGATCGCACCCGACGGGACTCCCGTCACCTACGGCGCGCTCCGCGACCGCCTCCTCACCGTCGCCCACGCCCTGCACGACACGGACGACTTCGGCGTCCTGTTCGCCGTACGGCCGGGGCCCGACGCCGTCGCGCTGGCGCTCGGCGCGGTCGCGGCGGGCGGGACGCTCGTGCTGGCCGACCCCGGGCTCGCGCCCGAGGTGTTCGCGGGACGGATGGCGCACACCCGCCCCCGGTGGGTGCTGGCCGAATCGCTGCTGTACCTGCTCAGCGGGCCGTTGAAAGGAGTGGCCAGGCGCAGGGGGCTGGTGCTGCCGAACCTGCGCGAGCCGTTCCCCGGAGCCCGCCACCTCTACACCGGGCCGTGGCTGCCCGGCGTCCCCCGGGGCGCGCTCAGGCTGGACGGGCTGCCCGCCGTACCGGGCGGGTCCTTGGCGGGTGAGCTGTTGCCTGCCGTACCGGGCGGGCCCCCTTTGGGGGGTGCGTTGCCTGCCGTACCGGGCGGGCCTGGGGCGGGCGGGCCGGTGACGTCGGACCAGGCGGCTGTGGTGGCCTTCACGTCCGGGACGACGGAGCGGCCCAAGGGAGTCGTGCACACCAGGCGGTCGCTGGCCGCGGGGCTGCGCCTGTTCACCGAGGCGGTGCGGCTGGGGCCGGGCGACGTCGTGCACACCGACCAGTTCATCCTCGGTCTGCCCGCGCTCATCGCGGGCGCCACCTGGTCGATGCCGGGCCGCGGCGACTACGCGAGCGAGCTGGCCAGGCGCGGAGCCACCCACGCCTTCTCCGTTCCGGTACGGCTGCACGCGCTGCTGGAGCGCACCCCCAGGCTGCCCGCGACCCTGCGCTGCCTGCTGCTCGGGGCCGCGCCCGCGCCGCCCGCCGTTCTCCGGAGGGCACGGCAGGCGGCGCCCGCCGCCGACATCCTGTCGGTGTACGCCATGACCGAAGCGCTGCCGATCGCCGTCGCCTCCGCCGAGGACAAGCTGGCCGCGACGGGCGGCGACCTGCTCGGCGCCCCGCTGCCGGGCGTGGGTGTGCGGGTCGCCGACGACGGCGAGCTGTTCGTGAACGGGCCGCACCTCGCCCGCGGCTACCTCGGCGACCCGCCGCTCACCGAGGTGGCCACCGGCGACCTGGTCCGCCTCGACGCCGACGGCAGGCTGGTGCTGCTCGGCAGGAAGAAGGACATGATCCTCAGGGACGGCGTCAACATCTATCCCGGCGTCTACGAACCCGCCATCGCCGCGCTGCCGGGCGTCGGCGAAGCGGCGGTCGTCGGCCTGCCCGATCCCGACACCGGCGACGAGGAGGTCGTCCTGGCGCTGACCACGACGGCGGGCTACGACGAGAAGCTGGTGCGCAAGGCGCTGCCCGACCTCATGGACGCCCCCGCGCTCCCCGACCGCATCGTCACGCTCGCCGAACTGCCCCGCAAGGGCCGCAGCGACAAGCTCGACAGGGCCGCGATCAGACGGCTGGTGGCCCGATGACCCCCGCCTGCGGACACGCTCCCGGCCCGGCCTTCCATGCCGTCGGGGTCACCTGCCTCCGGGGGCTCGGGTGGGGCCTGTCATGAGGGTCGCGGTCACCGGGGCGTCCGGCTTCGTGGGCGGCGCCGTCTGCAGGGCCGCCGCCGCCCGAGGCTGGGAGGTGCTGGCGTACGGCCGGCGTCCCCACGCCGACCTGGGCACCGTCCCCTACACCTCGTGGGACCTGGTCCACGGACGGCCCCCGGACGAGCGGGTCGACGCGGTGATCCATTGCGCGGGCAGCGTCACCGACTGGGGTCCGCCGCGCGAGATCTGGCAGGCCAACGTCACAGGCACCCGCAACGCGATGGCCGCCTTTCCCGGCGCCCGCTTCGTCCATGTCAGCACGGCGAGCGTCTACGACCCGTTCCGCCCGACCGTCATGGCGAAGGAGGACGAGGCCCCGGTCAGGCGCTACGCCAACGCCTACGGCGCGGCCAAGGCCACCGCGGAGAACACCGTCATGGGCGCGGCGGTGATCCTGCGCCCGCACGCGATCTACGGCAGGGGCGACACCACGCTCCTGCCCCGCCTGCTGCGCTCGGTCAGGGCGGGCCGGCTGCTCGCCGTCGGCAGCGGCGCGACCAGGCTCAGCCTCACCTCCGTGGACAACCTCGCCCAGGCCTGCCTGCTGGCCGTCACGGCCCCGATCGGCGTCTACAACGTCACCGACAGCCACCCGGTCACCCTGGAGGCCGCGCTCCGCGAGGTGCTGCGCGAACGCCGCCTCGCCGCGGAACCGCTCTACGTCGGCGCGGGCCCCGCCATGCGGATGGCCGCCCTCTCCGAGATCGTCGCCGGGCTCACCGGCCGCCCACCCAGGCTGACCAGGTACGCCGTGGGCCATCTGGCCGTCGAGCGTACGCTGGACATCAGCCGGGCTCGCGAGCTGCTGGGATACACCCCGGCACCCACCTCGTTCGCCGGAGCGGCCTCTTGGTGAAAGCTTGGACCGACGCGTTCCGCAACCTGGCCGATCGATCCGCAACCGTTACTAATCTGTGATGGATCTGCTGATAGCTGAGGTTGGGGCGGGATGGCTGGCAAAGGTCGCGAATTCGGCCCAGGTATGGGTGTGAGCCTGACGATCGGCTCGGCGCTGCTGTGGGGTGTGGCCCACATCGCCACGGGACGGCATCGCACCGGTTTCCTGCTCATGACGGTCTACCTGGTGCTCGTCGGGTTGATCGTGACCATGGCCACGGCCTTCCGCGGCCAGTTGCTGTCGCTGGCCGTCCAGCCTGCCTGGCTCGCCGCGCTCACGGTCGCCATCGCGACGGTCGGCGTCACCTGGTCGGTCGTGATCCTCTGGTCCTTCTGGCTCGTCCGGCCCAAGGGCGCGGGCCACAACCTGAACCTCGCCGTCGCTGGCGCGCTGTGCATGCTGGTCATCGCGCCGAGCGCGTGGGCCGGCCGCGTGGCCTACCTCTCCCACGACGTGGTGACCACCGTGTTCTCCGCCACCAGCACCAGCCCGGTGATCGCCAGGGACCCGTGGAAGGGCGCGACCCGCGTCAACATCCTGCTCGTGGGCGCCGACGCCGCCCCCAACCGGCCCGGCGTACGCACCGACAGCATGACCGTCGCCAGCATCGACACCGCCACGGGCGCCACGACGCTCTTCAGCCTGCCGCGCAACCTGCAGCAGGTGCAGTTGCCCGACGGCCCGGCCCGCGACCGCTTCCCCTACGGCTTCACCGGCGAGCCGCCCGCCACCCCCGGCCTGCTCAACGAGATCTTCCAGTACGCCGAGGACTACCCCGAGATGGTGCCGGGCGTGAAGAACGGCCACCGCGGCCCGGCCCTGCTCAAGCAGACGATCAGTGACATCCTCGGCATCCCCGTCACCTACTACGCCATGGTCGACATGGCGGGCTTCGCGCAGATCATCGACGCGATGGGCGGGGTCAGGATCACCATCAGGGAGCCGATCACCTACGGCAAGTACAACGAGGGCCTGCTGCCCGCCGGCACCCGCAAGCTGTCCGGCGAGGAGGCGCTGTGGTTCGGCCGCTCACGCACCTACAGCGACGACTACGTGCGCATGGGCCGCCAGAAGTGCCTGCTCAACGCCGTCGCCCAGCAGGCCGACCCGGTGACGCTGCTCAACAGCTTCGAGAACCTGGCCGCCGCCACCAAGCGGGCCATCTCCACCGACATCCCGGCCGACCTGCTGCCGGCGCTGGTCGACCTCGGGCAGAAGGTGAAGGGCACCCACATCAAGAGCCTCCAGTTCGTGCCCCCGTTGATCAACACGGCCTACCCGGACTGGCACCTGATCAGGCGCAAGGTGTCCGAGGCGCTGAAGGACAGGTCCGGCGCCCCCCGGCGCACCGTGTCGACCCCGTCCCCGTCGCCCACCCCTTCCTCCTCGGAGCGGGCGATCTCGCTGGACGAGGTCTGCTAGCGGCCCCCTCGACCGGCGGGGCCGCCGCCGCCCGGCACGAAGGGCGGAACGACGGCGGCGGCCAGCGCGAGGGTCGCCACGGCGGGCAGGGCTCGGACGTTCAGCACGATCTCCTTCGGTGACTTCACGGGGGGGCTTGAGGAGTGGATCCGTGCCCGACCACGGGGCCGTGAACCGGACCGGCCCGGCGCCTGAGTGGGGATGGATGGTGTGGACGCCGAACCGGCCCGGGGCCAGTGCGGACACGACCCGTGGGCACGACCCGTGAGCACGTAGCTGTGGACAAAGCCGTGGACACGAGCCGTGGGCACGAGCTGCGCGTACAGGGCGGGACACCGCCGGGCCGGCCCGGAGCCATGTGGGGCGTGGGGTGGGGCGGCGCCGGGCCGGAGACGGGGCGGTGTCGGCTACCGGGTCACGGTTGGCGGCACTGGTCCGGCCTGGGCCGGAGCGACGGACAGGAGCAGGCTACAGGCGGCGGGTAAGCGGGCGGGACGACGCATGGAACCTCCTGCGTGCGGTGACTGGGGGCGACCGTCTGATTACTTAAAGTAGTCGATCAGTCACGGAGAGTGCTAGAGGGATTCATGTCTCCGCTATGTGTGGGTAGGTAGGCCTCACCTCGAGGTACAGCACGGCTCACGGTGCCGCCACCCGCGCTCCCACAACCCCGGCCATTCAGCCGGCACGGGCGGCACCGAGCATCCACCCGCGCCCCGCAGCACCGGCCGACCACCCACCGACTGACCGAGCACCGGCCGACCGGAGGCAGGGCGACCCGGGGGCAGGGCGACCCGAGGGCAGGGCGGGCGTCGGGGGCAGGGCGGGTGCCAGGGGCAGGGCGGTACCGGAGGCAGGGCGACCCGGGGGCAGGGCGGTGCCGGGTTGGGTACAGGAGGGACACCGGGGCGGCCGCCACCGACCGATGGGATCGCATCATGACCACAGGCGCGCAGGCGCGCGAGATGGACCTCTACCGCCACTACTTCGACCTGGTCGCCTCCGGGCGCAAGACCGTCGAGGTGCGCGTCCGCTGTCCCAACCTGAGCACCCTCAAGGCCGGTGACCGGATCAGGTTCGTCTGCGGCGACGACGACGCGGTCACCATGGTGCGGCGCGTCGCGTGTTACGCCTCCTTCGAGGAGATGTTCGCCGCCGAGGGCCCGGAGCGGGTCAACCCGGACAGCCCGCTGGCGGAGCAGCTAGCCGACGTCCGGCGCATCTACGGACCCGAGAAGGAGGCGCTCGGCGTCCTGGCCATCGAGATCGAGCTCGTCGGCCCCACCGAGTGGCCCGACAGCGCCGCCCCCTCCCGGCCGGGAGCTGACGGATCTCCCTGACAAAGGGTCTCGTAATTCCGACTTGACTAGAAGGGAATGAAGGGTTTTGATGTGCATATAGCCGACTTATTAAGTAGGAAATAGGGAGTTGCGATGAAGAGGCTAGCCGCCGCCGCCATACTGGCCATGACCTCGCTCGCGGCCGCGTGCGGGTCCTCCTCGTCGGGCGCGCCGGCTGCTGCCGCCAAGGAGGTGCGCCTCGGGTACTTCCCGAACATCACGCACTCCACCGCCCTCTACGGCGTCGAGAAGGGCATCTACGCCAAGTCTCTCGGCGTCCCCCTCAAGACCAGCACGTTCAACGCGGGTCCGGCCGCCATCGAGGCCGTCTTCTCCGGCGCCGTCGACGCCACCTACATCGGCCCCAACCCGGCCATCAACGCCTGGGAGAAGTCCAAGGGCAAGGCCATCAACATCGTGGCGGGCGCGGCCTCCGGCGGCGTCTACCTCGTCGTCAAGCCCGAGATCAACTCGGTGGAGGACCTCAAGGGCAAGAAGATCGCCACTCCGCAGCTCGGCAACACGCAGGACGTCGCCCTGCGCTACTGGCTGCAGGAGAAGGGCCTCAAGACCGACACCAAGGGCGGCGGCGACGTCAGCATCGTCCCGCAGGAGAACTCGCAGACCCTGCAGACGTTCGCCACGGGTGACATCGACGGCGCCTGGGTGCCCGAGCCGTTCGCCAGCAGGCTGGTCATCGAGAGCAAGGGCAAGATCCTGCAGGACGAGCGCGAGCTCTGGCCGGACAAGCAGTTCGTGATCACTCACCTGATCGTCCGGCAGGAGTGGGCCAAGGCCAACCCCGACCTGCTCAAGAAGCTCATCGAGGCGCACGTCCAGTCGACCGAGGAGATCAACGCCGACCCCGACGCCGCGGCGAAGGTGGTCAACGCCTCGGTCGAGAAGCTGACGGGCAAGCCGCTCAAGCCCGAGGTGCTGGCCAGCGCGTTCAAGAACATCACGTTCACCAACGACCCGATCGCCGCTTCGCTGACCGGCAGCGCCGACCACGCCGTGAAGGTCGGGCTGCTGAAGCCGGTGGACCTCAACGGCATCTACGACCTGAAGGTCCTCAACGAGGTCCTGGCCGCGAAGGGCCAGCAGTCGATCAAGGACAAGTGACATGACCGTCCAGGTGGACCGCCAGGTCGCGGTCAGGCTCGAAGGGGTCTCCAAGCTCTACGGCGACCTGCTCGCCCTCGACAAGGTCTCGCTCGGCGTGGCGCCCGGCGAGTTCGTCTGCCTCCTCGGCGCGTCGGGATGCGGCAAGAGCACGCTGCTCTCGCTGGTGGCCGGGCTCGACCGGCCGTCCGGCGGCACGATCACCACGACCGGCCGCAGGGTCGCGATGATGTTCCAGGAACCCGCGCTGTTCCCCTGGCTCACCGTCGCGGCCAACGTCGAGATGGCCATGCGGGCGCTGCCCAGGCGGGAACGGCGGGCCAGGGCCGAGGAGTTCCTCGAGATGGTCCACCTGGGCGGCTTCGGCCCCAAGCGGCCGCACCAGCTGTCAGGCGGCATGCGCCAGCGCGTGGCGCTGGCCCGCTCGCTGGCCCAGGACGCCGACGTGCTGCTCATGGACGAGCCGTTCGGCGCGCTCGACGCCATGACCCGCGACCTGCTCCACGACGAGCTGGAGCGGATCTGGCGCGAGCGGCGGCTGTCGGTGCTGTTCGTCACCCACAACGTCCGCGAGGCGGTACGGCTCGGCGACCGGGTCGTGCTGCTGAGCAGCAGGCCGGGCAAGGTCGTCGAGGAGTTCCCCGTGGAGCTCGCCCGGCCGCGCCGTACGGACTCGGCCGAGGTGGCGGGGCTGGCGGCGCGCATCACCGACCAGCTCAAGCAGGAGGTGGCCCGCCACGCCGGCGGCTCGCGTGAGTCGGGTCCCGCGGGTGGAGGCGGCCGCGAGGGAGGAACGCCGTGACCACCGACACTCACGCCGCCCAGATCGCCGGCCTCGACGCCCTGGAGATCACCGAGAAGCGGCGCGGCGCCCTGGCCGGCCGCCTCTGGGCGCGGGTCTGGCCGATCACGCTGGCGGTCGGCATCGTGCTGATCATCTGGCAGGGCGTGGTCTGGGCGGGGTTCTGGGAGCCCTGGGTCTTCGCCGGCCCGTCCGAGGTCTTCCCCGTGCTGTTCGACCGCCTGGCCACCGCCGAGTTCTGGCAGGCCGTCGGGGTGACCATGCGCAGGGCGGTGACCGGATTCGCCGCCGCCGTACTGATCGGCCTGATCGTCGGCGCGCTGGTCTCCAGGGTCAGGGTGCTGCGGGCGGCCTTCGGCTCGCTCATCACGGGCCTGCAGACCATGCCGTCGATCGCCTGGTTCCCGCTGGCGATCCTGCTGTTCAAGCTGAGCGAGAGCGCCATCACCTTCGTGGTGATCCTCGGCGCCGCGCCCTCCATCGCCAACGGCCTGATCACCGGCGTCGACTACACGCCGCCGCTGCTGCTGCGCGCGGGGCACGTGCTCGGCTTCCGCCGGCTCCAGCTCTACTGGCACGTGATCCTGCCGGCCTCGCTCCCGTCGTTCCTGGCGGGCCTCAAGCAGGGCTGGGCCTTCGCGTGGCGGTCGCTGATGGCGGGCGAGATCGTGGTCATCATCGCCAACCAGCCCTCGCTCGGCGAGCAGCTCCACTACGCCAGGGAGCTGGCCGACTCGGCGGGCCTGCTCGCCACCATGATTGTCGTGTTGCTGATCGGCATCGTCATCGACGTGCTCTTCGAGCTCGGTGACAACGCCCTTCGCCGCCGCTGGGGCCTTCGTGCGGATCTCCGCTAGGACGCAGTACGCGCTGCGGGCGGTCACCGAGCTGGCCGCGGCGCCGGAGGGCCCGGTGCCCGCCGAGCGGATCGCCGCGGCGCAGGGCATCCCCCGCAGGTTCCTGGACAACATCCTGTTGCAGCTGCGCAGGGCCGGGCTGATCCGCAGCCAGCGCGGCCCCGAGGGCGGCTACTGGCTGGCTCGCGACGCCGCCGCGATCACGCTGGCCGACGTGATCGCGGTCGTCGAGGGGTGGCCGTCACCCGACGAGTATCCGGGGGTGGCCGAGCCGCTCGCCGACGTGTGGGCCGCCCTGCGCGAGCACGAGGAGAGGCTGCTGACCGAGATCACGTTCGCGCAGATCGTTTCGCTCTGACCAGCGTTTCGGCAAAATCACGCCGCCTCGCGTCCCCTTGTGTCATGCTGAATCGGTAACGGTTTTCATCGTCAGATGGGGCTTCAGCGTGAGAGTGGCGTTCGTTGGCAAGGGCGGCAGCGGCAAGACCACCGTGTCCGCACTGTTCTCGAGGTACGTGGCCGGTCAGGGCAGGCCGGTGGTGGCCGTCGACGCCGACATCAACCAGCACCTGGCGCTGGTCCTCGGCGTGGACGAGGAGCCTGAGCCGCTCGGCGGGCGCCTCACCGAGATCAAAGAGCTGCTGCGCGGCTCCAATCCGCTGATCCCCTCCGCCGCCGCGATGGTCAAGACGACCCCGCCGGGGCGCGGCTCGCGGATCCTGCGCTTCGCCGACCTGCCGTACACGGTGGCGACGCCGGAAGGGCCGCGCCTCATGGCCACCGGGCCCTTCAGCGAGGACGACCTCGGCGTCGCCTGCTACCACTCCAAGGTCGGTGCGGTCGAGCTGCTGCTCAACCACCTGGTCGACGGCCACGACGAGTACGTCGTGGTCGACATGACGGCGGGGGCCGACTCCTTCGCCTCCGGCCTGTTCACCCGGTTCGACGTGACCTTCCTGGTGGCCGAGCCGACCCGGCAGGGGGTGAGCGTCTACCGGCAGTACAAGGACTACGCCGCCGACCACGACGTGCCCGTCGCGGTGGTGGGCAACAAGGTCCACGGGCCCGCCGACGTGGAGTTCCTGCACGACCAGGTCGGCGACGACCTGCTGACCTGGCTGGAGCACTCCACCGCGGTCCGCGCCATGGAGCAGGGCAGGCGGTTCACCCTCGACGACCTCGAACCGGCCAACGCCGAGGCCCTGTCGGTGCTGCTCAAGCACGTCGACGCGCAGGAGAAGGACTGGGAGAGGTTCGGCAGGCAGGCCGCGGAGTTCCACCTGCGCAACGCCCGCGCGTGGGCCAACGAGCGCACCGGGCGCGACCTCGCCGAGCAGATCGACCCCGGCTTCGTGTACGGCCCGGCGTCACTCGACTGTCGCCCTCAGGCCATCTAGAGCACGCCCACGACCACACCTAGCGTCGAGTGGGCCCCCTTCGAGAGGAGAAAGCATGTCGCTGACCGTTCCCAACGATCTTCTCGAGCAGGCGAGACAGGGTGAGATCGACGACGCGGCGTTCGTCGCCTGCGTCCGCGATTCCCTGCCCTACGCCTGGTCGATGATCAGCGAGCTGGTCAAGCAGCGTGAACATTCAGGAGCCGAGTTCGCCGACAACCACACCCCGCCCCCGGACGAGGAGGCTCGCGGCCAGCTCCTGCGCTGCCTGGCCAGCGACGCGATGCGCGGTGCCCTCGAGCGCCACTTCGGGGTACGGCTCGCCTTCCAGAACTGTCACAGGGTCGCGGTGTTCGACCCGGCCGCGACCGGCGCGCTCCGCGACTTCGTGACGCCGCGGGCGCAGATCCTCAACCAGCGGCCGGAGCTCGTCGACTGCTGATCCTGTGCGTCACCGGCGGGCTCAGCCGAACAGGGAGATCTGCCCCTCGCCGACCGCCGCGTCCCTGTGCTTCTTGAGATGGCGCCATCGCGGCAGGTCGTCCAGGTAGGACCAGGACAGGCGGTGGTGCGGCGTGGGGCCGTGCTCGGCCAGCGCGGCCTGGTGGACGGGCGAGGGGTAGCCCGCGTTCTCCGCGAAGCCGTACTCGTCGCAGCCGAGGTCCGCCATGAGGGTGTCGCGCCGAACCTTGGCCAGCACCGAGGCGGCGGCCACCGAGATGCTCGCCTGGTCGCCCTTGACCTCCAGGCGGACCGGCCACGGGGCGCCGATGTAGTCGTGGGAGCCGTCGAGGATCACCACGTCGGGCCGCACCGGAAGGGCCTCGAGGGCCTGCCGGGCCGCCCTGCGCAGCGCCTCCGTCATGCCCAGGGCGTCGATCTCCTCGTGGGAGGCCGTGCCGTACGCGATGCCCTTCGCCCACCGCTCCAGCTCGGGCACGAGCGCGGTGCGCCGGGCGGCCGACAGCTGCTTGGAGTCGGTCAGCCCGCCGGGCGGCTCGGACAGGTCGGTGACGACCGCGCAGACCATGACGGGGCCGGCCCACGCGCCGCGGCCGACCTCGTCGACGCCCGCGACGATCTTTCCGCGGGCGCCCGCGAGCAGGGTCTCGATCTCGTACGTCGGAGCCACGGCACCGAAGGCTACCGGTGCGCCAGCCTGACGGGCTCCAGATCGGCGGCGAGATAGCGGGCGGCGACGTGGATCGCCCGCAGCGTCACCGACACCGAGGGCCGGTGGACGCTGGAGCGCCGGGCGACGGCCAGCACGTCACGGCCTCCGGCGGAGCCGGGGAACTGGCGCACCGCGATGCCCCGCACGCCCGCGGCCAGGGCCAGGGCGGGGACGGCGGCGATGCCGATGCCCTTGGCCACCAGGGACAGGATGGTGCCGAGGCCCTCGAACTCCCACGGCGTCGGCCGCGCGCCGCCCACGTCGGCGAAGAGCCTGTCCACGGCCAGGCGGGACGGCTCGCCGTCAGGGGTGGCCATCCACGGCTCGTCGCGCAGCTCCCGCAGGTCGATCGGCACCTCGGGGTCGGCCAGGCGGTGCCTGCGCGGCACCACGAGGACCAGCGGGTCGTGCAGGAGGGGGAAGACCCGCAGCGACTCGCTGTCGTGCGCCCTGCCGTACCAGTCGTCGACGAGCGCGATGTCGACCTCGCCCGACTGCACCTCGCGCATGCCCCGCCCGGAGCGCGACTGTCCCAGCCTGATCGTCAGCTCCGTGTGGCGGCGCAGCGAGCGCGCCAGCACCGGCGCGAAGGCGACCGCCGCCGTGGGGAAGGCGGTGAGCACCACGCGGCCCGCGGGCGTGCCCGCCTGCGCCGACAGGTCGGACTCCGCCTCCTCGACCATGGTCAGGATGCGCTCGGCGTGCGCCACCAGGCGCCGGCCCGCGTCGGTCAGCTCGGCGCTGCGCGCGGTGCGGTCGAGCAGCGCGGTGCCCGCCTCCCGCTCCAGCGCGGCCAGTTGCTGCGAGACCGCCGAGGGACTGTATCCCAGCGACTCGGCGGTGGCGGCGATGCTGCCCCGCCGAGCGAACTCGCAGATCACCACAAGACGCCGCAAATCGAGCATCGGACTTCCTTATGCCTACCCATGAAAAGCCTCGCTTGTGCTGATGCCTTCATACAACCAGGCTGGGAACGTGACAAACATGAACGTGACGCTTTCCGCCACCCTGGCGGCGAACGAGGACATCGAACGAAGACGGCGCGCCGGGGAACGCGTGTTGCACCTGGCCTTCGGCGAGGCAGGGCTGCCCGTGCACCCGGCGCTGCTGGACAGGCTGGTAGCCGCCGCCGACCGCAACGGCTACGGGCCGGTCGCGGGCGCCATGGAACTGCGCGAGGCGGCGGCGGGTTACTGGACCCGACGGGGACTCGTCACGGAACCCGACCAGGTCGTCTGCGCGCCGGGCAGCAAGCCCCTGCTGTACGGCCTGCAGCTCGCCATCGGCGGCGACATCGTGCTGCCCAAGCCGAGCTGGGTCAGCTACGCGGCGCAGGCCGACCTGGTCGGCGCCGAGCCGATCATGGTGCCGACGCCTCCCGGCGAGGGCGGGGCGCCCGACCCCGACCTGGTCGCCGCCGCCGTCCTGCGGGCCCGCGCGCAGGGCAGGACCGTGCGCTCCGTGCTCGTCACGCTGCCCGACAACCCCACGGGACGACTCGCCTCGCCGCGGACCATGGGCCGCCTGGTCCAGGTCGCCCGCGAGCTCGACCTCGTGATCATCTCCGACGAGATCTACCGCGACCTCGTCCACGACATCGACACCCCGTTCCTGTCGCCGGCCGACCTGGCGCCGGAACGCACGGTCATCACCACCGGGCTGAGCAAGAGCCTCGCGCTCGGCGGCTGGCGCATCGGCGTCGCCAGGCTGCCCCACGGCGCGCGCGGACTGCTCGACAAGGTCCTGGCGATCGCCAGCGAGATCTGGTCGGCGCCGGCCGCTCCCGTCCAGGCTGCTGCCGCCTACGCCTTCACCGAACCCGTGGAGCTGGTCGAACGCGTGGCGCGCAGCCGGCGGCTGCACGCGGTGGTCGCCAACGCCGTCCACGCCGCGTTCGTCGAGGCGGGGGCGAGCGTCCCGGCCCCGCAGGGCGGCTTCTACCTCTACCCCGACCTCGGACACCTGAGGGTGGGCGGCTCGGCAGAAGTCACCAAACTGCTGATCGAGGATCACGGCATCGCCGTACTGCCCGGACACGCCTTCGGCGACGACCCGTCGGCCGCGAGGGTGCGGGTGGCCACCAGCCTCCTGTACGGCGAGAGCCAGGAGGAGCGCATGACCGCGCTGACCTCCTCGGACCCCCTGTCGCTGCCGTGGATCTCGGCCAACCTGGCCCACCTCTCGAGAGGTTTGCACGACCTGTCCACGCGGCAGCAGGCGGCGGGGAGAACCCCACGCCGCACCATGGCCGCAACGCCCGCGCACGGCTAGGCATCGGTTTGGCAAACTTTGCCCCGCGGGCCGCTCGCCACCCCCTACGATCAGCCTGCTGACCTGGGAAAACGCGACCATTGCAGAAACCTGCAAAAGATAGCGCGTGAGTCCTGGTATCTCCTGCGGCGTGCAAGCCCCATCATGTGCTCATGCCCGCTTTTGTCACCCTGTCCGGGCGCCTCGTGCGCCTGGAACCTCTCAGCCTCGCGGTGGTCGATGACCTCGTCGCCGCGGCGTGTGAAGACCGTTCCACGTACGCCTTCACTCGTGTTCCCGATGGGCGGGAAGAGATGGTCTCCTATGTGGAGGCCGCTTTGGCTGAGCAGGCGGAAGGCCGGACGTTGCCTTTCGCCATCCGGTGGCTGCACACCGACCGCGTGGTCGGTGCCACCCGTCTCATGCACCTGGAGTACTGGCAGGGCCCGATGCCCTGGCCTCCGGGTACACGTGGCGCGGTGGGCGAGATCCCGTCCGTGGCCGACATCGGTTACACCTGGCTCTCCGCTTCGGCGCAGGGCACCGGTGTGAACCGGGAGAGCAAGTTCCTGATGCTCTCGCTGGCCTTCGACACCTGGGGCGTCCACCGCATCACCCTCAAAGCCGATGTACGCAACACGCGATCCCGGGCCGCCATCGAGGCTCTCGGCGCACACCTTGACGGCGTGCGACGGGCAGACAGCCGAGGCGCCGACGATACGGTCCGAGATACCGCGTACTACTCGATCCTGGGCTCGGAATGGCCGGTGGTTCGAGAACGGATGGCTCAGAGACTCGGTCTCGTCGAAGCCGCCTAAGCACGTTCCTACGAAAAACTCGGACACGACGGCCCTGCCCGCACCGCCGGGCAGGGCCTGGTGTTGTTTCGAACCGGTAAGGCATGACCGCCCCCGTTGAACTGGGCCATGCCTTTGCGAGTTTCAGCATCCCTCGACCCGCTTAACGCCGGATCAAAGCGCAATCAATGAAACGGCCACCTCTGGGCAACTAGTATTTGGTAGCAAAATGGCCCATTGCGTTGGAGACTGTGAGCATGGCTGGTGAGGGGCTGCGGTTCGCCGTGCTCGGTCCCGTCCGCGCGTGGCGCGATGGCGACGAACTCGATCTCGGCACACCGCTTCAGCGGTCGATCCTCGCGATGCTGCTCCTCAGGGAAGGCCGGGCGATCACCCCCGGCGAGATGATCGACGCGGTATGGGGAGAGGAAGCCCCGCCCAGGGCGCTCGGCGCGCTGCGCACCTACGTCTCGCGGCTGCGCACGGTGCTGGAGCCCGACCGCTCGCCCCGTTCCCGCCCCGAGCTGCTCACCTCGGTCGGCAAGGGCTATGCCCTGCGCACCGGATCCCTCGACCTGACGCTCTTCGAGCGCGGCATGCAGGAGGCCGAGACGCTGCGCCGGGCCGGCAGAACGGACGAGGCCGCCGAGAGCGTGCGCGCCGCCCTCGCGCTCTGGGAAGGCGAGCCGCTGGCCGGAGCCGTCGGCCCCTACGCCGAGCACCAGCGCGACCGGCTGGCCGAGCGCCACATCACCGCCATCGAGGAGCTCATGGACCTCGACCTGGCCCTCGGCAGGCACGCCGCGGTCGTCTCCGAACTGATCGCGCTCACCGCCGACCACCCGCTGCGCGAGCGGCTGCGCGCCCAGCTCATGCTGGCCTACTACCGGTGCGGGCGTCAGGGCGACGCGCTCGCCGTCTTCACCGACACCCGCGACGCGCTCGTCGAGGAGTTAGGCATCGAGCCGGGCCCCGAGCTGACCGCGCTGCACCACAAGATCCTCGCCGCCGACCCCAGCCTGATGACGCCGCCCAGCCCGTCCCCCGTCCCCACCGCCGACGGCCCGGCCGGGGCCGACGTCGCCGAGGGCGCCGACGAGCACGAGTTGCCCCGCCCCGCCCAGCTCCCCGCCGCCGTCAGCGACTTCACCGGCCGCCGCCCGATCGTGGCCAGGCTGCGCACGCTGCTGTCCGCGCAGACGGCCGAGGGCGTGCCCGTCGCGGCCATCTGCGGCATCGGCGGCGTCGGCAAGACGGCGCTGGCCGTCCACGTCGCGCACGCCTGCGACGACCTGTTCCCCGACGGGCAGCTCTACGCCGACCTGCGCGGCTTCACCGACGAGGCCACCGCGCCGGAATCCACGCTGGGAGCGTTCCTGCGCGCGCTCGGCATCCCGCCCGACGTCATCCCCGAGGGGCTGCAGGAGCGGGCCGCGCTCTACCGGTCGCTGCTGGCCGACCGGCGCATCCTCGTGCTGCTGGACAACGCGCACGACACCCGTCAGGTCAGCCAGCTGCTGCCCGGCTCGCCGGGTTGCGCGGCGATCGTCACCAGCCGGGTGAAGCTGGCCGACCTGCCCTCGGCCAAGCTGATCGACCTCGACGTGATGGAGCCGGACGAGGCGCTGTCGCTGTTCACCGCCGTGGCGGGGCCGGAAAGGGTCGCCGCCGAGCGCGGCGCGGCGATGGACGTCGTGGCGGCCTGTGGGTTCCTGCCGCTGGCCGTACGGATCGTGGCCGCCCGGCTGGCGGCGCGGCCCTCGTGGACGGTCGCCTCCCTGGTGCCCCGCCTGGCCGACGAGCAGCGCCGCCTCGACGAGCTGCGGGTCGGCGACCTGGCGGTGGAGGCCACCTTCGCCCTCGGGTACGGCCAGCTCGACCCCGCCCAGGCGAGGGCGTTCCGGCTGCTGAGCCTGCCGAACGGACCCGACATCTCGGTCGGCGCCGCGGCCGCCGTCCTGTCGGCCCCGACGCTGGAGACCGAGGACCTGCTGGAGTCGCTGGTGGACGCCAGCCTCCTGGAGGCGCCCGCGCCTGGACGCTACCGCTTCCACGACCTGCTCAAGCTCTTCGCGCGGCGCGTCCTCGACAAGACCGAACGCCCGCAGGCCAGGACGCTGGCGCTGCGCCGGCTGCTCGGCTTCTACCTCGCCTCGGCCCAGGCTGCGCACCGGCTCGCCTACGAGGGCAGCATGATCGCCGACAATCTCGTCGTGGTCGGCAGCGGGCGTGCGTTCGCCTCGGCCGACGACGCCGTCGCCTGGCTCGTCTCGGAGGGCGACTGCCTGTTCGCGGTGATCGGCCAGGCCGCCGAGTCCTGCCGTACGGGCGAGCAGCTGCTGCCCGCCGCCGACCTCCTCGTCGCCATGGAGCCGCTGCTGGAGTCGGGCACCCACGCCCGCGAGTTCGACCTGGCCACCAGGGCCGTGCTCGCCACGGCACGGAAGATCGGCGACCCTGCGGGGGAGCTGCGCTCCCGCTACGTCCTCGGCCGCGTACTGTTCGGCGCCAACCGGCTCGCCGAGGCCGAGGAGCAGTTCAGGCTCGTGCTCGACCTGTCGACCGCAGGCGACGAACGCGTCGTCATGGGCGAGGTGCTCAACGCCCTCGCCGTCGTCTCCGGCCGTCGGCGCCGCCACCACGAGGCGCTCGGCTGGTTCGCCTCCGCCACCGCGTTCTACCGAGAGAACGGCGTGGCGGCCGGCGAGGCGCTGGTGCTCAGCTACTCCGCCCGCGACCACCTCGGCCTGGGCAACCCCGAGGACGCGATCGCCGCCGCCGAGCAGGGGCTGGCCATCTTCACCGAGATCGGCAGCGGCGCCGGCACCGCCCGCGCCCGCTACCACCTCGGCATCGTGCTGTCGCGCGTGGGCCGCCTCAACGAGGCCGTCCACCACCACGCCGAGTGCCTGGCCTTCTTCAGGGCCAGCAGGCAGCGCGTGTGGGAGCAGCGGGTGTGCGTCAGGCTGGCCGAGACGTTCATCGCCGCCCGGCGCTTCTCCGACGCGGTGCGTCACGCGGAGCAGGCGCTGGCGGTCAGCCGCGAGATCGGCCACCCGTACGGTGAGGGGCTCTCGCTCACGGTGCTGGGCAGGGCGCTGCACGGCCTGGGCGGCACCGCGAGGAGCGTCGACTGCCTACGCCAGGCGTTCGACATCTTCACCCGCCTCGGCGCCCCAGAGGCGGGTGACCTCAAGGCGCTCCTCGACGGTGTCGACTCCGTCGCCGTCGTCGAGCCCTGAGTACAGCTCGTCGTCCAGACGTGTCATCCACACATGGTTGATCAAGGCTGGTCTCTTTCCGGGGTGCGGTGTGTGTGGGCCCGACCAGCCGTCTGACCGTCACGTTTCGCCAGGGGGCCCGGTGTCCGGATGCTCCACGTGACAGCTAGCCGCCTCACAACGACGGCCGGTCGGGCGACACGCCCCGCTTCTGTCGAACCCCCCGGGGCGTGTCCACGCTCCGAGGGTGCGCCGGTACGCATGCAAACCAATCAACGCCCGATCAACCGGCTCGCCACCGCTGCTTCCGGCGCGCCGTGATTGGCTGTCCTCCATCGTGCCGTCCGGGACGCGCGACGACGAACCGTGAAGAAGGAACGATGGACGCAGACGAGCAGCTGGCCGGCCGGTTCGAGGAGTACCGCGCCCACCTGAAGGCGGTGGCCTACCGGATGCTGGGCTCGCTGAGCGAGGCCGACGACGCCGTCCAGGAGGCATGGCTACGGCTCAGCCGTACCGACGTGAGCGATGTGGACAACCTCGGCGGGTGGCTGACCACTGTCGTGGGACGGGTGTGCCTGGGCATGCTGCGGGCGCGGGAGCGGCGCGCGGAACCGGCCGGCGAGCGCTTCCCCGACCCCGTCGTGAGCGTGGCGGACGGCGGTGATCCCGAGCACGAGGCGATGCTGGCCGACTCGGTCGGCCTGGCGATGCTGGTGGTGCTCGACACGCTGGCTCCCGCCGAACGGCTGGCCTTCGTGCTGCACGACATGTTCGCCGTGCCGTTCGAGGAGATCGCGCCCATCGTGGAGCGCTCGGCCGCCACGACGCGCCAGCTGGCCAGCCGGGCCCGCCGTCGCGTGCAGGGAGCGGCGCCCCCGCCCGACGTGGACGTCAGCAGGCAGCGGAAGGTCGTCGACGCCTTCCTCGCCGCGGCCCGCGACGGCGACTTCGAGGCGCTCGTCTCGGTGCTGGACCCCGACATCGTGCTGCGTACGGTGAGCATGGCGGGCGTGGCGGTGCTCCGCGGCGCCGCGACCGTGGCCAAGCAGGCGGCGAGGTTCGCCCGCAACGCCACGGCCGCCCGTCCGGTGCTGGTGAACGGCGCCGCCGGAGTGGTCACCGTGGTGCACGGCAGGCCGTACTCGGTCATGAGCTTCACGGTCGTGGACGGGCGGATCGTCGAGATCTACTCCGTCTCCGGCCCCGAGCGCCTGGAACGGCTCGGCATCACGATGTGACCGAGCCGCCTACACGTGGAAGTAGCCCTCGGCGATCAGCGGGCGGAGGGTGTCGGCGAGCAGCTGCTCGCCGTCGCCCACCAGCTCGGCGATCACGTTGAGCAGCGGGCCGAGGGCGAGCTGCCCGTCGCAGACCCCGGCCAGCGCCGCCTCCACCGTGCCGACGTCGGTACTGCGGAGCAGGCCGCGGGTCTGGCGCAGCACGATGCGGGCGGGATCCTCCGCGCCGGGGGCGCCGATGCGCTCGTCGAGGAGGCCCTCGGCGACCCGCAGCCTGGCCTGTTCGAGATCGCGGGTCCGGTGGGCGGCGGCGATCGAGTCGAGGACGTCCTCGACGTAGTCGCCGACCGGCAGGGAGACCCGGTGGGTCAGCCGCTCCACCCTGACCACCGGGTCGAGGGCGCCCGCGTTGCGCAGCGTGATCCAGCCGAAGCCGATCCCCTCCACCTTGTTCGCCTCGAACCACGACAGCCACTCGTCGTAGCGGGAGGTGTAGGCGGGCGTGCCCTGCTCGGCCGCGTCGCGCAGCCACAGCTCGACGTACTCGGCCGGGTCCTGCACGTCGCGCTCGACCACCCAGCCGTCGCAGCCGGTCGCGCCGACCCAGCCGCCGACCCTGTCGCGCCAGTCCTCCCCCTCCACGTGCAGCCAGTTGGCCAGGAAGTGGGCGTGGCCGTCCTGGGCGAGGTGGGCCGGTGTCCGCAGGACGAGGTCGCGGCAGAAGTCGTCGCCCGCCGCACCGGTCTCGCGGTAGGTCAGGCCACCGCCGGGGGCGATCACGAAGGGCGGGTTGGAGACCACGAGGTCGAACAGCTCGTCCTCGACCGGCTCGAACATGGAGCCCACGCGGGCGTCGACGCCCGTGATGCCGGACAGCCGCCAGCTCAGGCGGGCCAGCTCCACCGCCCGCGGGTTGACGTCGGTGGCGACGATCCGGGACGCCCGGTCGGCCAGGTGCAGCACCTGGACGCCGCAGCCGGTGCCGAGGTCGAGCGCGCGCTCGACGGGCCTGCGGGTGACCAGCTGGGCCAGGTTCGCCGAGGCGCCGCCCGCGCCGACGACGTGGTCGGGGCGCAGCGCGGGGTCGCCGGGGCGCACCTTGCGGTCGGAGGCGACGTAGCCGTGCTCGTCCCACGGCTGGAGGTGGACGGTCGCGCGGACGCTGTCGCCGTCGAACTCGACCAGGCCCGACTCCATCACCTCGAACGGCAGCTCGGCCGCCGGCACGGGCACGCCCAGCCACCACAGCCTGATCGACGCGTCGAGCGGGTCGCCGCTCCTGGTGGCGCGAAGGGCCGGGACCAGCTCCTCCCTGGCGAGCGCCGAGGCCGCCATGTCACCGAGCCGATCGCGGACGCCGTCGATCGTGTAGCCGGTCTTCAGGAGATGGTCGCGCAGTCGTTCCACCCGGCCATCCTAGATCCGAAACTCACGGTAATCGTACAGTTACGTCTGTCATACTCCTTCTGCCCCACCCGTGTGCCAAGAGGAACGGAACCGATGCTGCTTCCCTGCCTCGCCTGCGAGTCCCGGTTCAGGCCTGACGACTACTTCAGCGCCTGCTCCGACTACGACCGCCGCCTCGACCGCGTCATCTGGACCTGCCCGACCTGCGGCAACCGCGATGACCTGCGCGTCTTCACCGGTGAGCTCGGCTTCGGCGCGGCCAGGCACGGCCGGTTCGACGTCCACGACCGGGTACGCGTCCCCGGTCTGCGCCGCCACCGGTGCGAGGTGGCGCTCGACATCTCCCTCGACCGCTGCCACTGGCACGTTCCTAGGCGATGATCCACGCCTCCACCGGCGTGCACGCGTGCACGGGCTGCTCCCCGCGCACCAGCCTGACGATGTCGTCGACGACCGACGCCGCGCGCTCCCCGGCCGTCTCGCCCGTGGCCTGGCCGAGGCGCGGCGTGAGCACCACGTTGGGCAGCCGGGTCAGCGGATGCGAGCGGTCGAGCCACTCGCCCTCGAAGTGGTCGAGGCCGGCCCCGCCGAGCCGTCCCCAGCGCAGCGCCTCGACCAGGGCGGTCAGGTCGTGCAGGGCGCCGCGCGAGGTGTTGAGGAAGATGGCCCCCTCGCGCATGGCGGCCAGTTCGGTCGGGCCGACGAACCCCCGCGTCTCGGCGGTCAGCGGCACGTGCAGCGACACCACGTCCGCCTCGGCGAGCAACGCGAACAGCGAGTGGGTGGCCTCGGGCACGTAGGGGTCGCACGCGATCACCCGCATGCCCAGCCCCTCCGCCCGCCACTGCACGGCCCTGCCCACCCGGCCCAGCCCGACGATGCCGAACGTACGGCCGGACAGCCGCGAGCCGCGATGGCGCTCGGCGGCCGGCACGCGCTTGCGGCTGACCGTGCCCCGCCGTACTTCCCGGTCGGCGGCGACGATGTTCCTGCTGACCGCGAACAGCAGCGCCAGCGTGAGCTCGGCGACCGCGTCGGCGTCCTGGCCGCCGTCGTGGAGCACCATCACGCCGCGCTCGGCGGCCAGCGCGACGTCGATCGCGGTGAGGTCGCCCGTACAGGCGACGACGTCGACGGGCAGGTCGAGGACGGAGGTGCGAACCTGGTCGTGGTGGGTGAGGAGCACACCGGCGCCGGTCTCGATGACCAGGTCGGCCAGCTGTTCGTCGGAGAAGCCGAGAGGTGGCCGGTCGGCCACCTCGACGACGTCGGCCACCTCGCGGAGCCGCGCGAGAGCGGGCTCCGGCAGGCCGGTCAGGAGGAGCACGCGCGGTCGTCTCACAATCGCGACAATAACACCACAGAGGGTGCCGGGATCATTGCTCCCTGTCGCTCTGCCGCAGACTCTGCCAGGCCGCCTGACCCAGCCCCTTGATCTCGTCCTCGGTGGGGGTGTGGGCGCCGGCGAACCAGAGGCGGCACATCTCCTGCGCGGGGCCGAGCCACAGCACGTAGCACATGGTCGGGGCGACCGGCTGGAGCAGGCCGTTCTTCATGTGCGGGCGCCACCACTCGGCGACCTGGCGGAAGAAGGCGCGCCGTGCCTCGGCCGCCTCGGGGCCGCCCGGCTCGTTCTTGCGCGGCGGGCGCTCGCTGACCAGGATCCTGGCCCGCTCGGGGTGCTCGCCCGCCCAGCGCATGTGGAAGGCGACGACCGCCTCGATGCCCGCGCGGGCGTCGTCGTGGCTGACCAGCTCGGCGACGAAGGCCTGCTGGTAGGCGTTGAGGATCTCCGCGTAGAGCACGCCGAAAACGTGTTCCTTGCTGGCGAAGTGGTGGTAGAAACTGCCGACGCTGACGCCGCTCTCCTCGCGCAGGCTCGCCAGCGTGGTGGCCGAGACCCCGTCCTGGCTGAAGCGGCGAAGGGCGCCCTCGATGATGCGGGTACGGCCGTCGCGTCCGTTCTTGGCACTCTTCACGAGGTCAATGGTGGTCCAACAGAACCTTGTTCCGCAAATACCGCGGCCGGTTGGATCATAGCGGTTACCTCAACACACCCGGAAGAGACCTTCATCGTGGCATCCGGCCAGATACGCCGGATGATCCGGAGCACCCGCCTGTTGTCGCCCAGCACGTCCATGCCGACGGTAGTCGCGCCGCGGCCGGCCGCCCTGCCGAGAAGCGTGCCGATCAGCCTTCTCCCGAGACCGCACCCCTGCCACGCGTCGGTGACCACGATCGCGATCTCCACGTCGGCGACGCCGCCCCGATAGCTCATCGCGTGGCCGATGATCTCGCCGTCGTACTCGGCGACGATCGCGTCCCGCTGGCCGTCGACCGCCAGCAACGCCCTGATCAGGCTGGGTCTGGGCGAGGGGATCCCGCTGAAGAAGCGCAGCGTCTGCGTGTGGAGCGACAGGCCCGCCAGGAAGCGTCTGATCCGTTCTTCGTCGTACGGCCCGGCCTGGCGGATCTGAGTTCCAATCACAGACTCAGCATTCCGCGCGGCAGCTGAGTCTGTCAATTGGACTCAGGCGTTCGTCGAAGTACTCTTCAGCTATGAACGTGCGCTTCCGGGTGGACAACTGCTCGATCGAGCGGACCCTGGGCATCGTCGGGGAGAAGTGGACCTTCCTGGTGCTGCGCGAGGCGTTCAGCGGCGTGCGGCGCTTCGCCGACATGCAGGCGACCACGGGCGCGCCGAGGCAGGTGCTGAGCGCGCGGCTGAACCGGCTGGTCGACGAGGGGCTGTTGCGCAAGGAGCCCTACCGGGAGCCGGGCCAGCGCCAGCGCGACGAGTACCGCCTCACGCAGAAGGGGCGCGACCTCTATCCGATCCTCGTCGCGCTGATGCACTGGGGCGACACGTACCTGGCCGACGAGGAGGGGCCGCCCGTGGTGCTCACCCACCGGGGTTGCGGTGCCCTGCTCGAACAGCACTTCAGATGCGCCGACGGCCACGAGGTCGCCGGCCCCCGCGAGGTGACGGCGGTGCCGGGCTCAGGCGCGAAGCTGCAGAGCGCCTAGGGTCCTGCGCAGGTCGAGCATCGACCAGAGCGCCGTGCCGCCCAGCAGCACGGCGACCCCCGCGGTGCGGACCACCAGGAAGGTCTCCAGCGCCTCGTGGAGGAGCATCCACAGTGTGAAGGAGCCGTTGACGAGCTGCGCGCACCCCCAGAGGAGCGACTGGCGGACGAAGAAGCGGCGCATCCCCGGATGGGCGGCGACGTGGTCGGGCAACGGCACCAGGTCCCTCGCGATCCGCTCGGCCAGCGGCCTGCGTCCGCGCAGGCTGATGAAGAAGGCGGCGCTCACGCAGAAGATGCCCAGGGTGGGCTGCAGGAAGAAGAGCACGGCGCTGCCCGACATCATCCCCACCACGGTCCGCACGGTGAGCGTCAGGACCGCCAGCAGAGCCACCCCGGGCACTGGAACGCGCCATATCAGGCGCAGCGCGAGCCCACCGTAGACCCAGAGCGCCGAGGCGGCCATCCCGCCGATCGGCCCACTGACGATCATGCCCAGGTAGAAGGAGGCGACCGGCATGATCATGTTTTCCAGGACCCTGGGCGCGGCATGGCGGACGAGCTGGCCGACCTTCGGGAAGACGGCGGGGGACGCGGCGAGCAGGACCATGGAGAGATACGGCTCCTGAAGGGGGAAAGGCGACAAATGCCGACGGTAGACCATGACCAGGCGAGTTGTCCCGGGTTCGGTGCCGGACCGGTGCGGGCAGTGCCTACCCTAGGGACGTGTACCGGTTCCTCCTGACGCCCAGGTGGCTGGCACTCCACGTGGTGGTGCTGCTGGTCATTCCCGCCTTCGTGCTGCTGGGCCAATGGCAGTTCGGGCGGTACGAGGAACGCTCGTCCAACAGCGACGTCGTCACCAGGAACCTCGAGGCCAGACCCGTGCCCATCGGCGAGCTCGTCGCCCCCGGCCGGCCCGTCGCCGAGGACGACCGCTACCGGACCGTCACCGTCCAGGGCACCTACGACCCCGGCCACGCGTTGCTGGTCCGCAGGCGTACCCAGAACAGCCAGCTCGGCTTCTACGTCCTCACCCCGCTGGTCACGAGCCCCGGCCAGGCGGTGCTGGTCAACCGGGGCTGGGTCAAGGCGGGCGCGACGGCCGACGCGCTGCCCGAGGTGCCGCCCGCCCCCTCGGGCCAGGTAACTGTCACCGGAAGGCTACGTACCAGCGAGACCGAGGAGTCGAGCGGCATCAAGAACCGCGGGGGGCTGCCCCCGGGGCAGGTGCTGCTCATCAACAGCGACGCCGTCGGGCAGGGCCTGCCGTACCGGCTGGTGGGCGGGTACGTGTCGCTCACCGAGCAGCAGCCGCGCACCTCGCCCGCGCCCGAGCCCGTACCGCCGCCCGACGTGGGCGCCGGCGGAGGGCTCAACTTCGCGTACGGCGTGCAGTGGTGGCTGTTCATCGGCGTGGCCGTCGGCGGCTGGCTGCTCATGATCAGGCGCGAGGCGAAGGACAGGTCAGCCGAACAGCGACGCGACGCCGAAAAAGCCGACGCCGGTGACGACGGCGACCGCGAAGGCCACCAGGAACGCACCGACACCATCGAGGCGTGAGCCCCCCGGCGGCAGTGGGTCGTCCAGCGCCCGCCAGATGGGCTGCGGCTCCATCACCAGGTAGAGCAGGGCGCCGACGCCGCCGACGGTGAACAGCCAGAACCAGCCCCAGCGGGTGGCGTAGCGCGGCCTGGACCTCGCCAGCATCACCAGCAGGGTGACCGACCAGGCCAGCGGTACCAGCACGCCATGTCGGGCGGGTACGTCCTCGAACCACTCGGGCGGCCACCTGTCGCGGTCCGCGCGCACCACGGTGACGCCGCGCTCCTCGGCCGCCGCCAAGGCGGCGTCCATGGCGGCCCTGCCGTCCGGGTACAGGCTCCGCCATCCGAGCGGGCCGGTCGACCAGCGCAACTCCCCGGTGTCCTTGACCAGGACCACGGTATCGGGCCGGTGCAGGGCGGTCCGCAGTTGCTCTGGCGTGCCCTCGGCGGCGACCGTGCTGAGCGCCACCAGGATCGCTCCCCACAGCAGTGTCACCAGGAGCAGCGTCCTGGCGACCGATCCGACGACTCGCCACGCGGGCCTGACGCCTGAGGGGCTCTCCATGTCTCCCCGGATCTTCGAGATCTCCCGACTAAGGTGAGGGGGGTGACGCGGCACCTGGACTTCCTGCGGCTCCACAATTTTCGCGACATCGGTGGATATGTCGCCCGGGACGGGCGGGTCGTGCGGTGGAAGCGCTTCTACCGCGCGGACTCCCTCGGCTGGCTAACGGGTGACGATCTCGACAGGTTCCAGGCGCTCGCCATCCGCACGGTGGTCGACCTGCGCCACCCCTTCGAGGTGGAGCGCTCGGGACGCGTCCCCGAATCCGACGGCCTCGCCTACCACAACCTGCCCCTCGAGGGCCGCCGGTGGGACATGACCACCTACGATCCCGCCGGCGGCGTCGCGAGGTTTCTCGCCGACCGCTACCTGGAGATCAGCGAGGACGGCGGCGACCGGCTCAGGCTCGCCCTCGAGACCGTCGCCGAGGCCGGCAACACCCCCGTCGTGGTGCACTGCGCGGCCGGCAAGGACCGCACCGGCGTCCTCACCGCGCTCGTGCTGTCGCTCATCGGCGTCGGGGACGACGACATCGTCGCCGACTACGCGTTGACCGGCCTGGCCACCGAACGCTTCATCGCCGACTGGCGGACCAGGCACGCCCACGTCCCGATGTGGGAGGGCTTCGGCATGGCGCCCGCCGGGGCGATGCGGCTGTTCCTCCGCGACCTGTCCGAGCGGCACGGCTCCGTCGAGGGCTACTGCGCCGACGTGCTCGACATCGATCGATCCACGATCGGGCGACTGCGTGCCGTACTCCTGGGTAGTGCGGCGGAGGGTTCACCCACGGCACCCTCATCGGGTGAGCCCGAGCCCGGGATCACCGGCCTTCCCGGTGATCCCGGGTAAGGGCCCGATACCAACAGGTGACCGCTCAGCTTGTTCGACGTGATACGCACGTCGTACGGTTGCCTGCGTGACTACGCCGCTCCTTCCCGACCCCGAGCCGAGGCGGCGCGACTACGTGATCATCTCCGCCGATGATCACCTGATCGAGCCTCCCGACATCTTCGAGGGCCGCGTCGCGGCGAAATATGCCGACTTGGCGCCCAAGGTGGTGGAAACCGAGGCTGGTCACCAGGTCTGGCGGTACGGCGGAGCGACCTACCCCTGCGCGGGGCTCGACGTCGGCGCCGGCCTGCCGCGCGAGCAGTGGACCCTCGACCCCGTCAGGTTCGAGGACATGCGTCCCGGCTGCTTCGACATCGAGGCCCGCATCAAGGACATGGACACCGCCGGCATCTGGGCCGCGCTGTGCTTCCCCGGCATGCTCGCCGGGCAGTCCGGCATGCCGTTCGCCAGGACCCGCGACCAGGAGCTCGGCCTCGCCCTCGTCAAGGCGTGGAACGACTGGCACATCGACGTCTGGGCCGGCACCTACCCCGAGCGCGTCATCGGCCTGCAGCTGCCGTGGCTGCCCGACCCCGAGGTGGCCGCCAAGGAGATCCGCGACAACGCCGCCCGCGGCTTCAAGGCCGTCGTCTTCCCCGAGTTCCCGACGCGGCTGCGGCTGCCGTCGATCCACACCCGCCACTGGGACCCGTTCTTCGCCGCCTGCGAGGAGACCGGCACCGTCGTGTGCCTGCACACCGGCGCCTCCTCCTGGTCGCCCGTGCCCTCCCCGGACACGCCCATCGAGGCGATCACCACGCTGATGCCCGCCAGCGCCATGTTCGCCTGCGCCGACTGGCTGTGGTCGGGCATCGCGCTGCGTTTCCCCAAGCTGCGCATCCTCATCGTCGAGGGGGCCGTCGGCTGGCTGCCGATGCTCGCCGAACGCGCCGACTACGCCCTCGACCACCCCGTCGGCACCGAGGCGCTGTGGGAGGGCGGGCTCAAGCCCAGCGAGGTCCTGCGCCGCAACTTCTTCTTCGGCACGCTCGACGACCACGCCCTCTCCGGGGTACGGCTGGCCGTCGGCCTCGACCACGTGCTGCTGGAGAGCGGCTACCCGCACTCCGACTCCACCTGGCCCGACACCCAGAAGGCGGTCGCCCGCAACCTCGGCACCCTGCCCCCGGCCGACATCGCCAGGGTCGCCTACGGCAACGCCTCCCGCCTCTTCGGCCACCCCCTGCCCTCACGCGCCTGGCTCCGCATGGAACAGCTCTGAGGCGTCATCTCGGTGGAGAACATGAGGGCTGCGCGGCGGGCGGCGAGCCCTCCGATCAACTACGTGCGTGACCCGACCCGGCGGGCCCCTCGGCGAACCTGGTCAGGATGTTCAGCGTGGCACGACGGGTGAAGGCGGAGGCGGCGTCGGTCACTCCGTGCCCGCACCGCCTTCCCCGCATCCCGCAGACCCAGCGCATGGTGCCGGAGGCGAACACCCCCGCCCCGCTGGGCGCGGTGTAGTAGGTGGTGTGGGCCGTGGTCGCCCGGCCACCGCAGTCGACCGGCGACTCGGCCAGCACCTTGACGTTCTTCGGCGACTTCACCGACACCCTGTCGGTCTCCGGGCCCACGAGTCCGGTGAAGCGCGTGCCGCGGGTGCCCTGGTAGATCCAGTGGTGCGGCTGACGCACCACGTAGGCGGCGTCGGCGGGGAAGCAGTCGTACATCTGCCCGACCAGGGCGCTCTCCGCCACGGAGTCCCGCCAGAGCGCGCACTCGCGCTCCTTGTCGCACTCGACGGTCCTGCCGCGGAGCCCGATCCGCCAGTAGACGGCGTTGGCCCCGAGGAAGGCGAGGTTCACGCCATGGTCGCGGGCCTGGGTGACGGCCGTGCGCATGGCGGGCGACCAGTATTCGTCGTGGCCGAGCGACACCACGGCGCGGGCGCCGTCCAGGACGCCGGGCTTGAGGTCGAGGCTGGTGAGGTAGGCCAGCGGCACCCCGCTGCGCTCGGCCACCTCGATCGCGTCCTTCTCGAAGGCGAGGAAGAGCCGCGCGCCCGTGGTGTCGTAGGGCCGGTCGAAGGTGACCGCCCGTGAGCGCCCGGCGAACCCGCCCGGCCCCTCGTACAGACTGCGCCCGCCCCACAGGTTGTAGGCCTGCCAGGTGGTGACCGCGTTCACCAGCACCACGCGGCCTGCGGTGGAGGCGGAGCGCACGGTCATCGGGACATAACGCTGCCCTCCGGTGGAGGCGTCCAGCCTGATCAAGTAGGCACCCTCGGGCCAGCCCCCGGTGTCGACGGTGAGCGAGGGTTTCCAGTTCGCGGCCGTCACGGTGCCCCGCACGGTCGTCGCGGGTGCCTGCCGTACGCCTGCGGTCCTGCCGGACTGCCAGACCCGGTACGGCTTCGCGCCCATCCGGTAGGCCCTGGCGACGAAGCTCGGCGCGGTGGTGGAGACCCGCAGCCGGAACCGTTCGCCCGCCAGCACGCTCACCCGGTCGGCGTAGCCCTCGATCTCGTGCTCGGCGCCGCGCCTGGTGATCCGCCAGCGGGAGTCATGCCGGACTTCCACCGTGGGCTTCGGCCGGGGCTGAGGCCGGGCGGGAGGGGCCGCTGCCGGCGTGGTCACGCCACTGCAGCCGGCCAGCAGCGGAACGAGGACGAGAAGGATCTTGCGCACAGCCGTCCATCTTGGCGGCTCGGCACTCGCCTGGCAGCCCAGCGGCTCGGCAAACAGGTCGAACGCTGGACATGTTCGGGCATCTTCGTGGTGCGCCCGATCTCGGCTTCGTCGTCAGGCCCCGGGGCGTGCTCAGGGGAAGCGCCAGCGGGTGGCGGTCAGCCCGTCCGGTCCGTAGCCGAACGCGCGCGTCGGGGTGATCTCGAAGAAGCCGTATTCCGGCGATCCCGGCAGGTCGTCCTCGTAGGCCGAGCCGTCCCGCACGATGAAGTCCCAGTCGTACTTGGCTTTGAGCGCGGCGGCCACGCGGCGCATGGTGGCCTCGTCGGTGGCCCGTCGGGCGGTGCCTTCGACGACCAGGTCGAGGGTCGGGTCCGCCACCGTGATGACGCAGTGCGGGTTGCCGGCCAGGTTCCTGCCCTTGCGGGAGGCCGGCCGGGTGGAGATCCAGACCGAGCCGTCCAGCCAGGCCAGCAGGACCGGCATGGCGTGCGGCCGGCCGTCGGGCCGTACCGTCGACAGCCAGGCTTTCGGGGCCGTCTCCAGGCACTGCCTGGCCTGGCTCCATGGCTTCACCGTCGACTCGTCGGTGCTGACCGGCGTGGCGTCAGCGGGGCTGAACAGGAGCTCGGCGGTGGGCGTTGTCTCGGACATCACAGGCCTCTTCCCTCGATCGATGCGTTCCCTCAGGGAACCCATAGGCAGGACGGTAACAGAGAGAGTTCCCTGAGGGAACTATTCCCTCTAGACTGGCCCCATGCAGCGCACCTCGTTCGGCGACATGGCCTGCTCGATCGCCCGCACACTGGACGTGATCGGCGAGCCGTGGTCGCCGCTGATCCTGCGGAACGTCTACGTCGGCATCACCCGCTTCGACCAGATCCAGGACAACCTCGGCATCTCCCGGAAGGTGCTGGCCGAGCGACTCAAATGGCTGGTCGGGAACGGCGTGCTGGAGCGGCGGGAGTACTCGGCCCGGCCGCCGCGCCACGAGTACGTCCTCACGCCCAAGGGGCTGGAGCTGTGCGACCTGCTGCTGGTGATGGTGCGCTGGGGCGACCGGTGGACGGCGGGCGAGGCCGGACCGCCGGTGCTCTACCGGCACCACGCGTGCGGCGAGATCAGCCATGTCGAGCTGCACTGCGCGGTCTGCGACCAGCCGATGCACGCGGGCGACATCGACGTGCTCCCCGGCCCCGGAACGCCGACCGCCGACGGTGGGGCCGGCCCTACCGCGTCAGGGGTGGACGCGTGACTGTGTAGGGACGCCGGCCGCGAGAGAGTCGTCGCCATGCGACCTGCGGGGCGTGAGCGTGGTCAGCGGGCGCGACCGGGCGGGGCGCGCGGCCACCGTGTACGTCACGGGCGCCGCCACCACGCCCGTCCGCAACGCCCACCTGCACGCGACTTTCGGCAGCGCCTTCTGCTAGCGGCTCGCCACCCGCCGCGGACGCCGGCGACGCTCGGGCAGGACCGCCCGCTCCCGTCCAGAAGAGCGGGCGCCGGCGGCGCTCGGGCAGCACCGCCCGCTCCCGCCGAGGAGAGCGGGGTCCTCCCGTGAGGTCCGGGCGTCAGCCGTGGGCGTGGGCCTGCGGCAGGGTGCCGGGCTTCTCGCCCGGGCCGAGGACGACGAACTGCCCCATCATCCCCTGGTCCTCGTGCCAGAGGATGTGACAGTGGTACATGTACGGGCTGCGGGGATCGGTGTAGTCCCGGAAGCGCATCGCGATCCGGGCCCTCGTCCGCGGCTTCACGTAGAAGGTGTCCTTCCAGCCGCTCAGCTCGGGTCGTGGCGACCCGCCGTCGACCGACAGGATCAGGAACTGGACGTCGTGCACGTGGAAGTTGTGCGGCATCTCGTCGAGGTTCGCGACCTCCCACACCTCGACGGTGTCCTTCGTCACCCCGATGTCGATCCGCCCGGGGTCCATGAGCCGGCCGTTGATCGCGAAGTTGGCCAGCTCGAACGTGCGAACGGCGGCGGGCGAGGACACGTCGAGTTCGGGCCGCTCGCCGAGCGTGGTGGGCAGCGGCGGCGAGGGGTTGAGGTCCGTGGCGGCGCGCAGCTCGAGGATCTCGAGGACGTCGGAGCCACCGGCGAAACGCTGGTCGCCGATGTGGATGCCGAGGTCGGACCGGTAGCTGACGACCGGCAGGCGTTCGCCGGGCCGCAGGCACACGACGATCTCGGCGCGCTCGCCCGGTGACAGCTGCACCCGGTTCGTGTCGAGCGGGGCGCTCAGCAGGCCGCCGTCGGTCGCCACGAGCGCGAACGAACGGTCGTCGGCCATCCCGATGTTGTAGAAGCGGGAGTTGGAGGCGTTGAGGATGCGCAGCCGTATCCGCTTGAACCGCACGTCGACGTAGGGGGAGACGGTGCCGTTGACGGTGATGAGGTCGCCGAGGACGCCCATCCCGCCGACCGTGGGGATCTCCTCGTTGAGCTGGTTGTCGGCGTTGAGCCGCTTGTCCTGGATGATGACGGGGATGTCGTCCTCGCCGTAGCGGCGCGGCAGGGCCAGCGCTTCGGTCTCGTCGATGATGAACATCCCGGCGAGCCCGTGGTGGACGTGGCGGGCGGTCCTGCCGTGCGGGTGCGGGTGGTACCAGAGGGTGGCGGCCGGCTGCCTGATCGTCCAGGTCGGCGACCAGGTGGTCCCCGGCGAGATGAGCTGGTGGGGGCCGCCGTCCATCATGGGGGGCACGTGCATGCCGTGCCAGTGCATGGTGGTGGCCTCGGGCAGGTCGTTGCGCACGTTGACGACCACCGTCTCGTCGCGCCTGGCACGCAGCGTCGGCCCGAGGAAGGGTCCGTTGAGCCCCCACGTCGCGGTAGGCGCCCCCGGCCTGAACTGCATGGTGCCGGGGGCGGCCCGCAGGTCGAAGACGCGCCGGCCCTGCCTGTCGTGATGCGAGCGGGCGAGCGGCGGTATGGCCAGCTTGTTGACGAAGGCCGCCTGCTCCTCCGTACGGCGGCCGGCGGTGGCCCACATGCCGCCCATCGCGCCGGCGGTGGCGATCGCGGGCCCCCCGGCAAGCCCGCATATGAGCACTGATCTACGCGAAACCATGGCCTCCACTCTGCGGCAGACCTGGCGTCATGCCGGAGAACCACCCGCCATGACCCGGCCATGAGATGTTCACGATGCGATCAGGCCCCTACACGCCCCGGCCTCCACCCCTGCCCGGTAGGCCGGTGCGGCCTGCGCTTACGTCTCAGGATTCGCGCCGCCCCGGCAGCGGCGGCGCGGTGGACACCAGCGCATGAAAAGGGATCGGCCGCCGGGACGGGGCTAGGGTCGCTCGGCCCGACCGACGAGGCGCTTGCGCTCCCATTCGACGTACCGCCCGCTCTCCCCCAGCATCGAGGCCATCAGCCACAGGAACACGCCGAAGTCGTCGGCGACGCCGAGGAGCACCAGGAAGTCGGGGATCACGTCGATCGGCGAGATGATGTAGACCAGGCCGAGCGCCATCATGGCCAGCTTGCCCTTGCCCATGCCCTCGTAGTCGCCGCGCATCACGCCGCCGATCAGGCGGGGGATGGCCCTGACCCTGGTCAGCACGCCGGGCGTGCCGGGCTTGCTCACCTCGCGGTACGTCTTCCAGGCCGCCGCGGCCCTCGATGCCTTGACCATACGAGCACCTCCTCTTCGCGATATAACGCAATACCCGGCGCTTGGGTTCCTACGCATCAGAATCGCGGCCGCCGGACTGCCGAGAAAGCGCTCATCCGCCGGCGCGGCAGCCTGAACAGCCACGTTTCTCACGAGTGCCGCAGCGCCGCGTGCACGAACGGGTGGGCCCGCTCGACCTGGGCGGCCAGCCGTACGAGGAGATCCTCCCGGCCGGCCGCGGCGACCAACTGCACGCCGACCGGCAGCCCCGCCGCGGTCCGGTGCAGCGGCAGCGAGATCGCCGGCTGCCCCGTGGCGTTGAACGGCGAGGTGAAGGCGACGGCGGGCCCCGTCCGGCCGAACGAGGTGCTCAGGTCGTCGGGAGGGAACCACCCCAGCGGGTACGGCGGGATGCCGAGCGTGGGCACCAGCAGCACGTCGTGGCCGTCCCACCAGGCGGCCATCCGGCGGCGGTAGCGGTCCACCCAGCGCATCGCGAGGATGTGGTCGACCGCGCTGCGCCCGCGCCCGGCCTCGGCCATGGTCCGGTTGCGCGGCTCCAGCTCCGACAGCTCCACCGGCCTGCCCCGCCACCTGCCGATGCTCTCCAGTTCGGCGGCCACGTTGCCGGCCACGATCCCGCCGAAGTAGGAGGGGAAGTCGGCGTCGCCGAGCGCGGCCGGCCAGCTCTCCTCCACCTCGTGCCCGAGCTTCTCGAGCAGCGTCGCCGCGCCCGTCACGGCCGCGGCCAGCTCCGGCTCGCCGGGCACGTCCGGCCGGGGATGCTCGCGGGCGAACCCGATCCGCAACCGGCCCGGCTCCACGTCCACCTCGTGCGCGAGCGGACCCGGCAGCGCGGGCGCGGTGTAGGGGTCGCCGGGCACGTAGCCGGTGATCAGGTCGAGCACCGCGGCGGTGTCCCTGACGGTACGGCTGACCAGCCCGAGCGCGGACATGCCGCTCCACCCCTCGCCCTCGCCCGGTCCGTGACTGGCGCGGCCCCGCGTCGGCTTGAGCCCGACGAGCCCGCAGAGGCTGGCCGGAATCCTGATCGACCCGCCGCCGTCGCTCGCCGTCGCCACCGCGACCATGCCCGCCGCGACCGCCGCCGCCGACCCTCCGCTCGAGCCGCCGGCCGAGTAGGCGAGATCGTAGGGGTTGCGCGTGGGCCCGTACGCCACGGGCTCGGTCGTGATCGTGGTGCCGAACTCGGGCGTGCTCGTCCGCCCGAGGATCACGAAGCCCGCCTGCCGCAGGCGGGTCACGGCGTGCGCGTCGGCGTCCACCTCGACGCCGTCGAGCGTGCTCGACCCCGCGTTGTACGGCTCGCCCGCCTGCGCCCAGCCGAGATCCTTCACCAGGATCGGCACCCCGCGGAACGGGGCGTCCTCGGGCAGGTCGTCCAGCTCGGCCAGCGCCCGCTCGAAGCGCGGGTGGACGATGGTGTTCAGCTCGCCGTCGTGCGCCCTGATCGTCGCTATGGCGGCCTCGACCAGTTCCCTGGGGCTCACCCGCCCCTCCCGCACGGCCCGCGCCTGCCCGACCGCGTCCAGCCTCAGGACCTCGTCCACCCATGTCTCCTTCCCGCCGCGAACATCGCCGCCCCCACCCTCCCCCGCCCGGCGCCCGCACGGAACCCCGCGAACCGCCAGAAGCCGTTCACCGGGCCCAGGACACCCCTTGGCGCCACAGGACCGCCGGACCAGGGCACCGCCGGCCCAAGCAAGCACGGATCGACGGCCACCACGCCCGGCGCCGCCCGCCCGCTCAGGGACCGGCGGGTCGCCGCCGCTCAGGACGTGGACCACTGCGCGACGGGCGGGTCGCCGCGTCAAGGACGTGGACAGCCGCGCGAAGGGCGGGTCGCCGCCTCTCACGACATGCCGCGCGAACGGGCAGGTCGCCGCCGCTCAGGCCGTGGACCGACCGCTGCGCGAAGGGCGGGTCGCCGCCTCTCAGGACGTGCCGCGCGAACGGGCGGGTCACCCCGCCAGGGCGTGGACCGCCTCGGGGATCGGCAGGTCCCCTGGGAGGGGTGCCAGGATCGGCGTGTCGAGCCCGTTGGCGACGTACTCCCCCACCCGCGCCCGGCACGTCGCCGCGTCGCCGTGGACGATCAGCGCGTCCACCACCTCGTCGGGGATCGCCTTGAGCGCCGCCTGGCGGTCCCCCGCCGCCCACGCCTCGTGCATGGGCCGCAGCACGTCGCCCCGTCCCAGCCAGTCGTGGAAGGCCGCGTAGGCGGGAACCGTCAGGTAGGCGGCCAGCATCCGGCGGCCCGTCTCGCGCACCCTGTCGGCGTCCTCGCTCACGCAGACGAAGATCCGCGCGATCAGCTCGGTCGAGCCGCCCACCTCGGCCCGCACCCGCCGTACGTCCTCGGGGGACAGCCAGTTGGTGATCGCGCCGTCCGCCTCGGCGGCGGCCAGGTGGAGCATCCGGGGACGCAGCGCCGCCAGCACGATCCTCGGCGCCACCTCCGGCGCCCGCTCCAGCCTGAAGCCCTGGACCTCGAAGGTCTCGTACCGTTCCGACACCTTCTCCCCCGCCAGCGCCTTCCTGAGGAAGCGCAGGGTGTCGCGCGTCCTGGCGTACGGCTTGCCGAACGCGGCCGCGTTCCACCGCTCCACGATCGCCGGCGAGGAGGAGCCGATGCCGAGTACGAACCGGCCAGGCGCGAGGTCGGCCAGCGTCGCCGCGGACTGCGCCAGCAGCCCCGGCCCCCGCGTGAACACCGGCACGATCGCGGTGCCCAGCCGTACCCCGGGCGCCCACTCGGCGGCCATCGCGAGCGGCACGAACGCGTCGGCGCCGGCGACCTCGGCCGACCAGATGTCGGTGTAGCCGAGCTCCGGCAGCTCGGCGATCAGCGCCTTGGAGGCGGCGAGGGAGCGGTCGAAGAAGGGGATCGTCATGCCCAGGTTCCGGGTCATCGCAAGCCTTCCCGCGGGGGTCCGGTCGGCACACAGGACCATACCAACCAGACGGTATGCCACGGGCGGCGCATCGCTGCGCGACGGCCGCGACGACACGGGGTCACGCCCTGAGCTCGTGCACCGCCGCGATGAAGTCCTTGGTGATGCCGCGCAGGCCGGGCAGGTTCGACAGACCGACCAGCCGGTCGACGAGCGGCACGCTCACCTCGATCAGCCGGTAGGTGCGCGCGCAGCCGGGCGAGGTGTCGTGCACCCAGTAGAGGACGATCCCCATCGACATCAGCCACAGCAGCTCGGGCAGCTCCTCGCGCAGCTCGGCGTCCATCCGGTCGCGCGCGCCCTCGACCACCTGCCGGTAGATGGCGATGGACGCCTCGCGGGCCGGCGTCGACTGGGCGCTGAAGGGACTGAGCGGGTTGGTGGGCTCGGCCGCGTGCTTGAAGAACTTCACCGCGAACTCGTGGTACGGCTCCGACACCCGCACCCACTCCCGCAGCACGCCCGTCAGCCTGGCCGCGAACGACGCCTCGGAGGCCAGCAGCTCGCGGCAGGCCTCCTCGTGCGCGATCTGGGCACGGTCGTAGTACGCCTGCACCAGCTCGTCCTTGGAGGCGAAGTAGTAGTAGGCGTTACCCACGGAGACCCCTGCCTCCGCCGCGATGGCCCGCATCGTGGTCGCATCGAAGCCGCGTTCCCTGAACAGGCGCAAGGCCGTCTCGACGATGAGCTCTCGGGTGCTCTCCGATCCTCGGGTTCGGGGTTCGGACACGCTCGTCACTTTACGTTAGTCGGCCCCGTGAGGTCATGGAGCCGCACGGTGATCACCGCCACAGGGTAAAGATCGGCGCACGGGAGGGATCACGGGCGCCGAATCGTGGGATTGAACCCTTCGGGCGGAAGGGCATCTCCGCGAAAAAAGGCCATCACATGTGGATACGTTGGTTGGTGCGGCTCTGTGTCGCCGCGCTCATCGCCATACAGACCTGCATCATCGTGCTGTCGGCTGCCGCCTCGGCAGCTCCGGTTCGGCCCGGCTCGACCGTCGAAGAGGACGTCGTCGAGGCGCGACCGCCGATCATCAGAACATACGCGTTGGAAGGCGTGATCCGGATCGCCCGCTGGTACACGGGCGCCGCGGAACAGCCGAAGGTCGACCTGTCGCGGGCCATGCCGCGCGGGACGATGCGCGTCTCTCACACCTTCGCCATGGACCGTCTCACGTCGGCGGGTCTGCGCTGGAAGTCCAGCGGGAACTGCACCGACAAGAACAACCGCACATGCACGTCGCTGCAGTCCGTCAGGTCCGCCACGGTCGCCGGGGCGATCGACCTGAAGCGGGCCAGCGGGTGCAAGATCATGGTCACCGGCGGCACCGAGGCGGGGCACGCACCCGGCCGGTACAGCCACGGGGCCGGCTACAAGCTCGACATCAGCCACAACAAGTGCATCGACCGGTACATCACCGAGACATATCCCAGCGCGGGCGTGCGCTCCGACGGCGCCACGCTGTACCGCTCGGAGACGGGCACCGTCTTCGCCAGCGAGTCCGACCACTGGGACATCCTGTTCCCGTGACCGCTCCCCTCCTACCAGGCCCGGCGCCCGTCATGCGCAACACCGCCGGCCGGGCCGCCTCCTCCTGAGCACTACCGCCGGCCCGGCGCCCCTCATGAGTAACACCGCCGGCCCGGCGCCCCTCCTGTACGGCAAGCCGGTCTGGCGCCTCCGTGGGCGCGTGGTCCCGTCCGTCGCGGGCGCGCCGCCCAGCAGGACTCCGGCCCCCGCCGCAACGGCACCCGTCGAAGAACGTGGGACGGCGTGCAGGGGACGGCCCACGACCGGGCGGCCCATGAGTCCGTCCAGTCGTCTATCAGGGGTCGTCCGTCAGGGTGGTCCGTGGCGGCGGGCAAGGGGCGTCGCACGAGGAGCGTCCCTTCGACGGGCACCAGCCGGTGACCACGGAGGCGCGTGGCGCGGCTTGCCGTACAGGAAGGAGACCACCGGCGCGTAGCGCCGCCTGCCGTACAGGAGGGAGACCACCGGCGCGTGGCGCGGCCCCGCTGGGCGGGAAACGGGGCACTGCTGGCCGTACAGGAAGGAGACCTGTGGAAACGGAGAAACCCCCGGCGGGCCGGGGGTTACTCGGGAGATGCGGGTCAGAACTCCGTGGCCACCAGCTCGGCGATCTCCGCCGCGTTGAGGGCCGCGCCCTTGCGCAGGTTGTCGCCGCACACGAACATGTCGAGCGTGTTCGGGAAGTCGACCGCCTGGCGGATCCGGCCGATGTAGGTCGGGTCGGTGCCCACCACGTCGACCGGGGTCGGCCACACGCCGTTGGCCGGGTCGTCCATGAGGACCACGGTCGGCGCCGCCTCCAGGATGCGGTGCGCGTCGGCGACGGTGATCTCCCGCTCGAACCGGGCGTGGACGGCCAGCGAGTGGGTGGTCACGACCGGCACCCGCACGCAGGTGGCGGAGACCTTCAGGTCGGGGATGCCGAGGATCTTGCGCGACTCGTTGCGCAGCTTCAGCTCCTCGGAGGCCCAGCCGCCGTCCTTGTACGAGCCCGCCCACGGCACCACGTTGAACGCGATCGGCGCGGGGAACGGCGAGTCGGCCTCGAGCTTGTTGGCCAGGGCCTTGCGCACGTCACCGGCCGTCTGGCCGATCGAACGGTCGCCCGCCAGCGCCTCGACCTCGTCGTACAGCCGCGCGGGACCCGCCACGCCGGCGCCGGACACCGCCTGGTAGGAGGCGACGACGAGCTCCTTCAGCGTGTACTCGGCGTGCAGCGCGCCGATCGCCGCCATCATCGACAGCGTGGTGCAGTTGGGCGTCGAGATGATGTTGCGCGGCCTGGTGCGGGCGGCCAGCGGGTTCACCTCGGGGACGACCAGCGGGACGTCCGGCTCCATGCGGAACGTGCCGGACTTGTCGATCGCGATGGCGCCCCGCTCCGCGGCGATCGGCACCCACGTGGCCGACACCTCGTCGGGGACGTCGAAGATGGCGATGTCGACGCCGTCGAACACCTCGGGCGCGAGCGCCTGGACGACGACGTCCTCGCCGCGGACCTGGAGGACCTTGCCTGCGCTGCGGGCGGAGGCGACGAGACGGATCTCGCCCCAGATGTCCTCACGGGTCGAGACCAGCTCGCGCATCACGGTGCCCACGGCACCGGTCGCCCCGATCAGGGCCAGAGTGGGTCGCTTGCTCATCGTCCTGTCCCTCCGTACACCACGGCCTCCACCTGGTCCGAGTCGAGGTCGAAGGCGCGGTGCGCCGCGGCCACGGCCGCGTCGACGCCGTCCTGCCCCACGATCACCGAGATGCGGATCTCCGAGGTGGAGATCATCTCGATGTTGACCCCCGCGTCCGCGATGGCGGCGAAGAAGGTCGCGGTGACGCCGGGGTGCGAGCGCATGCCCGCCCCGATCAGCGACACCTTGCCGATCTGGTCGTCGAACTGCAGCGACTCGAATCCGACCTGGGCCTGGATCCGCTTGAGCGCCGACAGCGCCGTCTGGCTGTCCGCCGCGGGAAGCGTGAAGGAGATGTCCGTACGGCCGGTCGCGGCAGCCGAGACGTTCTGCACGATCATGTCGATGTTGATCTCGGCCTCGGACAGCGTTTTGAAGATGGCGGCAGCCTCTCCGACCTTGTCGGGAACCCCGACAACGGTGATCTTGGCCTCGCTCCGGTCGTGTGCGACGCCGGAGATGATCGGCTGCTCCATCTCGGTTCCTTCGGTGTAAGGGTCGGCCACGACCCACGTGCCTTCCTTGGTGCTGAATGAGCTGCGCACGTGGATCGGCAGGTTGAACCTGCGAGCGTACTCGACACAGCGCAGGTGCAGGATTTTCGCCCCACAGGCGGCCATCTCCAGCATCTCCTCGTAGGAGATCCTGGGGATCTGCCGCGCCTGCGGCACGATGCGCGGGTCGGCGGTGTAGACGCCGTCGACGTCGGTGTAGATCTCGCAGACGTCGGCCTCGAGGGCCGCCGCCAGCGCCACGGCCGTGGTGTCGGAACCGCCACGGCCCAGCGTCGTGATGTCCTTGGTGTCCTGCGAGACGCCCTGGAACCCGGCCACGATCGCGATCTGGCCTTCGTCGAGCGCCTCGCGGATACGGCTCGGCGTCACGTCGATGATGCGCGCCTTGCCGTGCGTGGAGTCGGTGATCACGCCCGCCTGGGAGCCGGTGAACGAGCGCGCTTCATGGCCCAGGTTGGCGATCGCCATCGCCAGCAGGGCCATCGAGATGCGCTCGCCCGCGGTCAGCAGCATGTCGAGCTCGCGGCCAGGAGGCAGCGGCGACACCTGCTCGGCCAGATCGAGCAGTTCGTCCGTCGTGTCACCCATCGCGGAGACGATGACCACGACCTCGTTGCCGGCTTTTTTCGTCGCGACGATCCGCTGCGCGACCCGCTTGATGCAGGACGCGTCGGCGACGGATGAACCACCGTACTTTTGCACAACGAGCGCCACGAGAGTCTCCCAGTCTGGACTGTGAGCTGCCAGTCTACTGGCGGCTTCTCATGCACCCGGGTGGAAAGCCCACTATGTGGACATTCAGCTGGAGAGGGCCTCCTCAGCCACATCGAGGCGCGTATGGGCCGCGAGCGCCTGGAGTGCCCGCATGGCCGCGCCCGCGTGGTTGCCCCACGTGTTGAAGTAGGAGTACTGCCACCACCACAGCGCCTCCAGCGGCCGCCCCGCGTGGTAGTGGCGCAGGCCGTGGATGAGGTCGGCGGCCACCGCCGTCAGGTCGTCGGACAGCCGGTACGGCGTGACGGCGGTGTCCTTGTAGGGGTCGAACACCTCGACGTAGTCGTCGACCGCCTCCATCCGCTCGGCCAGCGCCGTACGGACCCCGTCGACGTCGGGGTCCTCGCTCAGCGGCGGCTCCCAGTTGCCGGACAGGATGATGTCCTGGCTGGCGCCGAGCTGGGCGCCGGCCAGACTCACCTGCGCCACCTCGACGAGCAACAACGACCAGATGGCGTCGCCGCCCTCGCCGCCCGCCACCCTGCTCAGGCCGTCCAGATAGTTCTGCGCGTGCCCTGCGATCTCGTCGGCGAGAGCGCTCCACTGATCAGACATCCAGCAGCCTCCGTCCTTCGAACGCGCGGCCCAGGGTGACCTCGTCGGCGTACTCGAGATCACCGCCCACAGGCAGGCCGCTGGCCAGTCGTGTCACTTTCACGCCCATCGGCTTCACCAGCCGGGCGAGATAGGTCGCCGTCGCCTCCCCCTCGAGGTTGGGGTCGGTGGCGAGGATGAGCTCGGTCACCCGGCCGTCGGCCAGGCGGGTCATCAGCTCACGGATGCGCAGGTCGTCGGGGCCGATGCCGTCGATCGGGCTGATCGCCCCGCCGAGCACGTGGTAGGTGCCGCGGAACTCGCGCGTCTTCTCGATCGCGACGACGTCCTTCGACTCCTCCACCACGCAGATCACATGGGGGTCGCGCCGCGCGTCGCGGCAGATCCGGCACTCCTCCTCCGAGGCGACGTTGCCGCACACGCGGCAGAACCGGACCTTCTCCTTGACCTCGAGCAACGCGTGGGCCAGCCGCTTGACGTCCACGGGATCGGCCGCCAGCAGGTGGAAGGCGATCCGCTGCGCGCTCTTGGGACCGACGCCCGGGAGCATCCCCAGCTCGTCGATCAGGTTCTGGACGACCCCCTCGTACATGGCCTAGAACCCTGGAAGCTGGCCGAGACCACCGCCGCCGAGCCCCTGGGCCAGCGGGCCCAGCTTCTCCTGCTGCAGGTCGGACGCCGCGCGTACGGCGTCGCGAACGGCCGCGATGACCAGGTCGGCGATCGTGTCGGCGGTGTCCTGCGGGTCGTCGGCGTCGATGACGCTCGGATTGATCTTCAGCTCGAGCAGCTCGCCAGATCCGTTGACGACAGCCGTGACCAGACCGCCCCCGGCCGAGCCCTCGATCTGCGCATCGTTGAGCTCCTGCTGGGCGCTCACGAGCTGCTGCTGCATGAGCTGAGCCTGCTCCAGCAGCTGCTGCAGGTTGACATCCCCTGGGTTCACCTTCGTGCGCTCCTCGTCGGCTCCGCGTTCATAACTGTCACGAGCCTACGGTGTCTGAGCGCCGACATGTACTGGTGGGCACATGCGTTTCGACTTTGTCGACGATCGCGGCGTCATGGCCGGGTCCCAGCCCCCCTCCAGCGTCCGGGACCCGGCCATCACGCCGACAGGAGCGGCCGCGCCACGCCGGCGTGATGGGAGGAAGCTAGCGCCCACAACGTTGCACACACGTTGCGAGCGATCAATCACCCTGAGCAATCCCCCGAACGGCTTGCGCGAGAGAGGTGATAACACGGATGCTTCGCCGTACAGCATGACTACCTGGAGTGGCCAATGAGTTACGGTCGGCGGCTACGCCGGATCCTGGAGACAGGGGTCGGTGCGCCGCGCCAGCTGATCAACGCCTCCTGGCAGCGCTCGATGGAGGCCGGCGTCGACCCCGAGAGCCAGGCGGCGCCGCTGGTCTACGACGGCTCTCTCATCAAGGACGTCCGCCAGGCCCATCCCCTTCAGCCCCTCCTGCCCATGCTCGCGCACACGCTGAAGCGGATGGCCGACGAGTCCGCGCACATCATGATCGTGACGGACGCCGAGGGCCGCATCCTGTGGCGCGACGGCGACTCCGGCACCATGCGCCGCGCCGACCTGGTCGGACTGGCCGACGGGCACCACTGGTCGGAGATGTCCGTCGGCACCAACGGCATCGGCACCGCCCTCGCCACCCGCAGACCCGTCCACGTCTACTCGGCCGAGCACCTGCTGCGCGTGCTTCACTGCTGGTCGTGCAGTTCGGCGCCGATCCTCGACCCCGACAGCGGCGGCGTCCTCGGCTGCGTCGACGTGAGCGGCACCACCCGCAGCCTCCACCCCGCCACCGTCGCGCTGGTCGACACCACGGCCAAGCTCGCCGAGGCGCAGCTGGCGCTCATGATGCACGAACGCGACGAGCGCCTGCGCCGCCGCTACGACTCCCTCATGCGGCGCTCCGGCGTCCTGGTCACCGCCACCGGGCGGGTCCTGTCCGGCGACCCGGGCGGCCTGCTCGGCCCCCGCATCCGGCTCCCCGAACCCGGCACCACGGTCTGCCCCGACGGGATCCTCGAACCGTTCTTCGACGGGTACCTGCTGTTCCCTGGCGAACTGCCGGAGGCGCTGCCGCTGCGGCTCACCTTCCTCGGCGAGGGACAACCCACGGTCCGGTACGGCGACCACACGATGACCGTCTCCCTGCGACACGCCGAGATCCTCACCCTGCTGGCCCTCTACCCCCAGGGCCTCACCTCGGAGCAGCTCTCCTGTCACCTCTACGGCGACGACGGCAACCCCGCGACCATCCGCGCCGAGATCTACCGCCTGCGCGCCCAGCTCGGCGGGGCGGTCGCGGCCAAGCCGTACCGGCTGCTCGTCCCCGTGGCCGCCGACTTCCTCGAACTGAAGCGGCTGCTCGGCGGCAACGACCCCGCCGCCGTGGCCCGCGCCTACACGGGGCCGCTGCTGCCCCGCTCCGAGTCGCCCGAGATCCGGTGCGCGCGCGACGAGCTCGAGGTGCAGGTACGCGCCAGCCTCCTCACCGGCGGCACCGCCGACGACCTGTGGGCGTACGCGCAGACGACCAACGGCCGCGACGACTCCCAGGTGCTGGAACGGGTGGCCGCCACCCTGCCCTCCAGCGACCACCGCGCGGCCGCCGCCCGCGCCCGCCTGTCCCCCTGACCGCGGTCCTCCTGAAGCGTCCCCCACGACGCCGGCGGTCGCTCACCTTGCCTGCGCCCGCCCGTCCCCCTGACCCGCGTCCTCCAGAAGCGTCCCCCACGACGCCGGCAGCCGCTCACCTTGCCCGCGCCCGCCTGAAGCGTTCCCCCCGACATCGGCGGTCGCTCACCTTGCCCGCGAACGGCGCCTTCACGCTCGCGTTCTCCGGATCACCGCGTCTCGACCGACGGACGCCCGGCCCCTGCCTGACGGGCGCCGGCCCTTCTGATCAACGGCTCCGCGCGGATCGCAGGACCGGTATTCCGGAACATGCCGATCGGCACGGCACGATCGAGCCCCAGCCGTCCGTGCGTCTCACCGCTCCAGCGCCTGTCGGCGAGGTCCGTGCCGTCAACGCTCCCTCGCCCGGCGGCCTGCCCGAATACCGATGTCCCCCACCACCGGGTCACTCCACTCCCCGCCGACCACCGCGGGCGGCTCGAGCTCCAATACATCCGCCCGGCTCCCCGACAGGGCCCGGCGCGACCCAGGCAAGTCGGGCTCCCCGGGTCACCCGCGGGCCGGTCAGGTGTGGTCGATCTCGCCGATCATCTGCGCGCCGAGCTCCCGCTGCAGGAGGGCCATGCCGCTGAGCTCGTCGACGTCCGCGTCAGCGTCGTTGAGGGGGTCGACCTCGTCGACCTCCGAGCCGCGGTTCCGCCCCGGGATCGCGTCGGGCCAGCCACCCGCCTGCCCGCCGGCCTTTCCGCCGCCCTGCCGCGATGTGGGCTGGCGCGGGCCTGCCTGCGCGGCCGCCTGCGCCGCCGACCTCGCCGCGGCCAGTCCAGGGCTGGGTGTACGGCTGGTCGCCTGGGCAGGACTGGGCATGGGCGGCGTGCCGTAGTCGTGGTCGTCGGGCGCCTGGGGCCACGACTCGTCGGTCGTGAGCCGCTCCCCGGCCCCGCCCGTGTCGCCGGCGGCCTGTGCCGCCGACCCTGACGCCTGGTCGGATCCGGCCCCGGCCGCCTGGCCCGCGCCGCCTGACCAGTCGCCCTGAGCCGCGCCGCCGCCCGGCCGGTCGCCGCTCCGAGGGACGCCCGAGACGTCGCTCTGCCCGCCACCGGCAGTACCCCCGGAACCGCCGGGGCCGCCAGGGCTGCCCTGTCCACCAGGACCGGCAGGCCCACCGGCACCGCCTGGTCCACCGAATCCACCGGAACCGGCTTCGCCGGCCCCACCGGTGCCAGGCCCGCCGGCCCCACCAGTACCAGGCCCGTTCGTCCCACCAGCGCCGGGACCGCCGAACCCACCGCCACCACCGGGACCTGCACCGCCGGAAACCCCGGCACCGCCAGGCCCGAGGCCACCGGGACCAGCCCCGCCCGGCCCGACCCCGCCGGAAGCACCGACGCCGCCAGGTCCGCCGGGAACACCAGCATTGCCGGCTGCGCCCGGACCACCGGGGCTGCCGGGTCCGCCCGCGCTAGCGGCGCCGCCCGGCCCACCAGCGTTGCCGGGCCCGCCGGCACCTCCGAAGCCGCCGGGACCGCCGCCCTGGCCGCTCTGGGCCGGCGAGCCGTCCGGCTGCGTGGAGCCCATGGATCCACCCGAGGCGTCCCAACCACCCGCCGCAGGACCGCCCGAAACAGCACCGCCCGAGGCGGGGCCGCCCGGAGCGCCAGGACCGCCCGGCACGCGGGGGCCGGCTTGGGCGTTGCGGCCGCCCTGGGGAACGGGCGCGCCGCCCACGACGGCCTCGACCCGCCACGTGCCGCCCAGCACGTCGCCGAGCGCCCCGGCCACGACGGCGTCCTTGCCGCCGCCGGTGAAGTTCTTCATCGCGCCGACCTGGCTGAACCCGAGCGTGACCAGGTTTCCCTCGACGCCGACGACCTGGGCGTTGGTGTTGACGTTCGCCCAGACGACGATGCTGCGCTTCTTCAGCGCGGCCAGAACGGCGGGCCACTGCTGCTGGAGCGGGCCGACGCCGCTGCCCGTCGCGGCAGGGGCGGAGGCAGGAGTGGGAGCGTGGTGGACGGGCTCGGATTGCTGCGCGGGTGCTCCTGGCCGCACGGGCTCGGGCCAGTCGACGTCGCCCCCGGTGACCCCACCGGAAGCACCGCCACCCGACGCACCACCATCCGATGCGAGGCCGCCCGACGCGGCACCACCGGAAGCAGGACCGCCCGGAGCGGCACCAGCGGAAGCGGCACCGGCCGCGGCGACACCATCCATGATTGCGCCGCCCGGCCTGGCGCCGCTCGAAGCCGGGCCGTTCGTCGCGAGATCACCGGCAGCCGCGCCGCCTCCAGCGGGGCCGCCACCGGCGTAAGAGTCACCGGCGGAAGCGCGGGAGGAAGGGCCGGGAACCGCGGCCGCGGGGCCGCCTGCCGTACCGGAAGACGAGCGGGCGGCCATCTGGGCGACGACCCCGCCGCGCTCCAGGCGTTCGAGGCGGGCCAGCAGGGCCGCCTCCCCCTGGGCGGCGGCGGGCAGCAGCACCCGCGCGCACATCAGCTCCAGCAGCAGCCGCGGCGAGGTGGCGCCGCGCATCTCGGTGAGTCCCGCGTTGAAGACCTCCGCCGCGCGGGTCAGCTCGGCGGGGCCCATGGAGGCCGCCTGGGCCACCAGGCGTTCGAGCTCGTCGGCGGGACGGTCGAGCAGCCCGCTGGAGGCCGCCTCGGGAACGTTGGCGAGGATGACCAGGTCACGGAAGCGCTCGAGCAGGTCGGCGGCGAACCGCCGGGGATCGTGGCCGCCCTCGATCACCCTGTTGACCGTCTGGAAGACCGCCGCCCCCTCACGCTTGGCGAAGGCGCCAACCACCTCGTCCAGCAGGTCGCCGTCGGTGTAGCCGAGCAGGGACACGGCCTTGGCGTAGGTGATGCCGTCGTCCTCCGCGCCCGCGAGCAACTGGTCGAGGATGGACAGCGAGTCACGCGCCGACCCCGCGCCCGCGCGCACGACCAGCGGCAGGGCGGCCGGCTCGAACGGCACGCTCTCGGAGGTGAGGATCTCCTCCATCAGCGCCTTGAGCGTGGCCGGCGGCATCAGCCTGAACGGGTAGTGGTGGGTACGCGACTTGATGGTGCCGATGACCTTTTCCGGCTCCGTCGTCGCGAAAATGAACTTCAGGTGCGGCGGAGGCTCCTCGACGAGCTTGAGCAGCGCGTTGAAACCCTCGCGGGTCACCATGTGCGCCTCGTCGATGATGTAGATCTTGTAGCGCGCGGAGACGGGGGCGAAGAACGCCCGCTCGCGCAGGTCACGCGCGTCGTCGACGCCACCGTGGGACGCCGCGTCGATCTCGATGACGTCGAGGTGGCCGGGACCCGTGGGCGCGAGCGCCACACAGGACTCGCACTCGCCGCAGGGGTCGGGCGTCGGACCCTTCTCACAGTTGAGCGAGCGCGCCAGGATGCGGGCGCTGGACGTCTTGCCGCAGCCCCGAGGACCGCTGAACAGGTAGGCGTGGTTGATCCGGCCGGTGCGCAGTGCCTGCCGCAAGGGGTCGGTGACGTGCTCCTGACCCTTGACCTCGGCGAAGGTTCCGGGCCGGTACTTGCGGTAAAGCGCAAGACTCATGCGACCATCCCGCCTGGGAGGGGGCTTCCAATGAAGAGACCCCTCGCGCACCCGCCAGAGCCCGCTTATCCTTGCTGCCTTCCGGCCCTGGGGAGGTTCACAGGATGACGCCGCGCGAGGGGTCCTCCGACAGTCTAGCCCCGTACGGCAGTGCTCGCTCACGTTGAATGGTGGTCTCTTCAGCGTGAAGAGTCCGGTAAGCTTCTCGACGGAGGATTCGCCTAGTGGCCGAGGGCGCACGCTTGGAAAGCGTGTATAGGGCAACCTATCGGGGGTTCAAATCCCCCATCCTCCGCGCCTGGTTGAGGCAGTAAAACGCGAAGGGGCCGACCATACCCAGTCGGCCCCTTCGTCGTGTCCAGTCTCAGTTTTAGTCTCAGTTGGCCTCTTCGGAGGGCTCGTCCCCCTCCGCGCCCGGTTCTCCTCCGCCAGCTCAAAGGGGCTATGCCATGATCAGTGGCATGGCCCCTTTGGCTTTGGGCCTCAGCCGGCCTCTTTCAGCGGCTCATCGGGGTCTTCCGCGCCGTACGCGGTTGAGCGCCGCACGGATCGCCCGGTGAACGTGACGCGCCGTGTCAGCAGACTTCCCTGACGCCTGGAGCTTCACCTACGGGTGGTGGGTTGACCGTCACCTGATCAGCGAGGTCTCCAGTAATGGCAATGTCCCAAAGGGAAGATCGCCAGGGTTCCGGCTCACGTCGACACGGAATCAGGTCAGCCTTGTCTACACGCGTAGTAGAGAGCCGGCACCTCTCGCAGACCTTGAGCTCACTCGGGTCGTTGGCCCTTCAGTAGGGTCACCACGGCCGGTTCCGGCCTCGGACGTCGACGGCCCCGCCGTACCCGCAGCGTCTCCTTGTCTAGGTCTGTGGTCACCCACCGGGAGCGACCCGCCCGGGGGCGGCATCGGTCCAGGGCTCGATCGGGTGAGGGTCAACCCCGCGCCTGACGAAAGACGGCCGTGGCGATGCGGGTGAGCGAGCGGATCAACGGGTTGTCGTTGGCGCTGTTCCAGGCGACGACGAGGGGGCTGGGCGGCATGTCGGCCAGGGGGACGGCGGTGAGGCCGTCAGGCAGCGCATGGGCGAGGGGTGCCAGCCCGAGCGTGCCGTTCCACAGAACGGCCTGCAGGCACTCGTGGACGGTCCGCACCACGGGGCCGTCCCGCGGCTCGCCGGCGTTCCAGTAGGAGCGCCAGATCGGATCGGTCCCGTCGGGAAACTGGAACCAGCGGCGATCAGCGAGATCACGCACGTGCAGGACGTCGCGCTGAGCAAGCGGGTCGTCGGTGCGCAGGACCACGCCGACGGGGTCGGAGCGCAGCACGTGGATCTTGATCCCCGTGTCGTCGAAGGGCGCCCTGGTGAGGGCGACGTCGACGAGACCGTGGCGCAGGCCGGTGGTCGGGTCGGTGAAGCCGGCTTCGCGGATGCGGACGTCGACTCCGGGGTGATGCTGCCGGAAGGCGGCGGCGAGGTGGGTGCCCGCCTGTTCGGCGCTGTCGCCAAGAGTCCCAAGAGTGATGGCGTCGGTTGCGGCGGCGACCCGGGCGCGCGCCTGCTCCGCCTGGTCCAGCAGCGTGCGCGCCTCGTCGTAGAGCGCCGTACCGGCGGCGGTGAGCGTTACTCCCGTGGACGAACGGCGCAGCAGGGTGGTGCCGAGATCGCTCTCCAGCTGTTTGACGGCTCGGCTGAGGGGCGGCTGGGTCATGTGCAGACGGGTGGCGGCGCGGCCGAAGTGGCGTTCCTCGGCGACGGCCACGAAGTAACGCAGCAGGCGTAGCTCCATCACCGGCGACGATACCCGCACGGTATCGGGTGTGGGAGATCGGTGTTGGACGCCTCGGGCGATCCGGCGATGGACTGGGCCGGACCGATCGCCCGGACGACCACCTGGCGATCATGGCTTTCCGAGGAGTCGCCGCCATGGCCGAATACCAGCCCGTTGTGCAGATCACCGGAGTTCAGGAGCTCGCGCGCGATCTGCTGGTGATCCCGAACCGGCGTGTGCAGCTGGTGCCCAACATCGGGGTCATCGGTGGCACTCATTCCGTCCTGGTCGTCGAGACCGGGATGGGTCCAGGCAACGCGGAAACCGTCCTCGAGTTCGCCACCGAGTACGCGCGCGGCCGCAAGCTGTACCTGACCACGACACACTTCCACCCCGAGCACGCCTTCGGCGCCCAGACGTTCGCCGGGGAGGCGACGTTCCTGATCAACCGCGCGCAAGCCGAAGACCTGGCCACGAAGGGCCCCGGTTACCTCGACATGTTCAAGGGACTCGGCGAACCGGTCGCCCGGCAGCTGGAGGGCGTCGAACTCGCCACGCCGGACATCGTCTATGACGACTCCTACGACCTCGACCTGGGTGGCCGGATGGTACGGCTGCGGGCCACCGGACGGGCGCACAGCAAGGGCGACCAGGTGATCACGGTGCCCGACGCCGGGGTGATGTTCACCGGCGACCTCGTGGAGGCAGGGCAGTTCGCGATCTTCCCGTGGTTCCCGCCACACGACACCGACGTGTCCGGCATCCGGTGGATCGCGGTGATGCAGCGGCTGGCCGAGCAGAGCCCGCGGGTCGTGGTCCCGGGCCACGGCGACATCGGCGGCGCGGAGCTGCTGGCCGATGTCCGCGACTATCTTCAGCTGCTGCGCGACGAAACCTGGGTACGCCGCGACTCGGCCATGAGCGAGGAGACGATCAAAGAGGAAGTCACAGCCCTGATGATCGCGCGCCACCCGGAATGGGACGGGCAGGAGTGGATCGAGAAGGGCGTCGGCTGCCTGTGCGCCGAACACGTCGGCGGACCTCATCAACGGCCGCGGGGCCAGGTGGACACGCTCACGGAGTAGTCGCCTCCCGCGTCCGGCGGGAACCAGACCGACATCTCGACCTGAGCGCCCTCGGCACCCTTCACCACACATTCCTCACCCTCAGGCGAGTCCTCGCCGGCGTGATGCGCGCGTGTCATGGGGACTGGTGCTGTCTTGGGGAGACGGCCAGGTGCCACAGCCGGCGCCAGTCCAGGCGTGGCCGGGCGCGGGCCGTTCCGCGTCGGCTGCTGGCTGGTACGCGCACGCGCAGGACGCCGGGCTGGATACGGCAGTGCACCGGGGTCGCGACCATGAGCGCCTCCCCGTCGACCCCCACGGGGATCTCCGGCACGTCGGCATCGATGACGGCCTCGCGGGCGGTGAGCGAGGTCAGCCCGCCCGACCGGCCCCTGCGGATCAGGCCGGCGGCCTGCACGGCGTTGTCCACCTTGACGCTGAGGACGCCGAGGACCCCCGAGTCCAGGCGGGCACGACGGCCGAGGCCGGCGGGGTCTCCTACGTGGTAGGGGTTGTTGCTCACCAGTACGGCCTGCGGGTCCTCGACGGTCACGGTGTCGGTCCGTACGGTGAGGCGGGGGCCGCGCTGACCAGTAAGGAGTTCGGGCAGCATCTCCAAGGTGGTGTGCGTCTTGTCATCGCGATAGGCGGGGCTTTGCACGATGGCCGCGTAGGCGCCGAAGGACGCGTTGTTGACGAAGACCCGATCGTTGATGCGTCCCAGGTCGACGCGGATCTCCACGCCTTCGTCGAGCGCTGCCAGGCACGTGGAGGGGTCGTTCCGATCCAGCCCGAGGTCCATGGCGAAGTGATTGCGGGTGCCCGCGGAAATGACCATGAAAGGGACGCCGTGCTCGGCCGCCACAGCGGCCACCAGGGCCTGCGTTCCGTCGCCACCCGCGACGCCCAGGAGGTCCGCGCCTTCGGCCACGGCCTTGCGCGCCAGCTCGGTCACGTCCTGGTGATGAGCCGGATCGAGAACCGCGACCTGCGCTCCACGTGCTCGCGCCTTGGCCACCAGGTCGAACGCGCTCACCTTTCCACCGCCCGAGCGTGGGTTCATGATCAGGAACGGACGCCTGAGCGGGAGCGCCGGGAACTCCCGTGAAGAGGCAGGCTCGGAGCCCATGCCGAGGGCGACCCGGCCGATGAGCACGGCCAGCATCATCAGCACGCCCGACATGACCACCGGCCAGAGCATCCCGACGATCGCATACCTGACGAGCACGGCGACGGGGACGGCGATGACCAACACGGCCGCGCACGCGCGTGCCACGCCGCGATGGGTGAGCGCCCACCACAGCGCGGCGACGGTAAGGGCCAGCCCCGCCACTCCGAGGCCGAGGAGCGTGATGCTGCGGAGCCCCGCGGAGGCCATCGGAATCACCGCGGCGGCCGCCGCCGTGACAAGAGAGAGGCGGGCGATCCAGGTCCGCGTCCGGCTGGTGCGGCTTGTGGCGGTGTTCACGGGTGCTCCTGAGACCTGTATCCCCCCATGGCACCGCCATCACGCCAACCGGGCGTCACCCGGCTGAGGTGACTCCCGCGGTACGGCCCGCCGCTTCGCGGAAGTCCGGGGCGGCGCCACGGCACGATCCCGGCCAGGAGCCGGACGCGACGGCGTGCCCGAACAGTCCGCCGGCCGTCCACCCGTCCGGCCCCGGCCGCAGGACGCGACTCGTACGGGTCCCCCGGTTCGCCGCCTGACGGGCACGCGCTCAGGACGCGACACGCACGGGTCCCCCGGTTCGCCGCCTGACCGGCACGCGCTCAGGACGCGACACGCACGGGTCCCCCGGCTCGTCGCCTGACGGGCACCGCGCTCAGGACGCGACGGGCCCTCGGGGGCCGGGTGTGAGGTACGGCTGGTCCGCGTAGCGGTAGAGCTGCACCACGAACCAGATGGCGGCGACGAGGGCGGCGAGCGCCACCCAGGGCGTCCCGGGGATCACGTAGCCGGAAAGAAGCTCGGCGGACAGGACGACCGTGACCACCCATCGCAGCGTGTCGAACGTCGAGGCCGTCGGCGGGTCGTTCTGGGCGCGGGCGCGTTTGACGATCCCGTCGGCGATGAACCAGATCGTGAGGATGACGGCGATGCTGTGCAGGAGGCCGATGAAGAGGAACCGGCCGAGCCCGACGAACATCGCCAGCGACAGCACCATCGCCACCACGGCGCTCGCGTGGGCCGGGCCGAACACCGTGTCGTTCGCGGCCTTCATGCTCGACAGCCCGAGGACGACCAGGAGCCAGCCGACCGGGTCGACGAGGATGTCGAACCCGAACAGGCTCAGGGTGACGAAAGCGATCAGGAAACCGGCCGCGACCCGGCGGAGGGGGAGCACGCGGAAGATCGTCTCACTGCCCGGCCGGATTCTCCAGAGTGGAGATGTCTTCCGGGCTGAGCTCGAGGGTGCCCGCGGCGACGTTCTCCTCCAGGTGCTCCAGGGAGCCGGTGCCGGGGATCGGGAGGATGTTCGGTGACCGGGCCAGCAGCCAGGCCAGCGCCACCTGCGGCACGGTCGCGCGGTGGCGGGCGGCGACAGCGTCCAGGCGCTCGGTCGTGATCGGCTGGAAACCGCCGACCGGGAAGAACGGGACGTAGGCGATGCCCGCTTCCGCGCAGGCGTCGACGAGCGGGTCGTCGTCACGCCTGGCCAGGTTGTAGAGGTTCTGGACGCAGGCGATCGGCGTGATCGTGCGGGCTTCGGCGAGCTCGGCGGCGGTGACGTTGGAGACGCCGAGGTGGCGGATCAGGCCCTCGTCGCGCAGCGCGCACAGCGTTTCCAGGGGGCCGGCCAGCGGTGTCACGGCACGGTCGAGGTCGCCCAGCCGCAGGTTCACCACGTCCAGGCGGTCGACGCCGAGCGAGCGCAGGTTCGCCTCGATGCCGCGGCGCAGGTTGTCAGGGGTGAGACCGGTCTTCTCCGCCGCGGGCAGGGCCAGGTCGGAGCCCTCGACCAGTGCCCCGACCTTGGTCACGATCACCAGGTCGTCCGGGTAGGGGTGCAGCGCCTCCCTGATCAGCTCGTTGGCCGCCACGCCGTCGCGCGCGTAGTAGTGCGAGGTGTCGATGTGGTTCACCCCGAGTTCGACCGCCCGGCGCAGGATGGCCAGGGCCGTCTCCCGGGTGGGCCGGTCGCCTTTCGGCCAACCGGTCAGCTTCATCGCGCCGTAGCCGATCCTCGCGACGCTCAGGTCGCCGCCGAGTGCCCATCGTTCCGTCGTCACGTTCACCCACCCTAGACGTCGTGCGGGAGGCGCCGACAAAGGCGCTGTGATCAACTGTCCCCATGGAAGCCGTCATAGCGGGGCTCATCGCCATCGGGGGAACGCTGTTGGGTTCCCTCGTCACCTACCTCTTCCAGCAGAGAGCCACCCAGCGGGCCGAACAGTTCGCGATCTCCGCCCGACTGCGCGAGGAACGCATGACCGTCTACAGCGGTTTCGCCGGTGCCGTTCTGCAGTTCAGGACAGCGCAGTACGACCGCGCCCTGCGCGCCTTCGAAGGCGAGCCGACGCCGGCCTACGACGAGGCCAAGGCGACCTCCTACCGGCTCCGCGCGTCCGCCTGGCATGCTCTCTACCGCGTCCGGCTGCTGGCCGAGGACCCCGAGATCTCGCGTCTGGCGGAGGACGCCATGGCTCTCGCTGCCGACATGCATGAGGCCCGGGACAGGCGAACCCTGACCGGACGGGGCGATGACGTGCGATCCGCCGTCGAGGCGTTCATCGCCACGGCGTCCGCGGAGGTAACGCGGCCACGGCCGCTGCCGCAGCGGTCGTGGCCGTCCGTGACCGGATCGCCTGGCGTTACCCGGGAGCTGCCGGAAGACGCGTGAACGGCCGGCCGCCGGCGGGCCGACCGAGGAGCGCCCGGCCCGTTCTCAGGGCGCCATCGGCGGGGTGACCGAGGAGCGCACGACCAGTCGCGACCTCAGGGTGTGCATCTCGCCGCGCGGATCCGCGCCGCCGATCGTGTCCAGCAGCACCTGGGCCGCCTTGGCCCCCAGCTCGTGCACCGGCTGTTCGATCATCGTCAGCGGCGGCTCCATCACCGCCGCCCACGAGCTGTCGTCGAACCCGATCAGCGCCACGTCGCGCGGGCAGGCCAGCCCCGCCGTCCGCAGCGCCCGCAGCGCTCCGGTCACCGCGTCGGTCTCGGTGCAGAAGACGGCGGTGATGCGGTCGGGCAGGGCGAGCATGCGGGTGACCTCCTCGGTCGCCCGCTCCTCGGTCTTGGGCCCGACCATCACCAGTTCGGGGTCGAAGGGGATGCGGGCGTCGTCGAGCGCGTCGAGGTAGCCGCGCAGCCGCTCGCCGTCCGTCCACAGGTTGCGCGACGCCTCGGCCAGCAGCCCGCGCCTGGTCGCGGGCGCTTCGGGCGCGGGCGGCCCCCACACGAACCCGATCCTGCGGTGACCCGCCGCGATCAGCGTCTCGACCGCCTCCCTGGCCGCGTCGCGGTTGTCGATGACGACGGCGTCGAGGTCGAGGGCGGCGACCGCGCGGTCCACGAGCACGACGGGGATGCCCCTCTCGACCGCCGCCTTGATGTGGGCGACCTCGCCCTTGCCGATCGCCGCCGAGGCGACGATGAAGCCGTCGACGCGCTTGTCGATGAGCACGTTCGTCGCCGCGACCTCCTCGTCGAGGTCCTCGTACGTGCTCAGCACGATCGTGTCGAAGCCTCTGGCGCGGGAGGTGTCGCAGATGCCGCGCACCACGCCGGCGAAGAACGGGTTGCCGATGTCGGCGACGATCACGCCGAGGGTGTGGCTGACGCCGGTCGACATGCTGCGCGCCAGCGCGTTGGCCCGGTAGCCGAGCTTCTCGGCGGCGGCGAGCACCCGTTCCCGCAGTTCGGGGCTGACGTATCCGTACCCGCCGAGTGTCCGGGCCGCGGTGGCCCGGCCGACGCCGGCCTCGGCGGCCACCTCGGAGATCGTCGGCGGTCCCGCCGCGCGGCCCCGGTCAGCTGGCATGGATGACGTCCCTCATTTCTCGCGTTCGGAGCCTGGCCACATGCTAGCCAGGGCCCGCCGTTCGACGGGCCGCCCGTGGCCGAACGCGCCTTCGACGAAGCACTGCCGGTAGGCGCTGTCAGCGCCGTCGTGCAGGGCCCGCTCGATCATGCGCTCCGACGGTCGCCGGCCGGCCGACCACCCGGCGCGCAGCAGGGAGACGGCGAAGCCGGCCAGGAAGGCGTCGCCGCAGCCCATGGTGTCGACGACGGCGTCCTGCGCGACGGGGCGGGCCGGGGCCGCGACGGTCACGCGGCCGTCGTGGGCGATCGCGCCCGCCACGCCGCGGGTGGCCAGCGCCAGGCCCGCGCCCCGCCGTACGGCGTCGGCGAGCAGCGCGCGGGTGGCGCCCTCGTCGAGGTGGGAGCACGAGAGCAGCACCAGGTCGGCGTGCGGGCAGACGCGGTCGAGGTAGGCGGGGGCGCGGTAGTCCTCCTCGCTCGACAGGTCGAAGCTCACGAGCGTGTCGAGCTTGGGCAGCTCGCTCTCGCTGCGGGAGTAGACGCTGGAGTGCACCAGGTCGAAGGACGAGGCGTGGTCGAGCAGTTCGCCGTCGAGCACGAGCGGCTCCCGGACCGTGACGCCGCCGCCGTTCCAGCCGAGGAAGACCCGGTCGCCGTCGTCGACGCGCAGGGTGGAGACCCCGGTCTCGCCCTGCCGTACGACGCAGTGGTCGACGGCGACGCCCTGCGCGGCGATCGACTCGCGGAGGAAGCCGCCGAGGTCGTCGTCGCCGAAGACCCCCAGGTAGGCGGCTTCGACGCCGAGGCGGCCGGCGTAGACGGCGACGTTCACGCTGTTGCCGCCCGGATAGTCGATGCCGCGGTCGACGAACCGGTCGACGATGTTGTCGCCGAAGCCGAGGACTCTCATGAAGGCTCAGTAGTCCATGACGCGGTAGTAGCGGCGCAGGTCGAGTGAGTGGTCCCGGACCCGCTCCAGGTGCTTGCTCACCCTGCCCATCACGGTGTCGAGCACGAGGGGCGCGAGCAGGCCGCGGAACTCGGGGCTGATGCCGTCGAGCGGGTAGTCGCGGGTGTCGAAGACGGTGACGTCCTTGGAGATGCGCCTGGCGAAGGACTCGACGCGGTCGGTGAGGGCGCGCGTCTCGTCCTCACCCTGGAAGACGATCACGCTGGTGTCCTCCTCGAGCAGTTCGAGCGAACCGTGGAAGAACTCGGCGCTGTGCACCCGTGTGGTGCGCAGCCACTGCATCTCCTCGAGGATGCACATCGAGTAGAGGTAGGTGAAGCCCCAGAGGTTTCCGCCGCCGACGAGGAAGTGGTAGTCGGTGTCCTGGTGGGCCTCGGCGAAGGCCGCGGCCACGGGTTCGGCCTGCTTCGCCACCTCGAGCAGGACGCCGGGGATGCCCGCGAGCTCGGCGGCGAGCTTGTCGTAGCCGTCGAACTCGCCCCTGCGCGACAGCAGGCGTCCCATGAACAGCAGCATCTGGGGGTCGAACGGCCAGGCCTTCGGCTCGGAGACGAGCGCGACGTCGACCTTGGTGGCGACGGGCGAGTCGGGGTAGCCGGTGAAACCGATCGTGTAGGCGCCCTTGGCCTTGCAGTACTCGATGGCGCGGACGCTGTCGTCGGTCGTGCCCGTCACCGAGGTGAAGATCGCCGCGGTGCGCTCGCCAAGACCCGCGTCGCCCGAGGCGATCAGCTCGGCCGCGATCACCGCCCGTACGGCGAGGCGGGACGAACGCCTGGCCAGGTGCTCGTACGGCCACATCTGGGCGTAGGTGCCGCCGGCGCCGACCAGGAGGAGGTTGTCGAACCCCTCCTCCACGAGGCGGTCGGCGACCTCCTCGATCCGCGGGCGCAGGGCCACCGCGCTCGCCAGCTGGGAGAGGAATTCGGGCTCGTTGAAGCCGAGCATGTTCGGGTCCTTTCGGGAGTGACGTCGAACCTGATACCGGTATCACGCGGGGATCACGCTGGCACAGCGCAACCTTCTCCGTCAACTGTTCAGCAGGTCAGAGGTGGCGAGCCGAGAAGGAAGATCTTTTCAACTTCCCTCTGGTACCGGTATCAGATCGGCTGTACAGTCGGCCCTCACCACGCGGATCCGAGGTGCCGAGGCACTCCGAGAGAAAGGAAGCCCATGCGTCCTCGCCCATTGACGACGCTGGCCGTACTGGCCGGGTCGCTCGCCCTCACCGGCTGCTCAGGCGGTACGGCGCCGGCTCCGGCCGCCGACGTCGCGGCGAAACCGGATTTCTCCGGCACGCTCAGCGTCCTCACCAAGTTCGCGGGCGATCCGCTGAGCCCGTACTTCGAGAAGCTCGCCGCCGCCTACCAGAAGCGGCACCCTGGCGTGAAGGTCGAGCTCATCCAGGAGACCGACCAGAGCATCAAGGACAAGACCAAGACCCTGACCGCCTCCGACGCGCTGCCCGACGTCTACTTCACCTGGACGGGCAACTGGGCGGAGAACTTCGTCCGCGGCGGCAGGGCGGCCGACCTGACGAAGGTGATCGGCCCCGGCACCGAGTGGGGTCGCACCTTCGGCGAGTCCTCACTGTCCGCCTTCGCCTTCGACGGCAAGTACTACGGCATCCCGCTCTACAACAACGGCAAGTTCATGGGCTACAACAAGGCCGCCTTCGCCAAGGCGGGCGTCAAGGTGCCCACCACGTTCGAGGAGCTCGTCGGCAGCTGCCGGGCGCTGCGCAAGGCGGGCTACGAGCCGATCGCGTTCGGCAACAAGGACGGCTGGCCCGCACTGCACTACCTGCAGCAGCTGTTCGCCTACGACGTGCCAGGCGAGACCCGCGAGGCAGACGTCCGCCCCGCCACGGCCAAGCTCGACCACCCCGGCTACCTCGCCGCGCTCAAGCAGTTCAAGACCCTCGTCACCGACTGCACCGACACCGGCAGCGGCACCAACGGCGTCCTGTACACCTCGGCGCAGGAGGCGTTCGCCAACGGCAAGGCCGCCATGTACTACCAGGAGATCCTGGAGTTCGACAGCACGACCGCCGGCCGGGGACTCACCCCCGAGGACTTCGGCATCTTCCCGCTGCCGGTTCCCTCGGGCGCCGCGGGCGACCCCAAGGTCATCGAGGGCGCGCCGGAGGGCTACCTGATCAACGCCAGGTCGCCGCGCGCCGCGCTCGCCGTCGACTTCATGAAGTTCGTGACCGAGGTCGAGAACGCCAAGGTCCTCTCCTCTCCCCCGTACGGCCAGCCCAGCACCGTCGTCGGCGCCGTCACGCCCGAGACGTCCAGCAAGGCGGTGTTCGAGGGCATCGAGCTGGTCAACGCCGCGCCGCGGCTGGCCAGCTGGCTCGACATGGTCACCGTCCCCGAGGTCGCCGACGCCTGGCTGGCCGGCGGCGAGGCCCTCATCAGCGGCGGCCAGACCCCCGAGCAGGTGCTCGAGAGCGTGCGCCAGGCCTCCCGGACGGCCCGGTAGCCGTGCGCGCCGTCACTCGCCGGGCGGCCGGGCTCGCGTGGGTCGCCCCTGCCCTTGTGCTGGTCGGGGTGTTCGTCTACCTGCCGCTCGCGCAGAACATCGGGTTCAGCACCCTCAAGTGGGACATCTACAGCGGCGGCCAGGAGTACGTCGGCCTGGACAACTACCGCAGACTGCTCGACGACCCCGTCTTCTGGTCGTCGTTCGGCAACAACCTGCTGTACGCGGTGATCTCGATCGTGTTCCAGGTCTTCGGCGCGCTCGTGCTGGCCGCGCTCATCGAGAGCATCCGCAGCGAGAGGTGGCGGCGCGGCCTGCGGGCGATCTACTTCATCCCCTCGGCGATCTCGCTGACCGTCGCGGGCCTGCTGTTCTACTTCATCTACGAGCCGAGCCTGGGCCCGCTCAACCACGCGCTGGAGGCGGTGGGCCTGGGCCAGTTCGACCACTCGTGGCTCGGCCAGGAGAGCACGGCGATGCCGGCGGTCATCGCGATGAGCCAGTGGCAGGGCTTCGGCTACTCCACGCTGCTGTTCGCCGTCGCCATCCAGCGCATCCCGGCCGAGCTGTACGGCGCCGCGGCCATCGACGGCACCGGACCGGTCCGCCGCTTCACGCACGTGACCGTGCCCCTGGTGCGCGAGATGACCGGGCTCATGACGATGGTGACCATCTCCGGGGCGTTCCAGGTGTTCAACGAGGTCATGGTCATGACCAGCGGCGGCCCGAACAACTCGACCCAGGTCATGGGCACGTGGCTCTACCGCAGCGGCTTCGTGCGCAACAACTTCGGCTACGCCGCCGCCATCGCCACGCTGATCTTCGTCATCACGCTCGGCATCGCCATGGCGCAGCTGTGGTTCACGCGCAAGAGAAGGGTGGACTGGTGAGGCGACTGAGCTTTCTCGGCCTGGTCGCGCGGGTGTTCATGTGGGCCTTCCTGCTCGCCCTCGCGGTCGTCGTGGTCTATCCCCTGCTGTGGATGGTCCTCAACGGGTTCAAGTCGAACGCCGAGCTGTTCGGCGACCCGTTCGCGCTGCCCGTCGACTGGAGCTTCGCCAACTACCGGAAGGCGTGGAACAGGGGGGTCGACGACTACCTGACCACCAGCGTGCTGGTCACCGTCACCTCGACGATCGCCACCGTCTTCGTCAGCGCGTGGGCCGCCTACGGGCTGACCCGCGTCAGCATCCCGTTCCCCAAGGCGGTCACCGCGGTCATCCTCGGCGGGCTCATGCTGGCTCCCACCGTGGCGCTGGTGCCGCTGGTGAAGATGTTCCAGGCGATGGGGCTCTACAACAGCTTCTGGGCGCTGCTCATCCTGTACACCGCCTTCCGCGTGCCGTTCACGACCTTCCTCATCCGCGCCTACATGATCGACCTCCCGCGCGAGGTGGACGAGGCCGCGGAGATGGACGGCGCGGGCCGCTGGACCGCCTTCTGGCGCGTCATCCTCCCCATGAGCAAGCCGATCATCACCTCGACGGTCATGCTGCACGTCCTGTTCGCGTGGAACGAGTACCTCTTCGCGATGGTCTTCACCAGCGGCAGCGGCGTGCAGACCCTGCCGGTCGGGCTGACCAGCCTGATGAGCAAGCACGGCACCGACTACCCGGTGGTGTTCGCGGGGATGGTGATCGCGGCGCTTCCCGTGGTGCTGCTGTTCTTCCTCGGCCAGCGCTACATCGTCAAAGGCCTCGCCGACGGCATCGGAAAGTGAGCGGCCGCGGGCCGCCGAGCTGTGTGGTGGAACGCTGCCTGTCCGCGGTACGGCAGGCCCTCGCCTGACCGGATGGGGAGCGCCGCCCGCCGGCGAGGGGGCTGCCCAGGCGGGCGATTGGACAGGTCAGCGAGATGCGCTTGATGCTGGGCGCATGGAACAGCGGACATTCGGCAGGACAGGCCGGCGCGTCTCGGTCGTCGGCCTGGGCACGTGGCAGCTCGGCGCCGACTGGGGCGAGGTGGCCGAGAAGGACGCGCTGGCCGTTCTCGACGCGGCCGTCGAGGCGGGCGTGACCTTCTTCGACACCGCCGACGTGTACGGCGACGGCCGCAGCGAGCAGCTGATCGGCGCCTACCTGCGCGAGCGTCCCGACGCGGACGTCATGGTGGCGACCAAGATGGGCCGGAGGGTCGCGCTGGACCCCGCCCTCTACACGCTCGACAACTTCCGCGCCTGGACGGACCGGTCCCGCGCGAACCTGGGCGTCGACCGGCTGGACCTGGTGCAGCTGCACTGCCCGCCGACCTCCGTCTACTCCTCGCAGGCCGTCTTCGACGCTCTCGACACGCTAGTCGAGGAGGGCGCGATCGACGCCTACGGGGTGAGCGTGGAGACCTGCGACGAGGCGCTGACCGCGATCGAGCGGCCCGGCACCGCCAGCGTGCAGATCATCTTCAACGCCTTCAGGATGAAGCCGCTGGAGCGCGTGCTGCCCGCGGCGGCGGACAAGGGAGTGGGGATCATCGCCAGGGTCCCGCTGGCCTCGGGGCTGCTGTCGGGCAGGTACACCAAGGACACGGTCTTCCCCGCGGACGACCACCGGTCCTACAACCGGCACGGCGAGCGCTTCGACCAGGGCGAGACGTTCTCCGGCGTCGACTTCGCCTCCGGGGTGGAGGCGGCGGTGGAGTTCGCGGCGCTGGCTCCCGAGGGGGTCTCGCCCGCGCAGGCGGCGCTGCGCTGGGTCATCCAGCAGCCGGGCGTGACGGCGGTCATCCCCGGCGCCCGGGCGCCCGAGCAGGCGCGGGCCAACGCGGAGGCCGCCGCGCTGCCGGCGCTGCCCGAGGCGACGCTGCGGGCCGTACGGGACCTGTATGACCGGAAGATCCGCGCCCAGGTGCACCACCGCTGGTGACCTCCCGTCACGGGGGCGTCAGGAGGTCACCGGCGCCCGCCGTCAGGCGGCGACCACCGCGCGCGAGCGGTCCATGGCCAGGTGGATGGCCATGCCGCCGAGGACGGTGCCCATGAAGTAGCGCTGGACGCGCACCCACAGCGGGCGACTGGCCAGGAACGCGGCCAGCGTGCCGGCGGAGATCGCGATCAGGCCGTTGACGATGGTGCCGATGGCGACCTGGACCGAGCCCAGCGCGAGGCTCTGGAGCAGGATGTGCCCGGCCTGGGGGTCGACGAACTGCGGCAGCAGCGACAGGTAGAGAATCGCGATCTTCGGGTTGAGCAGGCAGGTGACCAGCCCCATGGAGAAGAGCCTGCGCGGCGAGACGGGCTCGAGTTCCCTCGGCTCGAACACCGAGCCGCCGCCGGGCTTGAGCGCCTTCCACGCCAGCCATCCGAGGTAGGCCGCGCCGGCCAGCTTCAGCGCCGTGTACGCCGCGGGCACCAGCGCGAAGATCGCGGTGAGGCCGAGGCACGTGGCGGTCAGGTAGAGCGTGAAGCCGAGCATCACGCCCATCAACGAGATGAGGCCCGCCCGCCTGCCTTGGGTGATCGAGCGAGAGATCAGATAGATCATGTTCGGTCCCGGGGTGAGGACCATGCCGAGCGACACCAATGCAATCCCGATAAGTCCACCCATCATGTGCCCCATTTTGCACAATTACGGAGCGTATTTGACCAATGACCCGGGAAGGGCATCGACATGCAGTTCGAGGACGATGCCGAGCTTGACCCCTCCCAGGTCGAGGACGTCAGAGCCGCCGGGCCCGGACCAGGGCCGGGCCGGGGACCGAGCGGCGGCATGCTGCCCGGCGGCTGCGCCGTCCCGGTCGGCGGCAAGGGCGCCGGCTGCCTGCTCCTACTGGTCGGCATCGCCGCGCTGTTCCTGTTCCAGATCGTGCCGACGAACATCTCCATCGACGAGCCCGCCCGCCAACCCCAGCAGTCGCTGCCCGCGCCACAGGGGTCGCCGAGCGGCAACCTGGCCGCCCGCTGCCGTACCGGCGCGGACGCCGACCAGTCGGAGGACTGCCGCATCGTCGGCACCGTCAACAGCATCCAGGCCTACTGGCGGCAGGCGTTCGCCGAGCGCGACCGCACCTACACCCCGGCCAAGACCGTGCTGTTCTCCCGGGCCGTCAACACCGCCTGCGGCCCGGCCGACGCCTCGGTCGGCCCGTTCTACTGCCCCGCCGACCAGAAGGTGTACCTCGACCTGACGTTCTTCGACACCCTCCAGCGCGACTTCGGCGCGAAGGGCGGCCCCTTCGCCCAGGCGTACGTGATCGCCCACGAGTACGGTCACCACATCCAGAACCTGGTCGGCACCATGGACAGGGTCGGCCACGGCCGGCGGGGCGCCACCAGCGGCGCCGTCCGCCTCGAACTGCAGGCCGACTGCTACGCGGGCGTGTGGGCCCACAACGCGGTGCGCACCGGCTTCTACACCCAGCCGTTCACGCAGGCCGACATCGACGAGGCCCTCAGCGCCGCCTCGGCCGTCGGCGACGACAGCATCCAGCGCCGGACCACGGGCATGGTCGTGCCCGACGCCTTCACCCACGGCACCTCCGCGCAGCGCGAGAAGTGGTTCAGCACCGGCTACGAGAGCGGCGACCCCGGCCGCTGCGACACCTTCACCGGCGGCATCTGAGCCCGGCGGCATCTGACCCCGGTGGCATCTGATCCCGGTGGCATCTGACCCCGGTGGCATCTGAGCCCGGCGGCATCTGATCGGGGCCGGTCGGCCCGGGTGTCGGACTGATCACCCCGGCCCCGGGCAGATGCGAGGGCATGGATTTCCGAGACCAGGCCGACCTCGACGCCTCACAGGTCGAGGAGCGCACCGGCGGCGGCCGTTTCCCCGGCGGCGGGCTCGCCGTGGGCGGCATCACCGGCATCATCGCGCTGATCGCGGCCCTCGTCTTCGGGGTGAACCCCGGGGACATCATGGGCCGCGAACCTGAAGGGTTACCGCCCACCGCCAACCTGTCCGCGCAGTGCAGGAAAGGCTCGGACGCCGACCAGTCGGACAAGTGCCGCGTCGTCGGCGTCGTCAACAGCATCCAGGAGTACTGGAGCGGACTCGGCGGCTACCGGCCCGCCAAGACGGTCCTGTTCTCCCAGGCGACGAACACCGGCTGCGGAGCGGCCGACTCCTCCGTCGGGCCGTTCTACTGCCCGCGCGACGAGCAGGTCTACCTCGACCTGAGCTTCTTCGACGTCCTGCAGTCCAGGTTCGGCGCCGAAGGCGGGCCTTTCGCGCAGGCCTACGTGATCGCCCACGAGTACGGTCACCACGTGCAGAACCTGACCGGCCAGATGGACCGCGTCGGCCAGGACCGGCAGGGCCCCGACAGCGGATCGGTGAAGCTCGAACTGCAGGCCGACTGCTACGCCGGCGTCTGGGCCAAGCACGCCGTGGACACCGGGTTCTACGAGAAGCCGTTCACCCGCTCCGACATCCAGCAGGCGCTCGACGCGGCGGCGGCGGTCGGCGACGACCGGATCCAGGAGCGCACCCAGGGCAGGGTCGACCCCGAGGCGTTCACGCACGGCACGGCGCAGCAGCGCGTCAGGTGGTTCACCACCGGATACGAGACGGGCTCCCCGGAGCAGTGCGACACCTTCCAGAGGGGCGTCTGACCGTTCCAAAGGGCGTCCGACCTGCGAAGAAGGCGAAAAGGTGGAATCTCTTCTAAAATCGATGGGGTGATCTTTAAGTTGGTCGGCGACGGTCGCCCATATCCAGAACACGGTCTGAGCAATCGCGAATGGGCGCAGATCCCGCCGCGGCAGGTCCGACTCGACTCGCTGGTCACCACCAAGGCGATGCTCGACCTGCACTCGCTGCTGGCCGCCGACTCGACGTTCTACGGCGACCTGTTCCCCCACGTGGTGCAGTGGCAGGGCGAGCTCTACCTGGAGGACGGCCTGCACCGCGCCCTGCGGGCCGCGCTCCACCAGCGCTCGATCCTCCACGCCCGGGTCCTGGAACTGCCCTCGTGACCCACGACGAGGACGACGCGAAGGGCCGTTGATCGCTGACGATCGACGGCCCTTTCCACGATCCGCCACGACCGTGACGATTCCCATGGCCCGCGAGCGGCAACGTTCCAGGTGACGGTTTCCCTGGTCATGGGGGTTCGCCATGGGTCACCCACCGCCTCAGCCCGGCACGCCACCGCCGTACGTCCGCATGGTCGTGCCCGTCCATCCGCGGCACGTCAGGTCGGTCACCAAGCGGCGCGGCCTGAGCCCGGCAACCCACCTGGCGAACTTCGCGCTGACGGTGGCCACGTGCGGCCTGTGGGGGCTGTTCGTGTGGCTGCCCTGGTGGGCCTTCCGCATGCTCGTGCGGCGGAAATCGACCACGCACTACTACTACTCGTGGCAACCGAAAAGGGCCGCCCGTCGGCGACCCTTCCCAGAAGCGGTGGTGGTGGGATTCGAACCAGAACCGCACGCCTTCTTGGCCTTCGGCGACGCGGATCGTAGCCGGCGGAGCCCGGGATGAGGCCACATGGTTCCGGACGAACTCGAACGGTCTCGGCCGAGCCGTTCCCCCGAATCGCGGGAAGCTTGGACCACACTGGCCGTGACGCCGGGCACGCCGCGGCGATGCTGGTGTCCGGGCGAGTGGGATGAGCAGGCGACGGCCGACTCGATCGAGGCGCGAGCGGAGCGGCTGCGGCTGTTTGAGGTCCCTCGCGGGCTGCCGTGACGGGGCACCGTGCCACCCACCTCGGACGCCGAGAAGCAACAGCGGACCGCGGCCCGCGCCTGAGACAGAGAACGCCCCGCCCATCGGGGCGAGGCGTTGGTTTTGCCATGTGCTGGCTATCGGGTGCGGTACTCCACCCAGGCACAGCCAGCGGAGACGGCGCGGCTACGGAACTCGCGACCCTCCTCGACGTACATGGCCTTGTAGAGACGGAACAGCGTCCACAAGGCGGCGAGCCCGGTCACCGCACGCTCTGGCGCCGACGCCCACGCAGGCGCCAGGAGCTCCTCGGCCTGGGCGGGCGTGTGCCCGGCCTCGACCAGGCGCGGCGCGAGCATGACCGCGTCCACCCAAGCGGCGCCGCCGGCAGCGAACCCCCAGTCGATGACCCGCGCGCCCTCGGCGGTGACCATGAGGTTGCCGGCGTGCAGGTCGTAGTGCAGGAGCGCGCCACCGGCCAGGGCAGCGACGTCGAACCCCTCGATGGCGGCGGTGTACATCGCCTGGTCGGGCACCTCGTGAGAGGGCTTGGCCATCAGGTGCCTGCCTTTGGCCAGGAGGAACTCGACGTTGTCGGCGACGAGGGGCGCCCCCTGCTCGGGTGCCTTGAGGGTGGCGAGCTTGCCGAGGGCTGCGAGGACCGCGGGCACGTCGGCCGAGCCGGGGGACAGGTCGGCGCGGCGGCCGGCGAGGTGCTCGAACAGCATCGCGATCCAGCCGTTGTCGTCGCCGCTCCACGTCATCCGCGGGGCCGGCGCGCCGGCGGGCAGGATCGTCCCGGCCCAGCGCTCCCGCTCGTACAGGTGGGCGGCCGGGCTGCCGAGCGGGACGGCCTTGAGAAACGCCTTGCCGCCGTCCTCCGTGTACAGGGTCGCGGCGATCCCCGGCATGAGGCCCTGATGCGCCGCCTCCGACTTCAGCACGAGACCGACGACGTCCTGGACTTCGGTGCGCACCGTCGCGGGCAGTTGCTCCCACTGGGGCCTATCCATGTCAGACCTCCGTCTTCGGGTGTCGACCCAGCCGGCGTAGCACTGGCTGCACTCGCTGACGGGGATCCGCGGTTCGGCGTCGCCCTCGAGACCGGCCGCGCGGATGGCTTCGACGGTAGCGCCGATGTCTGCAGTGGGCGGGCGTGCTGGGCTACGGCGCGGACGCTCCAGCAGTACGCGATCGAATATCTCGTATGGCCAACCCAAAGGGAGACACGGGCGCCCGTCGAGCAGGATGTGCTCGACCTCACGGACATCCGGCCCGAGCAGGCGCACCATGCGGCGAGCATGCCGAATCGACGATCACGCCTCTGATGGAGCGCCCCAGTGGCCGCAGCGCGCCTGGGGTGGCGCCTGCCACATCGCGGGCGGAGCACGAGCAGTTGCAGGAGCATGAGCAGCGGCGTGCCGAGCAGCCAGATCGCCAGCCGTTCACCCACAGGCGCGGACGGGTGGCGCAGCACGTCGCGGATGCCGACCGCGTACGACAGGCCGAGCCAGCTCCCCGTGCGCCGTAGGCGAGGCCCTCCCATACGAGCCCCTGGCCGGACGAGGAACGCCCACAGCATCGCTACCGGTGCGAGGACCGACATCACCGTGGCGTACACCCGCCACGGCATCGGCAGGCGGCGCAGGTGGGCGACCTCCCATAGCGCATACAGCGTGTAGGAGTGGTACCAGCGGACGTGCGCGGGGTGCGGGTGCGGGGTGCGGTGCGGGCGCGGAACAGCTCGGTCAGCAGTTCCGGTAGCTCACGCGCGATGCGGACGTACTGGACCGCCAGCCGCCAGGTGACGGCGTCGCTGACCTTGGCCCGGAGTTCGGGCAGCGGTCGGACGGGCCCGTCGTGGGGCATGTCGTAGGTGGCGATCGCGGCGGACAGGCCAAGGAGCGCCTGCTGGATGCGCGAGCCGGCCTGTGCCCGGTCGGCCAGGAGGGTGGACTGGTCGATGCTGAGGGCGGCTGTGATCGCTTCAAGTACGCCGTCGCCAGGGCCGTGCGCGTCGCCCGTTCCCCAACGGTGACCGAATGATCTTGAGATGCGAAGAGCCTCTGAACTGTGTTACCAGGTCAGAGGCTCTTTGTCGTGGCGGTGGTGGTGGGATTTGAACCCACGGATGAGTTGCCCCATCACACGCTTTCGAGGCGTGCGCCCTCGGCCACTAGGCGACACCACCGCGCATGAGCTTACCGGATCCTGCGAGTGCCGAAGAACTCCTTGAGTGTCGCGGAGCACTCGTCCTCCAGCACACCCATGATGACCTCGGGCCGGTGGTTGAGCCGGCGATCGCGCACCACGTCCCACAGCGACCCGACGGCCCCGGCCTTGGCGTCGACCGCGCCGTACACGATCCTGTCGACCCTGGCCAGCACCGCCGCGCCCGCGCACATCGTGCAGGGCTCCAGCGTGACCACGAGCGTGCACCCGGCCAGCCGCCAGGTGCCGAGGGACGCGGCGGCGGCCCGCAGGGCCAGCACCTCGGCGTGCGCGGTCGGGTCGGCGCCCGCCTCGCGGTCGTTGCCGGCCCGCGCCAGCACCGCGCCCGACGCGTCGAGGACCACCGCCCCGACGGGCACCTCACCTCTGGCCGCGGCCGCCGACGCCTCGTCGAGCGCCAGCCGCATGGCCGTGTCCCATGGGGTCACCGCAGCCTGTCGAGCTCGTCGGCGAAGGCCAGCCGCTCGGCGATGACCGACAGGATGTCGGCGGGCAGCACGCCCTCCTCCATGCTCAGCTCGAGCAGCTCTTCCTTGCTCACCCCGAAGTCGCTCAGCAGCTCGAAGTCGCCCGCCGGCCGTACGCCGAGGTCGGCGCTGTCCTTGTCGGGCGCGACGCCGGCGAACTCGGCGAACAGCTCGCCGAGCGCGTCGGACAGGCCGGCCTGGGCGTCGGAGAGGAAGACCCGCGGCTCCTCCTCACCCCGGTAGCGGGCGATGGCGAACCACTCGTCCTCCACCTCGACGCACAGCAGCGCCAGCTCGTCGCCGCTCAACCCCAGACTCTCCTGGACGGCGTCGCCGAGGTCGTCGACGATCTCCGCCTCGCTCAGATCGACTTCGGCCCCGCTCCACCCGTCGGGTGTCCTGACGAACGCGGCCGAGAAGATGGCGTTGGAGGGCATGCCACTGCTCCCGAGATTCAGCCGAAGACCGAGTCGATGGCTCGCTCGAACGGCTCGGAGAAGCCGAGCCGCGCGGCGATGCTGGACAGCACGTCCTCGGGGTGAAGGTCGATGTCACCGGAGAGGATGCCCAGCTCCATCTCGTCCAACCCGAGGTCCACGAAGATCGACAGATCGCCGGCGGGCAGCACGGTGTCCTCGTCCTGGAGGATGTCGTCGAGCTCGTCCTCGTCGGGGACGGGCACGTCGAGGTATTCGAGCACCTGCTGGGCCAGCGGGTAGTCCCACGAGGCGGCGATGTCGGACAGGAAGACGTCGACTCTGTCGCCGAGCACCCGCAGCGCCACGAAGAACTCGTCGCCCACGGCCACCAGGCCGATCGTGCCGCTCTCGCTCGGCTGCTGCTTCAACGCGTGGATGAGCCCGTGGAGATCGGAGGTGAGAGCGACAGGGAGCAACTCCGCGTCCCAGCACTCGTCCTCGCGATAGATCACGATGGCGAAGTCGAGCGCATCTTCGTCTGTCATCGTCGTGCTCCCCACCCGGCCTGCCAACGCGGCCTCTACGAGCTCCAATGGTTCCAGAAGCGTCCACTGAGCGTAGGGCCGTCCGGCCAAATTGTGATCAAATCCAAGTACGCGACGTGCCGGTACCTTCCACACAAGATAGCGTTGTCCGTTATGGAGACCCTCGTCGTCGATCACCCCCTCGTCGCGCACAAGCTGACCACGCTGCGAGATGTCCGTACCGATTCGCCCACTTTCCGGCGGCTCGCGGACGAGTTGGTGACTCTCCTGGCCTACGAGGCCACGCGCGACGTCCGGGTCACGGACGTGACCGTCCAGACGCCGGTGTCTCCCGCCCACGGGATTCGGCTGGCCAAGCCGTACCCGCTGGTCGTGCCCATCCTGCGGGCCGGGCTCGGCATGCTCGACGGCATGACCAGGCTGCTGCCCACCGCGGAGGTCGGTTTCCTCGGCATGATCCGCAACGAGTCGACCCTGCAGGCGGAGACGTACGCCACCCGCCTGCCGGACGACCTGTCGGGCCGCCAGTGCTTCGTCGTCGACCCGATGCTGGCCACGGGCGGCACTCTGGCGGCGGCGATCCAGTTCCTCTTCGACCGTGGTGCCGTCGACGTCACCGCGCTGTGCCTGCTGGCCGCCCCCGAGGGGCTGGCCTACATGGACAAGGTCTTCGCCGACTCCGGCCGGCCGATCAGGGTCGTGACCGCGGCGCTCGACGAGCGGCTGAACGAGCAGGGCTACATCGTGCCGGGCCTCGGCGACGCCGGCGACCGCCTCTACGGCGTGGTCTGATCGGCTCTTTCCCCTACATGGCCCCGACCCTTCGTTACATACTGTTGCTACGTGGGTACGAAGAGTAACGAAGGTATCTCATATGCGCCTCCTGCTCCGAGGCGCGCATCGGGGAGCACCATGAGCGAGCTGCCAGCCACGAGTCCCTACGCGGAGGTCGAATCAGCCCTTCGCGACGAGTTCGCGGGGATACACTCCGCGAGCACGGTCACCCGCTGCGTCGAGGCCGCGCATTACGGCGCACTCGAGGTCACCGGCTATGCCCACCCGGGTCTGGTCGAGCGGATCGCTCGCAAGCACCTTCACGTCCTGGCGCTCGTGGCGAGCGACCGGGGCTAGTCAAGATCGAGTTCTGTATCCGCGACGCGTAAGACAGTCGTGGTCTGGAGCGCTTTACCCAGCCACCTGGCTGGGTAATGTATACGGCGGGTGTAGTGGGAATGTGGTAGTGGAGGCGACAGTGCAGGTCAAGAAGGTCCTCACCTATGGTGGTATCGCATTCGTTGCGTACTACCTCTTCGCACGACCAACCGATGCGGCGGACGCGGTGCGTGGCGCGTTCGACACGGTGTTCAACGCGGCCGACTCTCTGGCCCAATTCTTCAACAGCCTCGCATGAGACTTGTGACCCACGGGGACTCTGCTCCGTCGTCGGTCAACCGCTACCTACTCCCCCACGAACACCAGGTCATCATGGTGCGGCGACACCCCGCCGTGCTGCTTCGTCCGGTCGCCGAGGTCTTCGGCGGCCTGATCATCGCTGGACTGCTCAGCAAGTTCTTCGGCGACCAGGGTGGCGGCACCGCCTTGGTGGTCGTGTGGTGGCTGTGGCTGCTGTTGCTCATCCGTTTCGTATGGAAAGTCGCGGAGTGGTCGGTCGACTACTTCGTGGTGACCTCGAAACGGATGTTGCTCACGACGGGCCTCATCACGCGCAAAGTCGCGATGATGCCGCTACAGAAGGTCACCGACATGAGCTTCCAGCGCTCCTTGCTCGGTCGCATGCTCGGTTACGGTGAGTTCATCCTCGAGTCAGCAGGTCAGGACCAGGCCCTGTCCACGGTCGAGTACATCCCGTATCCGGAGACCCTTTATCTCGAGGTCTGTCAGATGCTTTTCCCGAGCAAGGACGAAGGGGACGATTAACCCTCTGTGAAGAGATTTCTCGGGTGGGGATACCCGATTCGGTCGCTTCATGCAATCATTGCGACACATTGACCCTTCCCCGCCCTGAGAGATGAGATGCCGAGTCAGGGAACCATCGGTGACCGCGTCCGAGGACTGCGGCTAAACAGGCGGATGTCTCAGGCCCAGCTGGCCGGGCCCGACCTGTCGGACAGTTATGTCTCACTCATCGAGTCGGGTAAGCGAACACCGACTCCCGTAGTGGCCAGACTCCTGGCCGAGCGACTGGGATGCACCACCGAGTTCCTCCTGCACGGGATCGAACCTCGACAGCGCATCGACACCGAGCTCGGCCTCCGCCATGCCGAGCTGGAGTTGCGGCACGGCGACCCGAACGTGGCCGCCGAGCGCTTCACCGAGATCATCAAGGCCGCCGGCGAGGAGAACGCGATGCTCGCCGCGCACGCCAGACTCGGCAGAGCGCGCGCGCTCGAGGCGCAGGGCAGGCTCGGACCGGCTGTCGAGGCTTATGAGCGGCTGCGTAGGGAGGCTGCCGCTCATCCCGAACGCCTTGCCGACCTGCCGCTGGCCGTCGCGCTCGCACGCTGTTACCACCTGGCTGGCGACCGGCTGCGCGCACGCGACCTGGGCACCGCGGCGTTCGAGCACGCCACCAGGCTCGCCGTCACGCAGGGTGAGCTGGCGGTGGAGCTGGCCGCCGCGCTCGTGGAGACCCGCTCGGACCCGTCGCCTGAGCTCACCTACGTGCGGCAGGTGCTCGTCTCGACCGGGACACCTGAGATTGTGGACCGTTCCGCTGAGATCCACGCGCTGTGGAAGGCGAGCATCGTGGCCGCGGCCGGCGAAGACTCCGCGCTGGCCGTACGGCTGGCCGACGACGCCATCTCCGCAGGTCGCTCCGCCCGCCTGGCCGTCCGCCTCGGGCAGGTCTCGATGGCGTGGGCGCGCCTCGGGCTCGCCACGGCCGCGGAGGCGGAGGAGTTCGCCACGAACGCGAGCCGGATCCTGTCCGCCTTCGCCGACACGGTCGCCGACCACGCCGAAAGCATGATCGTGCACGGGCGCGTCCGGCTCCGGGCGGGTGACGCCGACGGCGCGAGCGAGCTCGGCACCAATGCGCTCAGCCTGCTCCGTAACGTTCCAGGAACGGTCCCAGCGGTCGCCCACCTGCTGCTGGCCGACGCCACGCTCGCGAGTGGCGGCGACGCGACCGAGCACCTCCGCTCGGCCCGGCTGCTCCTGGACGCGCTCCACGCTCCGCCGTACGGGATCGACAGGAGAGCGGCCAGATGCTGGCGCGAACTGGGCGACCTGTACGGCAGGGCCGGTCATCAGGACGAACAGACCGCGGCGTATCGTAGAGCCCTCGAAGCCGCAGGAGTTCGTTCCGCCATGGCCGGAGTGCGGGTGGACGCGCCACTTTCCCGCTGAAAAAGAACTCCGGGAGCTCCAGATTTGTGTTTTCACGTCTGGAATAATTAGGGTCGACCAGTCATTGACTCATAGGATGATTGGTTTCCCCGGAGGAGGCGGACTGTGAGTCTGCGTACGGCGCAGCGGGCCTCGCTCGTCGACCAGGTGATCGATCAGCTCAAAGAGCAGATCACCTCAGGGTCGTGGCAGATCAACGGCAAGATCCCCACGGAGACCGTGCTCGCCGAGCAGCTCGGAGTGGGGCGCAACACGGTTCGTGAGGCCGTGCGCGCGCTCACCCACGCCGGGCTGCTCGAGTGCCGGCAAGGCGACGGCACCTACGTCAGGGCGACCAACGAGCTGTCAGGAGCGATGCTGCGCCGGCTCAAGCAGGCCGAACAGCTGGAGATCCTCGAAGTCAGGCGCGCGCTCGAAGTCGAATCGGCGCGCCTGGCCGCCACCAGGCGCACCGACGACGACATCCGCATCATCGAGGCGCGCCTGGCCGACCGCGACAGGGCGTGGGAGGCCGGCAACCCCGAGGCGTTCGTCGAAGCCGACCTGTCCTTCCACAAGGCGGTCGTGGGCGCGACCCACAACCTGGTGCTGATCGACCTCTACGAGGACTTCTCGGCGGCGCTGCGGGCCAGCATCACGGCAGCGGGCACATCGATGGACGCGCTCAACTCCAGCTACATCCCCCACGACGCGATCGCCCGCGCCATCGCGGCAGGCGACGCCTCCGCGGCCGAACGCGCCGGCCACGCCTGCATGGAACACATCCTCATCGCCCTGACCGACGTCTGACCCCAGCTCCCTCTCCACCGACTCGCGGCTGGGATCGGCCGCCCATCTCCCGCACACGCAACTGCCTTCCGTATGGGTCACGGGACCGGCCGCTTTCCACGTGCGCCGCGGGTCTTGTCGGCGTGTCTCTCGCCCGCGCCACGAGGATGGCCGCCTTCCGCATCGGTGCGTGGAGCCGGTCGTCCTTCCTCCCGTACGGCAAGCCACACCACGGCCACCGCGGTCACTCGCTGGCCGCCCGTCTTTCACGCATACTCCAGCAGGACTCCGGCTGATCGCCGCTACGTCGCCCGTACAGCCGTCCCCTTGACCAGCCTCGCTCGGACGGACCGCCGCCCCCGCGGCCAACGTCGCCCGTACGGCTGTTCCTGTGGCCAACGCAGCCCGTACAGCCGCCCCCGTAGCCAGGCCGCCCATACAGCCGTCCCCGTGGCCAACGTCGCCCGTACGTACGGCCGTCCCCGTGGCCAACGTCGCCCGTACGTACGGCCGTCCCCGTGGCCAACGTCGCCCGTACGTACGGCCGTCCCCGCGGACGATGGCTGGGCGCCTGGGCCGCCGCGCTGGGCCGAAGCCGCCACGCCAACGAGCCCGGCGTCTGCCACCCCGGCCCCGCACGCTCGCCGGCCGTCTCCCTGGAGGGACGCCGACCCCGCACGGAGGGTGGGCTTGACCCGGCGTGCCGTACGGACCTGACGCCCTGGGTGCCGCCCTACGTGCCACACGGACGCAGACGGGCACCTCCGACTCGCCCCACGTGCCGCATGCCCCCGAACCCAGCGACGCCTCCTACGGGAACGTCAGCGCGAACCCGACGCCCGACACGCCGGACAGGCGCGGCCCGAGACCCGTGACAGTCCCGCGTGCCACACGGACGCGGCGGCCCGGACTCGCGTGCGTACCGAATCAGACCCAGCGCACCCGAGCGCGAGCGTGCAGGCCGACCGGGCGCCTGGTGCCTCCGTAGCCGCGGACCGGCCGGAACGTGGGTGGAGCGCAGAGCGGCCGGAACGTGGGTGGAGCACGGACCGGCCGGAACGCGGGTGGAGCACGGACCGGCCGGAACGCGGGTGGAGCACGGACCGGCCGGAACGTGGGTGGAGCGCGGACCGGCCGGTACGCGGGTGGAGGTACACCTGTGTCCGCGCGTGGGGCGACTGTCCGCGCGTGGGGCGACGCGGGGTGGTCAGACGAGGCGGAGGGACATGACGAGGTAGCGGAAGGCGGGGTCGGCGTCGCCCGGGACGTCGGTGATCATGGCGGGCCTGGTCGGCGACTCCATGTTGATGCGCGCGAACTCCGTCTCGATCCCGGTCAGCCCGTCGATCAGGAACTGCGACTGGAAGGCGATCTGGATGTCGTCGCCGCGCAGGTCGCACTCCACCACCTCGGCGCCGCGTCCGATGTCGCCGCCGCCCGCCTGGATGAGCACCTGGCCCTGCGTGAACGACAGCTTCATGCGGGTGTTGCGCTCCGCGACGAGCGCGACGCGCTTGATCGCCTCCACGAACGGGCCGACGCGCACGTCGGCGCGCAGCGGCCAGTCGGCCGTCAGGCGCGTGCGGTAGTCGATGAACTGCTCGTCCAGCAGGCGGACGGTGGTGCTGCGGCCGACGCTCTCGAAGCCCGCCACCCCGTCGCCCATCGCGATCGACACCTCGCCGCCGCGCAGCGACTTGGCCACCTCGACCAGCACCCTGGCGGGCACCATCGCCGAGATGTTGACGTCGGGCCGGACGGGACGCCAGGCGAATTCGCGGGCCGCGATGCGGTAGCGGTCGGTGGCGGCCATGGCCACGGAGTCGCCCGCGATGTCGACCCGGATGCCGGTCAGCATGGGCAGCGTGTCGTCGCGGCTGGCGGCGGGGGCCACCTGGCCGACGGCTCCGGCGAACACGCCACCGCCGACCGCGCCGATGGCGGGGGGCATCGTGGGCAGGGTGGGAAAGTCCTCGACCGGCATCGTCACGAGCCCGAACTCGGCGCTGCCGCAGGTCAGCACCGCCTCGGAGCCGTCGGTGACGATCTGGACCGGCTCCTGCGGCAGGCTGCGGCTGATCTCGGCGAGCAGCCTGCCAGGGATGAGGACCTGGCCCGGCTCGTCGATGTCGGCCTCGATGCGCGCTCGCGCGGAGACGTCGTAGTCGAAGGCGGACAGGGTCAGCTCGTCGCCCGCTTCGAGCAGCAGACCGGACAGCACGGGAGCGGAGGGGCGGGTGGGGAGGACTCGGGCCGCCCACGCCACCGCGTCAGCCAGCACATCGCGGTTAACCCGGAACTTCACCTGAGCCATCCCTTCGTCGCCGGTTTCTCACCAAACGTTAGCCGGTGGCACTGACAAACCGGACCGGTGCGAGATGATCCCACCGCAGCTCGGAGGCGGCCCCAGGGGTCAGCCGCGCTCGATGCGCCAGAGACCCCCAGCCCAGCCGCGTGAACGGCGCCGCCAGGCGCGACGGCCGGCGCCGGGCTACGCAAGGCCAGCTAGTGTCGGGCCGTGTTGGAGACGGCTGGCGCCGGGCCGAAGAAGGCTGGTCTCGGGCCGCGTTGGAGACGGCTGGCGCCGGGCCGAAGAAGGCTGGCCTCGGACCGGGCCGAAGAAGGCTGGCGCCAGGCCGCGTCGAAGATGGCTGGCGCCGGGCCGAAGAAGGCTGGCCTCGGGCCGCGCTGAAGACGGCTGGTGTCGGGCCGCGTTGAAGACGGCTGGCGCCGGGCCGAAGAAGGCTGGCCTCGGGCCGCGCTGAAGACGGCTAGCGGCGGGCCGCGTTGAGGTAGGCCAGGACGGCCAGCACTCGCCGGTTGTCGTCGTCGGAGGGGGCGAGGTCGAGCTTGGCGAAGATGGAGGCGGTGTGCTTGCCCACGGCGCTCTCGCTCAGGTAGAGCCGCTGGGCGATGGCGGCGTTCGACCGGCCCTCGGCCATCGCCCCCAGTACCTCCTTCTCGCGTGGTGTGAGCCTGCCGAGCGGCTCGTGCCTGGCCTTGCTGGCCAGCAGCTTGGCGATCACCTCGGGGTCCATCGCGGTGCCGCCCTCGGCGACCCTGCGTACGGCGTCGACGAACTGCTCGGCGTTGAACACCCTGTCCTTCAGCAGGTAGCCGACGCCGCCCGACCCGTCGGCCAGCAGCTCCCTGGCGTACAGCTGCTCGACGTGCTGCGACAGCACCAGGATGGGCAGGCCGGGGATCTGCTTGCGGGCGTCCAGCGCGGCCTGCAGGCCCTCGTCGGTGAAGGTGGGCGGCAGCCGTACGTCGACGATGGAGACGTCGGGCCGCAGCTCGATCAGCGACCGGTGGAGGGAAGGGCCGTCCTCGACGGCGGCGACGACGGTGAAGCCGTGGGCCTGGAGCAGGTGGACGAGGCCTTCCCTGAGCAGGTAGAGGTCCTCGGCGACCAGGACGCGGTTCACCATGCGCCGCGCCAGGGGCGTCTCGGGGTGGACTCGGCCATCCAGCGTTCCCTGTCGTGGCACATCGGCAGGTAGAGCGCCAGGCCGTACATCAGCGAGCCCAGCGCGATCATTCCGATGATCGTCGGCCACTGCCACGGCTCGTCCAGGTACAGCGCCAGGAACCACGACTTGATCTCGAGGTCGAGGGCCTTGAAGACGCCCGCGACCAGGCCCTGCGGGAACAGCGGGAGCCAGGCCAGGCCCCAGCACACGACCACGGTCGAGGTCTGCCACCACGGCATGCGGATCTTCGGCTTGCCGTACTCCTCGGGCAGGGCCAGCGGCACCGACAGGGCCACGGTGGTCGGGCCGCCCTCCGGGCTGGACACGGCGAGCACGCCGTCGAAGGCGGCGAGGCGGCGTTCGATGCCGTTCAGGCCGCTGCCGCGCGAGGCGTCGGCCCCGCCGCGCCCGTCGTCCCAGACCAGGACGTTGACGTCGCGTCCGGAGTGGCTGATGTCGACGGTGACGCGTTCGGCGCCGGAGTGCCTGGCCACGTTCGACAGCAGCTCGCTGATCGCGAAGTAGAGCGCGGTCTCGACCGGCGTCTGCAGCCGTACGGGGAGGTCGATCTGCACGTCCACCGCCAGCGGGCTGTCGAGGGCCAGCGCACGCACCGCGTCACCGAGCCCGCGTTCGGCCAGGACCGGCGGGTGGATGCCGCGCACCACCCGGCGCAGTTCGGCCAGCGCCTCCGCGGAGGCCTCCCGCGCCTTGGCCAGCAGCGCCACGGCCGCCGCCGGATCGTTCCTGACCAGTTCCTCGACCGCGCCGAGCGTCATGCCGAGCGCGACCAGCCGCGCCTGGGTGCCGTCGTGCAGGTCGCGTTCGATCCTGCGCATCTCGGCCGCCTGCGAGTCGACCGTCGTCGTGCGCGACTCCGCCAGCCGCCGCACCTGGCCCGCCAGCCGGCTCTTGGCCGTCGGCGCCAGCAGCAGCGCCGCCCACCGACCGTAGACGCGCTGCGCGGGTCCCGGCAGCGCCAGCAGCGGCAGCGCCAGTACCGCCTTCACCACCGGGTCGAGCAGCAGCCAGACGAAGTCCCGCCACGTGGCGGGGTCGCCGAACAGCCACTTCCAGCGGTTGCTCCACCTCGGCACCCGCGGCGACTTGTAGAGCGTGCGGTCGTGGCGGTACCAGCCGTCCGGTTGCGGCACGGGCGGGGGCGGCTCGGGGTGGTACGGCGCCTCGATGCCGGCCATCCTCCTGGTCAGCCCGGTCACGCGCCTGACGAGCATGACCGTGGGCGGGAAGCACGGAACCAGCCCCAGGGCGAACGCGCCGATCAGCGCGAGCATCGACAGCAACGCCACCGGCACCTCGACGGCGACCAGCGCGATCAACACCAGGCTTCTGCGGAGCATGCCCCCAGTCTGGGCGATCGGCAGCCTATGCACACTGCACCTAGCCCCACCCCTGTCGTGCATCCAGCCGCCTTACCGGCGGGCGCGCCGGTTCCTAGCGTCATGGACATGAAGGTCATCGAGGTCGCGAACCTCCGCAAACTCTATGGGGACCACGTGGCGGTGGACGACGTCTCGTTCGCCGTCGCCGAGGGTGAGATCTTCGGCGTGCTCGGTCCGAACGGCGCCGGCAAGACCACCACCGTCGAGTGCGTCGCGGGGCTGCGGACCCCCTCAGGCGGCACGATCAGGGTCGGCGGGCACGACCCCGTCGGCGACCGCGCCGCCGTCCGCCGCATTCTGGGTGTCCAGCTGCAGAGCGCCGCCCTGCCCGACAAGATCAAGGTATGGGAGGCGCTGGACCTCTTCGCGTCCTTCTATCCCGACCCGGCCGACTGGCGGGCGCTGCTCGACACGGTGGGCCTGTCCGCCAAGCGGAACACCCCCTTCGCCAAGCTGTCGGGCGGCCAGCGGCAGCGGCTGTCGGTCGCGCTGGCCCTGGTCGGCAGGCCGCGCGTGGCCGTGCTCGACGAGCTGACCACCGGGCTCGATCCGCAGGCCCGCAGGGACACCTGGGACCTGGTCGAGCGGGTCAGGGCGGACGGGGTCACGATCGTGCTGGTCACCCACTTCATGGAGGAGGCGGAGCGGCTCTGCGACAGGGTGGCGCTCATCTCCTCGGGCCGGGTCGTCGCCCTGGACACGCCGGACGCGCTCATCGGCGGGGCCGGGGCCGCGCAGCGGGTCAGGTTCCGGCCGTCGGCGCCGGTCGAGGAGGCGCTGCTGCTGGCCGTACCCGGGGTCACGGGGGTGGTCAGGAACGGCGAGCAGGTCACGGTCACCGGCTCGGGCGACCTGGCGCCGGCTGTCACGCTCGCGCTGGCGGAGCGCCGGATCGTCCCCGCCGACCTGCACATCGAGCGGGCGACGCTCGAGGACGCCTTCCTCTCGCTCACCGGAAGGAGCCTGACGTGAGCAAGATCCTGCTCGTCGAGGCCAAGCTGCACCTGCGCGACGGCGCGTCGCTGCTGTTCACGATCGCCCTGCCGCTGATGCTGCTGGCCTTCCTCGGCCGGGCCGCGGGTCCCGCCTTCCCGGCGCTGATGGTCATGCTGTCGGTGCTGACGCTGTCGTTCACCGTGCTGCCTACGGTGCTGGCCACCTACCGGCACCAGGGCGTGCTGCGCAGGATGTCGACGACGCCGGTCTCGCCCCTGCGCGTGCTGGCCGTCCAGCTGCTGATCAACCTGGTGGTCGCGGTGGTGGCCACCGGACTGCTGATGGCGTTCGGGCCGGGCCTGCCGCGCAACCTGCCCGGGTTCCTGCTGGTGTTCGTGCTCGGCACGGCGGCGCTGATGGCGATGGGGCTGGTGATCGCCTCCCTGGCGCCGAACGGCAAGGCCGCGCCGACCATCGGGTCCGCGGTGATGTTCCCGCTGATGTTCGTGTCGGGCATGTGGGTGCCGCGCGAGTACCTTCCCGAGGTCGTGCGGGTGATCGGCGACTACTCGGTGGCCGGGCCCTTCGCCCGCGCGCTGGGCGACACGTGGGTGGGACAGGCGCCCCACCTGCCCCACCTGCTGGTGATGGCGGTGGGGTTGGTGGTGTCCGGGGCGCTCGCGGTCAGGGTGTTCCGCTGGGAATGATCCCCCGCACGTTGGTCATCAGCGCGTAGAGCGAGGTGGAGGCGGTGATGAACAGCCAGTTGCCCTTGAGCCCGCCGAAGGTCAGGTTGGCGACCTTCTCGGGGATCGCCAGCCTGCCGATGAGCGTGCCGTCGGGGTCGAAGCAGAGCACGCCGCCGTCTCCCGCCGCCCAGATCCGGCCCGCGTCGTCGAGCCTGATGCCGTCGGAGGTGCCCTCGGCCAGCACCTTGCCGCCCGACAGGGTGCCGTCGGCGCGGACGTCGAAGACGCGCAGGTGCCTGCGGCGGGTGTCGACGACGTACAGCAGGCTCTCGTCGGGGCTGAACGCCAGGCCGTTCGGCCGCTCGAACCCGTCGGCCACCCGGGTCACCTCGCCGCTCACCGGGTCGACGCGGTAGACGTGGCAGCCGTCGATCTCCTGCTCGGCCCGGTGCCCCTCGTAGTCGCTGGTGATCCCGTACGGCGGGTCGGTGAACCAGACCGACCCGTCCGACTTGACGACCACGTCGTTGGGGCTGTTGAGGCGCCTGCCCTGCCACCGGTCGGCGAGGACGGTGATCGAACCGTCGTGCTCGGTGCGGGTGACCCTGCGGTTGCCCTGCTCGCAGGAGACGAGCCGGCCCTGCGCGTCGCGGGTGTTGCCGTTGACGTAGCCGGACGGCCGGCGGAAGGGCCCGACGTGGCCGGACTGCTCGTCCCAGCGCAGCATCCTGTCGTTCGGGATGTCGCTCCAGACCAGGTAGCGGCCTGCCGGGAAGTAGCAGGGTCCCTCGGCCCAGCGGGTGCCGGTGTGGAGGATCTCCATCCGCTCGTCGCCGCCGATGCCGGCGAAGCGCTCGTCGAGAACCTCGAACTTTGCCTGAATCGTGTTCACGGTCGGATCGTAGAAGATTGTCCGTTTAGGCTGGAGCGGTGCAGGTACTCGCGTACGTCAGCGACATCCACAGGGCCGTGACGCCATGACCGCGCCGTGGAACGCGAAGGAGCTGACGGTCGGCCAGCTGTCCCAGCGCAGCGGCGTGGCCGTCTCCGCCCTGCACTTCTACGAGGCCAAGGGCCTCATCTCCAGCCGCCGCACGGCGGGCAACCAGCGCCGCTACTCCCGCGACACCCTGCGCAGGGTCGCCTTCGTACGGCTGGCGCAGCGCATCGGCATCCCGCTGAAGACGATCAAGGACGCCCTGGCCGAGCTGCCCGAGGGGCGCACGCCGACCCGTGGCGACTGGGCCCGCCTGTCGGCCGCCTGGCGGACGGAGCTGGACGACCGCATCGAGCAGCTGCTGCGCCTGCGCGACGACCTCACCGACTGCATCGGCTGCGGGTGCCTGTCGCTCGACAGGTGCGTGCTGGCCAACCCGCGTGACGAGCTCGGCGAGGAGGGGCCGGGGGCCAGGCGCATCGACACCCACCTGCACCCCTTCCCCTGCACCCCGGCCAACGACTCCCCGCGGGAGGCCGGGCCCTCGGTGAACGGCTCCCCCCGGGAAGCAGGACCGGCGGCGGACGGCCCCCCGAGAGCGGCAGGACCGGCGGCGGACGGCTCCCCGCGGGAAGCGGGGCGGGGCGAGGTGGTCAGCGGCCTTCCGTCGGAGGCACGATCAGCGTCGGGCGCCGAGCGTGGTGGAGCACGTGGTTGCTGACGCTGCCGAGGAGCACCGAGCGCACGCCGCCGAGGCCGCGCGATCCGGTGACGACGAGCGAGGCGTCGATCTCGTCGGCGAGGTCGACGATGGCCTGCCAGATGGAGCTCTTGTCGGCCACCGCGCGGTAGGTGACGTCGGACAGGCCGGAGGCGACCGCCAGCTCGGCCCCCTCCTTGGCGCGCGCCACGGCCTGCGTCTGCGCTTCCTCGACGTTCTCGCCGGGGATCAGGGTGGCGGCTGCCGCGCCGTGCCGGGCGAGCTGCACGATGAGCGGCTCCCACACGGTGACGATCACGGTGGGCTCCGCGCTGAGATGCTTGGCGGCGAACTCGATCGCGTGCCGCGAGTCGGCCGAGCCGTCATAGGCGATGAGGTACGACATGGTTGCGCTCCCTTTCGCGTGTCCTGTCTCCTGTAGCACTGGAGTGATCACGGGGGATTCCTGCGTTCGATGTCTCATACGTCACATTCGTCGGGAGATCTGATGATTTTTCTGGAAATGACGACATCGCTCGACGGGTATGTCGCCGCGCCCGGCGTCTCGCTCGAGCACCCCCTCGGCGAGGACGGCCTGCGGCTGCACGACTGGCTGCTCGGCGACTCCACCGCCCAGGAGAAGGAGATCGCGAGCCGGACCTTCGCCAACACCGGCGCCTTCCTTCTCGGCCGCCGCATGTTCGACGTCGGCGAGGAGCCCTGGGGCGACGACGGCGCCTTCGGCAGGCCGTGCTTCGTGGTCACGCACCGGCCCCGGCCGACGCTGGTCAAGGGCCCCACCACCTTCACGTTCGTCACCGACGGCATCGAGAGCGCGCTTGGCCAGGCGCGCGAGGCCGCGGGCGACGCCGACATCTGCGTCGTGGGCGGGGCCGAGCTGGCCCGGCAGTACCTGAGGGCAGGGGTCGTGGACGAGCTGCGCCTGCACCTGGTGCCGGTGATCCTGGGCGGCGGCACGCTCCTCTGGGACGGACTCACCCGCACCGAGCTGCGCACGACCCAGGTGGTGGAGACGCCGCAGGCGACACACCTCACATTCCGCCTGCGATAGATTCGACCAACGGTCAGCGTGTGTTCTGGAGGCCCCATGACGAAGGAGCGGGCCGACCGGATCCTCGACGCCGCCGCCGAGCTCCTGGTCCAGCTCGGCTACCGCAAGGTGACGATCGAGGACATCGCCCAGCGGGCCGGGATCGGCAAGGGCACCGTCTACCTCCACTGGCGCACCAAGCAGCAGCTGTTCGAGGCCCTGCTCCTGCGCGAGGCCGTCGCCTACCTGGAGACGCTCCTCGCCGAGATGCGCCGCGAACCGGCCACCGTGCTGCCCCACCGGATGCTGGCGTTCTCGTTCGTCGACATCCAGGACCGGCCCGTCCTGCGCGTGCTCATCACCGGCGACAGCCGGGCGCTGCAGGGCATGATGGCCGACCGGCCGCTGCACAGCCAGGAGCTGCTGGCCACCACGCGCATGTTCGACCTGATGGTCGGCCACGGCCTGCTCCGCGACGACGTGCCCAACCTTCGGTACGCCCTGAGCGCGCTCAACGGCGGTTTCTACCTCATCGACGCGCTCGACCCGCAGGCGGGCGAGCTCGACCGGCGGGCCAAGGCCGAGACGCTGGCGTTCGTCGTGCGCCACGCGCTCGAACCCGCCACGCCGCCGCCGGACGAGGAGATCGCCACGGCCGCCGCCGAGTTCATCGCCGCGTTCGAGGACCTCATCCGGCCGTACCGCCAGCTGATCTACGCGAGCTGACCGCGTCCAAGGCCGTCAGCAGTTCCTCCAGCGAGCCGATGACCGTCACGCCGTCCGGTGCCGGCCCGTCCCCGCCCCGTGACCCCACGGCGCCCTCGCGTTCCCGGCCATCCCCCGCACGCGACCCCGCGGCACCCTCGCCTGCCGATACGTCCCCCGCCGGTCGCCCTGCGGCGCTCTCGCGGGCCGGAGCAGCCCCCACCTGCGGCCCCACGGCGCTCTCGCGGGCCGGAGCAGCCCCCACCTGTGACCCTGCGGCGCTCTCGCGGGCTGGTACGGCGCCGCGGCCCGACCGGTCGAGCCAGAAGGCGCGCAGTCCCGCGTCGCGTGCCCCCAGCGCGTCGATGTCGTACTTGTCGCCCACGAACGCGACCTGCGCAGGGGGCAGGCCGAGCCGCGCGCATCCCTCCAGGAAGATGCCGGGGTGCGGTTTCGCCTGGCCGTACTCGCTGGAACACACGATCGCCGTCGTGCCGAAGTGGCCGAGCAGGCCGAGCGCGGTCAGCTTGGCCAGCTGGTGCGACAGCGTGGAGTTGGTCACCACCCCCAGCCGGTAACGCGGCGCGAGCGCCGCCAGCACGGGGGCGGCGTCGGGGAAGGCCGCCCACGCGGCGTTGACGAGCGCCGAGTAGCCCGCGAACCAGGCCGTCGCCTCCTCTTCCGGCACCGGCCTGCCGAGGAACCTGCTGACCCGGACGAGCCGCTGCTCCTCGAAGGTCAGCTCGCCGACCAGGAACCTGTCGTACTCCTCCTCCATGATCCGTCGCCACCGCGCGACCGCCTCCTCGGGCGACGGGAAGCCGTCCAGCAGGCCCTCGGCGGCCAGATGTTCGAGCAGGCCGGCGCGTTCGGAGCTGGAGTAGTCGAAGAGGGTGTCGTCGATGTCGAACAACACGCCACGGATGAGGTCAGCCACCGTCCCGCCTCGTCGTCGTCAGGAAGTCGCAGTAGTCGCAGGAAGTCGCAGGAAGTCGGATCCAGCAGGCACGCTACCCGGCACCGCCCCGATCGTGCCTTCCGCCCCCCGCGTCGGGGCGCCGCCCCTGATCCGCGGTGCGCGCGCCGGGCGGATCCCAACCAAACCAATGCCCAATTTGCACACTTTTAGGGAGAAATGTGAAGCCGGGGAGGGCATGAACAGAGGACACGCCGGTGATCGACACCGGCGGTGTCGCATACCGGCTTTCGGCCGGTACGGGCGCGCGAAGCGATGGAGGAGGAAGCCGCCGACGGGGTCGACCGCGCTCGCCGTGTGATCGGCCGCGCTTTCGCAACGGAGGACGCAGAGGATGAGCAGCACCGTCTCGCCGGATCCGCGCCGCCCGGGAAAGCCGGAGACCGTCCCTGAGCGGGGGCAGGGGGCCCGTCCGGCATGGCACGCGGCCGATGTCGCGACGGTGCTCCGGGAGTTCGGCGTCCAACTCGACCAGGGGCTCGGTGCCGAGGCCGCGCGCGAACGCCTCAGGACCCACGGCCCGAACCGGCTCGCCGCGGGGAAGAAGGAGTCCGCGCTCCAGGCGTGGCTGCGCCAGTACCGGGACTTCATGCAGATCGTGCTGCTCGCCGCCGCGTTGATCAACCTGCTCGTCACGCGCGAGGTCGGAACGTCCGTGGTCCTCGTCGCGCTCACCGTCTTCAACGCCGTGGTCGGGCTGCGCCAGGAGGCGAAGGCCGAGGAGAGCGTCAAGGCCCTCTCCCAGATGATGAAGACCATCGCGCGGGTGCGCCGGGACGGCCAGGCCGTCGAGATCGACGCCGAGGAACTCGTCCCGGGTGACGTGGTGCTGGTGGAGGCGGGCAACAGGATTCCGGCGGACGGCCGGATCTGCGTCGCCGCCACGCTGGAGATCGAGGAGGCCGCCCTCACGGGCGAGAGCCTGCCGGTCCTCAAGAGCGTCGAGCCCGTGCCGGGCAAGGAGGTGCCGCTCGGCGACCGGACGTGCTTCGCCTACATGAACACCTCCGTCACCCGGGGACGTGGGGAGATCGTCGTCACCGCGACCGGGATGGACACCGAGATCGGCCACATCGCCGACCTCCTCGCGAGCACGGAGGCGGACAAGACTCCGCTGCAGAAGCAGCTGGACTCACTGTCCAAGATCATCGCGACGATCGCCGGCATCGCCCTCGCCCTGGTGGTCGTGCTCGGACTGCTCCAGAACAAGCCGTTCGACACCCTGTTCGTCACGGGTGTGGCCCTGGCCGTCGCCGCCATCCCGACGGGCCTTCCCGCGGTCGTGACGGCGCTGCTGTCGATCGGCACCCAGAACATCGCACGCCGTAACGCCATCGTGAAACGCCTGCCCGCGGTGGAGACCCTGGGCTCGACGTCGATGATCTGCTCCGACAAGACCGGAACGCTCACGCTCAACAAGATGACGGCCAGGGAGATGGTGATCCCTGGCCAGAACCGCTTCACCGTCTCGGGTGAGGGCTACCGTACCGAGGGCGAGATCAAGCACGTCGGCGGGACGAGCGTCGACCTCGACCCGTACCTGCTGCCGATGATCCTGTGCGCGGACGCCGTCCTGGACGGAGAGAACCTGATCGGGGATCCGACGGAAGGCGCGCTGATCGTGCTGGCCGCCAAGGGCGGTCTCGACATCGCCGACACCCGCGCCGCCTACCCCCGGATCGCGGAGGTCCCGTTCGACTCGGACTACAAGTTCATGGCGACCTTCCACGAGATGACCGGCGCGAACGGGCAGCCGGTCGTCCGCTGCTACGTCAAGGGCGCCCCCGACGTGCTCATCGCGCGCGGGACCGCCTACCGCGCGCCGGACGGCTCCCGCGTCCAGGTGACGGACGGCAACCGCTCGCTCGCCCTGGACGCGAACGACCGCATGGCGGCGGCGGGCGAGCGGGTCATGGTGGTGGCCGAGCGGGAGTTCGATCCGCGCGCCTTCAACCCGGACGGCGACCTCATCGGCCAGGTGCGGGACCTCACCCTGCTCGCGATGGTGGGAATCGTCGACCCGCCGCGTCCTGAGGCCAGGAGCGCGATCGCGACGTGCAAGAAGGCCAGCATCCGGGTACGGATGATCACCGGCGACCACGCGACGACGGCGGCGGCGATCGCCGGTGAGCTCGGCATCACCGGCCAGGCGATCACCGGGGCCGAGTTCGCGGCGCTGAGCGACGACGAGGCGCTCAGGAAGCTGGATGACATCGGCGTCGTCGCCCGGGTGGCGCCCGAGGACAAGCTGCGCCTGGTCCGGCTGCTCAAGCAGTCCGGCAACGTGGTGGCCATGACCGGCGACGGGGTGAACGACGCACCCGCCCTGAAGGCGGCCGACATCGGCGTGGCGATGGGGATCACCGGCACCGAGGTGTCCAAGGAAGCCGCCGTGATGATCCTCACGGACGACAACTTCGCGACGATCGTGGGCGCCGTGGAGTACGGCCGCTCCCTGTACGACAACCTGCTGAAGTACCTGCGCTTCCAGATGTCGACGCTGGTCGCCTACATCGCGGTCTTCATCGGCGCGGCCCTCTTCGGCATCGCCGACGGGATCCCGCTCAACCCGCTGCAGATCCTGTGGATCAACATGGTGGTGGACATCCCGATCGCCATCGCGCTGGGCTTCGACGAGCCGACACGCGGCCTGATGGACCGCGCGCCCCGGCCGGTCGGCGCACCGGTCCTGTCCCGGGCGAACTGGATCCGGCTGTGCGTCCAGGGGCTCGTCATGACGGTCGGCTCGCTGGCCGCCTACCAGGTCGGCGTGGCGTACGGGGCGCTCGTGGCCTCCACCATGCTCCTGACCACGCTGTCGCTCTTCCACGTCGCGGCGGGAGTGCTGACCAGGGACCAGACGAACACGATCTTCTCCAGGGACGCCATCCCCGGCCCGAACCAGCTGCGCAGGTACGCCATCGCGCTCCTCGCGGTCATCGCGGTGACCGTGGTCGGCTTCCTGCAGAGCATCCTCAGGACCACCGGCCTGAACCTCGCCCAGTGGGGCGTCTGCGTCGGGATCGCGGCGACCCTCGTCGTGATCGAAGAGCTGATCAAACTCGTCGTACGGCACCGCGTGCACGCGAGCCACGCACGGGTGGCGGAAGCGACCTGAGGCGGAGGCGCCGGCCGCTAGTGCTGGGCCATGTCGACGAAGCGGCTGTAGTGGCCCTGGAAGGCGACGGTGACCGTCGCCGTGGGGCCGTTACGGTGCTTGGCCACGATCAGGTCCGCCTCACCCGCGCGCGGCGACTCCCGCTCGTAGGCGTCCTCGCGGTGAAGCAGGATCACCATGTCCGCATCCTGCTCGATCGATCCAGATTCGCGAAGGTCGCTGACCGCGGGACGCTTGTCGGTGCGCTGCTCGGGACCACGGTTGAGCTGGGAGATGGCGATCACCGGCACCTCGAGCTCCTTGGCCAGCAGCTTGATCGACCGCGAGATCTCCGACACCTCGTTCTGCCGGGATTCCGTCTTCTTCGGCGAGCTCATCAGCTGGAGGTAGTCGATGACGACGAAACGCAGGTCGTTGCGCTGCTTGAGACGGCGGCACTTGGCCCTGATCTCCATCATCGACATGTTGGGCGAGTCGTCGATGAACAGCGGCGCCTCGGCCACCTCGCTCATCCTGCGGGCGAGCCTGGTCCAGTCGTCGTCGGTCATCATGCCCGAGCGCATCGCGTGGAGCGCCACGCGCGCCTCGGCGGACAGCAGTCGCATGGTGATCTCGTTGCGCGACATCTCCAGCGAGAAGATGACCGTGGTCATCCCATGCTTGATCGCCGCCGACCTGGCGAAGTCCAGTCCCAGCGTCGAGTTGTGCGTCGGGATCCAGGACCGACTGGCGAGGTACAGGTGCTCCTGGTTGTCCACCTCGACGCAGCGAACCGGAACCGACTCGACTCGCCGTACGGCGACGATGTTCCGGTAGCCGACCTTGGGGCTGGCCTGCGGCCGGTGTCGGGCGGCTTTCCCGCCGAGCTTGAACACCTTGTCGCCAGGGGTGAAGCAGACCTGGTAGCACGTGGAACCGTCCTCTGAGCGGCCGTTGACACGCTTGGTGGCGATGGTCGCCTTGTATCCGAGACCGAGGATCAGTTCCTGCGTGTCGTAGGCCAGTGGCCGGTTGGTGACGGCGAACACGACCGTGCCGCTGTCGTCGACGTACCCGTCGGTGTCCAGCAGGCCGGCGAGCAGGTCCCGGCGCTGTTGTTCGGAGGCACGCAGGTAGATGGAAGGGATGTGCTTGTTCCCCAGCACTCCCATACCGCGGAGAATGTCCTGAGCGGTCCCGTGGTGGTCCCGGCGGCGCAATCCGGTGGAGGGGCCGCCTTTTTCGACGCCTATCCCCTCTTGTTCGATGTAAGCGGCGATCTCCGGGTCCGCCGATGTGAACCTGGCGCTGTCGCTGTTCCCGTCTCCCAGCCACACCCCAAGGGTGTATGGCGGCAACGGGAGGTCGCGCTCGGGCAGCTCCATGGAACCGGCGACGGGTACTGAGTGGTTGAATCGCACGTCGGACGTGTTGCAGAGGAGAGTGGCGGCGATCTCCTCGGTGGTCTTCACCGAAGCACTCCGCCGGCCCGCCCTGCGGGATGCCCGTGTGTCCGTCAGCCACTGATGGGAGCCGTCGGCGACGATCACCGTACCGTCGGCGAACTCCACCTCGTAGCAGGGCCTGCCGTGCATGACGTCCGTCGCCGCGACAACGCGGGTGGGCTTTCCGTCGGCTCCGATCAGATGGTCACCGACTCTCACCTCACCCATGGTGGTCCAACCCGTCGGGGTCGGCAGAGGAGTGTCGAGCGCGAGCGCCTTGCCGATCGCGGGGCGGGCGGCGACGACGATCATCTGGCCGGGGTGCAGGCCGTTGGTGAGCGAGTCGAGGTCCTGGAAGCCGGTCGGGACGCCGACCATCTGGCCGCCGCGGGAGCCGATCGCCTCCAGCTCGTCGAGGGCGCCCGGCATGATGTCGGACAGCGGCGCGTAGTCTTCGGACGTGCGGCGCTCGGTGACCTTGTAGATCTCCGCCTGTGCCCGGTCGACCAGGTCGTCGACCTCTTCGTTCTGCCCGCCGTAGCCGAAGGAGACGATGCGGGTGCCGGCCTCGATGAGGCGGCGCAGGATGGCCTGCTCCCTGACGATCTTGGCGTAGTAGCCGGCGTTGGCGGCGGTGGGGACGACGGCGGTCAGCGTGTGGAGGTAGGCGGCGCCGCCGACCCTGGCCATCTCGCCGCGCTTCTGCAGCTCGTCGAAGACGGTGACGGCGTCGGCGGGCTCGCCCCTGCCGTACAGGTCGGTGACGACCTCGTAGATCATCTGGTGGGCGGGCCGGTAGAAGTCGTCGGACCTGATGATCTCGACGACGTCGGCGATGGCGTCCTTGGACAGCAGCATGCCGCCGAGGACGGACTGCTCCGCCTCGATGTTGCTCGGTGGGGTGCGCTCGAAGCCAGGACCGCCGCTTGGCTCGTCGTCTTCCATGGTCACCGCGCCCCCTCGAAACACCTAGCAGGCGGTCGCACCACCCCCACTTGTAGTCGACCGGGCTGACAGTTTCGCCCGTCGTTAGACGGTACGGCAACGCAGCCTGTGGACAACCCTGTGGTCAAGCTGTGCAGGAACCGGTGGAAGGTGTGGGAGCGCTGTGGACGAGCCTGGGGATAACTCTGAGCCTGGCTGTGGAAAACCGCCCTGACCAGCGAAAACAGTATCCACCGGCTGTGGAGGAAAGAAAGTTGGCCCGACACGCCAAAGGATCATTACGTAAGGGGCATAATGGCTAAATGCCCATTACTGCCCGGGACAGGGAGATTCTGCGCCTGGCACTCCCCGCCTTCGGGGCACTGGTCGCCGAGCCGCTGTTCCTGATCGCCGACTACGCGATCGTGGGCCATGGTCTGGGCACCACCGCGGTCGGCGCGCTCGGCGTGGCGGGGACCGTCCTGTCGACGCTGGTCTATCTCTGCGTGTTCCTCGCCTACGGCACCACCGCCTCCGTCGCCAGGCAGATCGGCGCGGGCAACCACACCCGCGCCATGCGCGACGGCGTGGACGGGCTGTGGCTGGCCTTCGCCATCGGCGTCGCGCTCATCGTGATCTGCTGGCCGCTGTCACCCGCGATCGTCGACCTGTTCGGCGCCGAGCCCGCGCAGTCCGCGGACGCCGCCACCTACCTGCGGATCAGCCTGCTCGGCACCCCCGGCATGCTCGTCGTGCTCGCCGGCACCGGCGTCCTGCGCGGCATGCAGGACACCAGGACACCGCTCGTCGTCGCCGTCGCCTCCTTCACGCTGAACGCCGTGCTCAACGCGTGGTTCGTGCTCGGCCTGCACTGGGGCATCGCGGGCTCGGCGTGGGGCACCGTTCTCGCCCAGACCGCCGCGGCGGGCGTCTACCTGTGGGTCGTCGTCAAGGGCGCCCGGCGCGCGGGCGTACCGCTCACACCCGACCCGGCGGGCATCAAACAGGCCGGTACGGCAAGCGTCGCCCTCCTCATCAGGACGATCTGCCTGCGCATCGTGCTCCTGGTGGCCACCGCCATGGCGACCAGGCTGGGCACCGCCGAGCTGGCCGCGCACGCCATCACCACCCAGCTGTGGACGCTGCTCGCCCTCGCCCTCGACGCCATCGCCATCGCGGGGCAGGCCATCACGGGACGCTCGCTCGGCGCGGGCGACGCCGCGGGCACCAAGGACGCCACCAGGCGCATGGTGTGGTGGGGCCTGTGGTCGGGGGTCGCGCTGGGCCTGATCGTGGCCGTGGGACGGCCGTTCTTCCCCGGCGTCTTCGACGCCGATCCCGAGGTGACCGCCGAGCTGCTCGGCGTGCTGTGGGTGGTGGCGCTGCTCCAGCCGGTCTCGGGCATCGTGTTCGTGCTCGACGGTGTCCTGATCGGCGCGGGCGACCAGCGCTACCTGGCGTGGGCCGGGGTGTGGACGACGCTCGCCTACCTGCCACTGGCGCTCGCGGCGGGCGACCTGGTCGTGTTGTGGCTGGCCCTGGGCGTGTGGATGGTCGCGCGTCTCCTCACGCTGGGAGCCAGGGCGTACGGCACGCGGTGGCTGGTTACCGGAGGTTGACCACTAGTCAACCGGCCCGTGCTTGCCTGGCACGCTCCACGGCCTGCATGGTGAGAATCCTCACCCCGGCGATTGGTACAGACACGTGCCCCGTCTCCCCCTCGCCGCGGCCACCGGCCCGCGCACCGGTGCCCGGCACCGCCTGCACCGGCTCTACCGGCCTGCCGACCTGGTGATCCTCGGGCTCGGCGTGATGATCGGCGCGGGCATCTTCAGCGTCGCCGGCCGCCAGGCGGTCACCACCGCCGGCCCCGGCGTGATCCTCTCCTTCATGATCGCCGGGATCGCCTCGCTGCTGGCCGCGCTCTGTTACGCCGAGCTGGCCTCCACGATCCCCGCCTCGGGCAGCGCCTACACCTTCTCCTACGTGCTGTTCGGCGAGGTGTGGGCCTGGCTCGTCGGCTGGGCGCTGGTCCTGGAGATGCAACTGGCGGCCGCCGTCGTGGCGCGGGTGTGGGCGCTGTACGCCGCCCAGACGTTCGCCGACCTCGGGGTGCCCCTCCCGGTGCCCCAGGGCGTGCTGACCGCGCTCGTCCTCGGCCTGCTGACCGCCACGGTCGCGATGAGCGCCAGGTTCGGGCTGCGCGCGCTGTGGCTGATCGTCGTGGCCAAGCTCGCCGCCATCGCCGCGGTGATCGCCGTCGGGGCGCTCCACTTCGACCCGGCCAACCTGGGTGACTTCATCGCGCCGCACCAGCCGTCGTCCGGCCCGCCCGACACCCTGCTCGGGCTGGTGGTGGGGCCGGCGGGATCCTTCGGATGGTTCGGGGTGTTCGCCGCCGCTCCCGCGATCGCCTTCGCCTACATCGGCTTCGACGTCGTGGCCACGGCCGCCGAGGAGACGCTGGACGCGCCGCGGGCCGTACCGAAGGGCATGATCCGCAGCCTGGTGATCGCCACCGTGCTCTACATCGCGGTGGCGGTGGTGATGGTCGGCATGGTGCCGTACACGCGCATCTCCGAGGTGGCGCCGCTGGCGGCGGCCTTCGCGGCGGTGGGCGAGAACGCGATGGTGCACGTCATCAACATCGGCGCCGTCCTGGGGCTGACGACGGTGATCATGGTGCTGATCGCGGGGCAGACCCGGATCATGTTCGCGATGGCCCGCGACGGGCTGCTGCCCCGCGGGCTCGGGACGCTCAGCCGCCGCTACCACTCCCCCACCAGGGTCACGCTGGTGATCGGCGTGACCGCGATCCTGCTGGCCGAGCTGGCTCCGGTGCTGATGCTGGAGCAGATCGTGGTGGTCGGGGCGTTGTTCGCGTTCCTCGCGGTGTCGGCCGGGGTGATCGTGCTGCGCCGCCGGATGCCGGACGCGCCTCGCGGGTTCAGCGTGCCGCTGTCCCCGCTGCTGCCCGCGCTGTCGATGCTGGCCACGCTGTGGCTGATGGTGAACCTCAGCGTCCAGACGTGGCTGTCGTTCGCGGCGTGGATGGCGGTGGGCGTCCTGGCCTACCTCGTGTACGGCAGGCGCCGCAGCCCGCTGGCCGCCCCCGTCGCCTCCGGACGCGGCCGCCACCGCCGCTAGGAACGAGGTGCGGGGCCGCCGGCCATGTACCTCGTTCCTAGAAGCGGCCGGACTCGATCACGCTGCGCAGGAAGTCGCGGGTGCGCGGATGCCGGGGATCGGTGAAGATCTGCTCGGGCGTGCCGCGTTCGAGCAGCACGCCGCCGTCCAGGAAGCAGACCGTGTCGGCGATGTCCCGGCAGAAGCTCATCTCGTGCGTGGTCAGGACCATGGTCATGCCCGCGCTCTTGAGCTCCCTGATGACGCCGAGCACCTCGGTGACCAGTTCGGGGTCGAGCGCCGAGGTGACCTCGTCGAGCAGCATCAGCCGGGGCTGCGTGGCCATGGCGCGGATGATGGCCACCCGCTGCTGCTGCCCGCCCGACAGCTGGTCGGGGTAGGCCTTCGCCTTCTCCGCCAGGCCGAACCTGGCCAGCAGCTCCCTGGCCTGCTCCTCCGCCTGTTTCCTGGACACCCCGTGCACCTGGCGCGGGGCCAGCGTGATGTTGTCCAGGACGCTCATGTGCGGGAACAGGTTGAACGCCTGGAAGACGATGCCCATGCGCTTGCGCACGTCGTCGACGTCGACATCCGGGTCGGTGATCTCTCGCCCGTCGAGCGTGATGATCCCGTCGTCGACGGTCTCGAGCAGGTTCACCGTACGCAGCAGGGTGGACTTGCCCGATCCGGAGGCGCCGATGAGACAGACCACCTCGTGCGGCGCCACCTCGAGGTCGATCCCGCGCAGCACGGGATGGTCGTGGTAGCTCTTCCACACCCCTTCGAGGGTGAGCACGCTCATCGTCCCCTCCGCCTCTGCGACCGCGCGGCCAGGTAGTCGGTGAAGCGCGCCATCGGGATGGTGAGCAGGATGAACAGCAGCGCGGCCACCAGGTAGGGCGTGTAGTTGAAGGAGCTGGACGCGTGGATCTGGGCCTGCCTGAGCGCCTCGATCGCCCCGATCGTCGCCACCAGCGCCGTGTCCTTCTGCAGCGACACGAAGTCGTTCAGCAGGGGCGGGATCACCCTGCGCACGGCCTGCGGCAGCACCACGAAGCGCAACGTCTTGCCCTGTGTCAGCCCGAGCGAGCGGGCCGCGGCCACCTGGCTGGGATGGATCGACTCGATGCCGGAGCGGAACACCTCCGCCACGTAGGCGCCGTAGGAGAGCGTCAGCGCGATGATGCCCAGCGTCGCCTCGTCCGAGGGGGTGCCCTGCAGCCGCAGCGCGGGCAGGCCGAAGCCCACCAGGTAGACCAGCAGGATCGTCGGGATGCCGCGGAAGATGTCGGTGTAGGCGACGGCCAGGCAGCGCAGCGGGAAGAACACCGGGGCGGTCAGCCCGCGGGCCAGCGCCACCAGCAGCCCGACGACGAGGATCAGCGGCTCGGCGATCAGGAAGATCTTGACGTTGAGCAGGAACCCGTCGAGCACGTCCGGCAGCGCGGCGACGAACTGCTCGGGGTTGAAGAAGGTGTCCTGCACCCGATCCCAGCCGGGCGCGTTCGTGACCACCCAGACCACGAGCACCAGGAAGACGATCGTGGAGACGGTGGCGGTGGAGGCCGAACGGCGGGCGCGCCTGGCGCGCACCCGCTCACGTTCGAGCTGCTTTTCGCTCTTGACCCAGGTGGACGCCATCACTTCAGCTCGGGAGCACCCGCCGCCTCGCCGAGCCACTGCTGCTCGATCTTGGCCAGCTCGCCCTTGGTCTTGAGCGCGTCGACCGCCTTGTCGACGCAGGACTTCAGCGCGCTGCCCTTCTCCATGACCAGGCCGAACTCCTCGGGCGTGCCGCCCGAGGCGCTGAACTGGCCGATGATGGCGGAGTTGTCCACCTGGGCGGCGGTCACGTAGAAGGCCGTCGGCAGGTCGACGACGAGCGCGTCGATCTGGCCGTTCTTCAGCGCGTTGACCGCGTCGATCTGGTCGTTGTAGACCTTCGGCTGCTTGGCCGGCTTGATGATGTCCTGGACGGCGCTGAACGCGGTCGTGCCGACCTGCACGCCGATCGCGGCGTCCTTGAGCGCCGCCAGCGACGTGGCGCCCGCGACCTTCGACCCCTTCACCGCGACGACGGCCTGCTTGGCGGTGTAGTAGCCGTCGCTGAAGTCGACCGCCTTGGCCCGCGCGGGCGTGATCGAGACCTGGTTGATGTCGAAGTCGAACTTCTTCGCGCCGGGGGCGAAGGCGGTGTCGAACTTGACCGTCGACCACTGCACCTCGTCGCGGTCGAAGCCCATCTCACCGGCGACCGCGTAGGCGATCGCGCTCTCGAAGCCCTGGCCGTTGCTCGGGTCGTCGTCCTTGAACCACGGCTCGTAGGCCGGCTTGTCGGTGCCGATCGTCAGCTTGCCCGCGTTGACGAGCTTGAGCTGGTCCTTCGTGCAGGCGGTGGAGGCGGCGCCGCTCGGGGCGGCCGTACTGGCGGTGTTGTCGGCTGGGGCGCACGCCACAGTCGCCGTCGCCAGCGCACCGAGAGCGAACAGCATAGAAGGGCGAACCATGGGCGTCTCCACGTCTACTGAATGAACGTGCAAATTGTACGTGGGCCTAATGGCGGTTCCATCCGGGCCTATATGTACGTGCTCTTCGGCTGCCGGACACCGGAAACTGTCAGGGCCCCCGGCGATACTCGGTACCACGGAGCCGACCGGGCGCCACGGGAAAGGGAGAGACATGGCCGAGGTGTTGCTGTTCCATCACGCGCACGGGTTGACGTCCGGTGTCCGCGTGTTCGCCGAGGAGCTCAGGCGGGCCGGCCACACCGTCCACGTGCCTGACCTGTTCGAGGGGCAGGTCTTCGCCGGCCTCGAGGAGGGCGTCGCCTACGCCCAGAAAACAGGGTTCGACGCGATCGTCGAGCGGGGGCGGGCCGCCGCCGAAGGGCTGCCCGGCGAGCTCGTCTACGCCGGGTTCTCGCTCGGGGTGATGCCGGCGCAGCTGCTGGCCCAGACCCGAGCCGGAGCGAAGGGCGCGGTGCTGGTCCACGCCTGCGTCCCGACCGCCGAGTTCGGCGGCGGCTGGCCCGACGGCGTGCCGGTCCAGGTGCACGGCATGGACGCCGACCCGTTCTTCGTCGACGAGGGCGACCTCGCCGCGGCCCGCGCGCTCGTCGCGACGACCGCGGACGCCGAGCTGTTCCTCTACCCCGGCGACCGACACCTGTTCGCCGACCCCAGCCTGCCCGCCTACGACGAGCCGGCCACCACGCTGCTCACCGAACGGGTGCTGGGCTTTCTCGACCGGGTCGCGTAGCCGCCCGCACGGCAGGCGCTCGCCGGCTCAGGTCACGGCGGCGAGCGTCCTTCGGTTCGCGGTGGCGAGCGTCCTTCGGTCCGCGGCGGCGGGCATCGACGGACGCGACCACCCCATCCGCTACGGGAATCCCCGCACGCGAGCCGAGCGAGCAAGCCTCCCCGACCCCGCACCATCCCCGAACAGAACCTAGCGAGTGACCGGCGGACAGCGGGCAGCGCGGGCAGAGCCTCGCGCGTGACCGAGGACTCGCGAGCGACCAGCGGACGGCGGGCGGAGCGGGCAGAGCCTCGCGAGTGAGCGGCAGACGGCGGGCAGCGCCGGTGCCCCGGCCACCCACGATCCCCGGACAGAACCGCGAGAGCGGCTGGCGGACGGCGGGCAGCACGGGCAGAGCCTCCCGAGTGAGCGGCGGGCAGCACGGGCAGCGCCGGTGCCCCGGCCACCCACGATCCCCGGACAGAACCGCGAGAGCGGCTGGCGGACGGCGGGCAGCACGGGCAGAGCCTCCCGAGTGAGCGGCGGGCAGCACGGGCAGCGCCGGTGCCCCGGCCACCCACGATCCCCGGGCAGAACCGCGAGAGCGACCGCCTGAGCGGCGCGAACAGGGAAGCGTGCCCCACCCTCGCAGGGTCCCCTGACAGAACTGCGAGAGTGACCGCCTGAGCGCCGGGCGGAGCGGGCAGGAAGCGCGCTCGCCCGCGATCCCCCGGACGAGATCGGGGGAAGGAGCGTGCCTCGGTCCAGGTCGGGCTGAGAGGCCGTGGAATGACGAAAACCCCCGCGGGAATCCCCGCGGGGGTTTTCGCTGGTGCGGAAACCGCTAGCCGGCGACGACTTCGACGTCGAGGGAAGCGGAGACCTCGGGGTGCAGCTTGACGCTGACCTTGTGGGAGCCGACGCTCTTGATCGCGTTGACGATCTCGATGCGGCGACGGTCGAGGGCCGGGCCACCGGCCTTCTGGACCGCCTCGGCGATGTCACCGGTGGTGACGGAGCCGAACAGGCGGCCGGACTCGCCCGCGCGGGTCGCCAGCTTGACCTTGAGGGCGCGGAGCTGGCCGGCGACCTCCTTGGCGGTGCCCAGGTCGCGGATCTCGCGGGCGTCGCGCGCCTTCTTGATCGAAGCGATCTGCTTCTCGCCACCACGCGTCCACTGGATCGCGTAGCCGCGGGGCACGAGGTAGTTGCGGCCGTAGCCGTCCTTGACCTCGACGATGTCGCCGGGGGCGCCGAGGCCGGAGACCTCGGTGGTGAGGATGAGCTTCATGTCGCAAGTCCTCCCTTAGCGCGCGGTGCTCGTGTAGGGCAGCAGAGCCACCTCACGGGCGTTCTTGATCGCGGTCGCCACGTCGCGCTGGTGCTGGGTGCAGTTGCCCGTCACCCGGCGCGCACGGATCTTGCCGCGGTCGGAGATGAACTTCCGAAGCAGCGCCGTGTCCTTGTAGTCGACGTAGGAGATCTTGTCGTGGCAGAACAGGCAAACCTTCTTCTTGGGCTTGCGCAGTGCCGGCTTAGCCATCGTGGTGCTCCTTTCAGAGCCCCGCCGTGAAGCGGGAATGGACTCGGGCTTGTTGACAGGTGGTCAGGCCTGGCGGCCCGACCGGGAAGGGCCCGCGAACGGGCCCTTCGGGTTAGAAGGGAGGCTCGTCGCTGAAGTCGCCGCCGCCGAAGCCGCCGCCACCCTGCTGGCCGCCGAAGCCGCCACCCTGGTTGCCGCCGCCGTAGCCGCCGCCACCGCCGCCGCCGAAGCCGCCGCCCTGGGGCGGGGCGGGCGTGGCAGAGGCCCACGGGTCGTCGGCGGGGCCGCCGCCGAAGCCGCCGCCACCACCCTGACGGGAGGTGCGGTTGACCTTGGCGGTGGCGTTACGCAGGGACGGGCCGATCTCGTCGACCTCGACCTCGTAGACCGTGCGCTTCTCGCCTTCCTTGGTCTCGTAAGACCGCTGCTTGAGCCGCCCCTGAACGATGACCCGCATGCCGCGCTGCAGCGACTCGGCGACGTTCTCGGCCGCCTGCCGCCACACGTTGCAGGTCAGGAAGAGGCTTTCGCCGTCCTTCCACTCGTTGGTCTGGCGGTCCATGAACCGCGGAGTGGACGCGACGCGGAACTGGGCCACGGCTTGCCCCGTAGGGGTGAAGCGCAGCTCAGGATCGTTGACAAGATTGCCGACGATGGTGATGACGGTGTCGCCTGCTGCCATGGCTGGAGCCCTTCCTCAACTCTTGGGTTACGGCTCAGACTACGGCCCGCCCCCGACAGAAAATCGGGAGAACGAGCTGCTTAGTGCACGTCCGGGCGGAGAACCTTGGTCCGCATGATGCCCTCGTTGAGGTTCATCTGGCGGTCGAGCTCCTTGACCGTGGCCGGCTCGGCGGACAGGTCGATGACGGCGTAGATGCCTTCCGACTTCTTGTCGATGTCGTAGGCAAGGCGACGGCGGCCCCACACGTCGACCTTCTCCACGGTGCCACCGTCGTTGCGGACGACGGCGAGGAACTGGTCGAGGGACGGCGCCACAGTGCGCTCATCGAGCGAAGGGTCCAGGATCACCATTACTTCGTAACGACGCATGATGGACTCCAACCTCCTCTGGACTCTTGCGGTCACGACAATCTGTCGTGACAGGAGGACGCTGACGTTTTTCCCGGGATCGCCCCTTTCGGCGACCCGGTGGCGGTTGACACAGCACAACGCAGCCTGCTCAGGTTACCAGCCGCGCACGGATGGGAACTCCTTTACAGATGAGGGGGTGGTAGCCATGCCACACGTGCTTCGTCCCGGCGAGAACGAGAGGTCCAGGCTGACGCTCAACAGCGACGGCCGCCCGCACCCGATCGAGAACCTGCTGTCGATCGCCACGCTGGTGTGCGGCCTGGTCGCGTTCGGGTCGACCTTCTTCCCCGACGCCCACGTCGTCTCGTCGTGGGTGGGGGCGCTCGGCTTCGGCCTCGGGCTCTACTCGCAGTACATCTCGGCGACCACGCCGGAACGGGCGCTGAACATCGTGGGGATCGTGGCGTCGTTCGTGGGCGTGGCACTGGGCATCGCGCGCGGCGGGTTCCTGCCATAACACCCCGATGCGGGCGGCACCCCGGGCGGTGCCGTTCTTCCGTGTGCCCGTTGAAGACGTGCCCGTGGAACGGGCTCCTCCGCCCTTGGGCGGCCGCGGCGGAGGAGCGCCGGGCCGGTCTCACCCCAGGTGCAGGTCGCCGCCGAGGAGGAGGACGAACCACAGGAACGTGGCCAGCAGCGCCTCGGCCACGTCCTTCAGCAAAGCCGGGGTGATGTAGTCGTGGATCCAGGCCACGTAGAGGCCGACCAGGACGTAGATCAGAAAGAGGAAACTACCTAAGCGATAGCGGGTCATCTGGCGCTCCTAGCGTCGGGGGGCTGCGCCTCGACTGCCCTGATCCGTGCCGCCGAAACGGATAGCCTGGGAGGCATGGTGCGCATCGGAGCTCATGTCGACCAGGACGATCCCGCGGCCCACGCGGCCGAACGCGACGCGGAGATCGTGCAGTTCTTCCTCGGCGACCCGCAGGGCTACAAGGCGCCCGTGCTGCCCGACAAGCCGGTCGAGGGCGTCGACATCTACATCCACGCGCCCTACCTGATCAACGTGGCGACGACCAACAACCGGATCAGGATTCCCAGCCGCAAGCTGCTGGAGCAGCATCTCAAGGCGGCCGCGGGCCTCGGCGCCAAGGGCCTGATCGTCCACGGCGGCCACCTCAACAAGGACGAGGACCCGCAGATCGGGTTCGACAACTGGCGCAAGGTGTTCGAGCGGATGGAGTGCCCCATCCCCGTGCTGATCGAGAACACCGCGGGAGGCGGCAACGCCATCGCGCGCAGGCTCGACCGCATCGCCCGGCTGTGGGAGGCGCTCGACGGGTTCGACGTGGGCTTCTGCCTCGACACCTGCCACGCCCACGCGGGCGGCGAGGAGCTGGTCGACGTGGTCGACCGGGTCAAGGCCATCACCGGCCGCATCGACCTGGTCCACTGCAACGACTCGCGTGACGCCTTCGACTCGGGCGCCGACCGCCACGCCAACCTCGGTCAGGGGCAGATCGAGTCCGAGCTGATTCTGGAGGTGTGCCGCAAGGCGGGGGCGCCGATCATCGTGGAGACGCCGTTCGCAGGTCAGGCCGAGGACATCGCCTTCCTCCGCAAGAACCTGTGAGGGAAACACACAGCCTGTGGATAACTTCCATGGATTACTTTCCACCGGAAGCGGGTACGGATGTCAGCCGGCCCACGCGCCGGTGAGGAACCTCAGGGTGTTCAGCACCATCAGCGGGCCGAGGAGCAGGCCGTACCCGATGATCCACCGGGTCGACAGCCGGGAGATCAGCACCCACAGCGGGAACCACAGGATCAGGGCGCGCGGCACCGACAGGTAGTAGGCCGACAGCAGCAGCGCGCCCGCCTGCAGGCCGCAGTAGACGAACTCGCTCCACCGGCGCCGCACGAGCAGCCAGACCAGCACCGCGACGGCCACCACGGCGCCGACGATCTCCATCCGGAAGGCGACGGCGAAGTCGTCGGTGCCCATGGCCGAGTTCCAGGTGGTCCGCCACGCCTCCCACGGCCACACCATCTCCCGGCCCCACCCGGCCTCCTGCGCGTGCTTCCAGGCCAGCCAGTCACCGGTACGGTCGTGCAGATACCACGAGTAGGCGAGCAACGGGACGAAGGGGACGGTCAGCCACGGCAGTTCCCGCCAGCGCGGCTTGCTGAGCACGAACTCCACGATCAGCGCGACCGCCAGGAACATCCCCGTGATCCGGACGGCGGACGCCCCTGCGGCCAGCAGCGCGGCGGCGGCCCACTGCCTCCTGCGCGCCGCCAGCCAGGCGGGGATCGCGAGCGCGAGGAACAACGCCTCGCTGTAGCCGGCGGCCAGGAAGACCGCCGTGGGGAACAGCACCATGGCCAGCACCGCCGTGGAGCCCGAGCCGCCCTCGAACTCCGCGAGCCGCGCCAGCGCCATCGCCGCCACGCCACCCGCGACCAGCGAGATCAGCAGCCCGCACAGCGCCCAGTCGGGGACGACCAGGTGGACGAGCCTGAGCATGGCGGGCATGCCAGGGAAGAACGCGGGCAGGCCGGGGTCACGCGGGGCGCCGGGGTCGCCGCCGTAGCCGTGCTGGGCGATCGTGACGAAGAGGCTGGCGTCCCACTGCTTCCACCTGTCGAGGTAGCCGCCCGCGCCGGCCAGCCATGACGCGCCCATCAGGGTGGCGAGCAGGAGCCCGAGACGGGAGGTGACCCAGATCCCGAGCGCCCTCATCAGGTGAGCGCGAACCTGTCAGGGGCGCGGTCGAAGACGCCGCCCGTCTGGTCGTCGACGCCTGCCTGCCGTACCACGTCCTTGTCAGGACGGAGGATGTCGCGCACCACGAACGCCATCATGATGAGGATCGTGATGACGCGGCCCCAGACGGCGGTGAAGTAGACGTCGTCGCCGATGCCCAGGTGCCTGCTCGCCTCGTCCTGGTAGAGCAGGTAGAGCCAGATCGCGAAGAAGTACCACACCTCGGCGACCTGCCACAGCGCCAGCGGCTTCCAGTTGGGCCTGGCCAGCACGGCGAACGGCACCAGCCACAGCACGAACTGCGGCGACCACACCTTGTTGGTCATCATGAGCGCGGCCAGCGCCAGGAAGCAGATCTGCGCCAGGCGGGGCCGCTGCGGCGCCAGCACGGTCAGGACGGCGATGCCGAGACACAGCAGCGCCAGCGAGACCATGCCGAGCAGGCTCGGGTCCATGTCGCCGAGGATCGGCCAGTCCTTGCGCTCGAAGAACAGCCAGGGCGAGCCCCAGTCGACGCCGCGCTCCTGGGAGAAGACGTAGAAGCGCCGCCAGCCCTCCCACGCCAGCACCATGAACGGGACGTTGACGACGAGCCAGGCCGCCACCGCCGAGCCCAGCGAGACGAGGAAGGGCCGCCATTTTCCGGTGCGCACGGTCAGCAGGAACAGCGCGCCGAGGAACATCAGCGGGTAGAACTTGGTCGCGATCGCCAGACCGAGCAGCACGCCGGCCAGCACCTGGCGGCGGCGCGCCCACGCCAGCAGGAAGCCCATCGACAGCGCGCCCGCGATCAGGTCCCAGTTGATGTAGGCGGCGAGGATCACGCCGGGGGCGAGGGCGTACCAGGCGGCGTCCCATCTGCGGGTGGGCCCGGCCACGGCGGCCATCAGCAGCACGCCGATCACGAGGGAGATCCCCAGCAGGATCACCGTGATGTCGTAGAACCGCACCGCCTGGGTCGCCTCGTCCGGCGCCAGCCGGCGCACCAGCCAGGCGATGACCTGCATGACCTCGCCGAGCACGACGGGGTACTCCACCTGCTTGTCGAACGGCACCGCGGCGAAGTACGGGTCCTGCGTGTGGAGCTGCCGGTCGAAGAAGAGCGGGTAGATGTCGGTGTAGCAGGCGTTCGCGTACGTCTGGATGGAGTTGTTCCAGCCGCCCGTCCTGCAGGGCAGCTTCCAGACGTAGGCGAGGACCGCCCCCAGGGCCGCCATGAGCCCCAGGGGCAGGTACGGCACGACCGTCCGCGCCGTCGTCCCCAGCCGTGTCATTCGCTGTCGCGCCTGGTGGATCCGGCCATGGGATCGGGCACGATCGCGCCGCCGCCCATCGGGTCGTCGCCGGAGCCGACGTCACCGAGCCTGTCGGCCTCCGTCTGGCCGTCCTCGGGCAGGCCGTCGTTGTCGTCGTCGCTGTCGCAGCCGAGCAGGCCGCAGTCGTTGCCGTTGTCGTCGCCCCACGGGTCGTCCGGCGTGCCGAACGGGTTGTCGGTGGTCGGGGTCGGCTTGGGCTCCGGCTTCTCCACGATGTTCTCGGACTGGCCGATGTTCGCCCTGGCCGGGAACTGCTCGACCGGCAGCTTCAGCGTCTCGTGGGCGCGCAGCATGAAGGCACGCCACACCTCGGTGGGCGGACCGGCGCCCTCGAAGCCCAGCGACACCTCGTAGGGCTTGGTGTAGACCTTGTTGATCCCGTCGTACTTGCTGTTCTTCTTGCCGTCGGTCACGGGGCAGTTGGAGTGCTGCGGCGGGACGACCTTGCCGGAGGCGGTCCTGCACTCCTCGCGGTAGAAGCCGACCGCGGTGGAGATCTGCGGCGTGTAGCCGACGAACCAGGCTTCCTTCTCGTCGTTGTTGGTGCCGGTCTTGCCGGCGGCCGGGCGGTTGCCCAGGCCCTTGCCCGCGGCGGTGCCGCCGGCCTTGAGCACCGACTGCATCGCGGCGGTGGCGTCGGCGGCGGCCTCGGCCGAGATCACCTGCCGCGGCAGCTTCTTCTCGGGGTTCCAGCGGATGCTCTTGTCCGGGTTGAGGACCTTCTGAACCACGTGGTAGTCGGCGTGCTTGCCGCCGTTGGCGAAGATCGAGTAGCCGGCCGCCTGCTCGACGGGGGACACCAGCGCCGAGCCGATCGAGAAGCCGTAGGCGTGGGAGGCGACGTCGTCGTCCATCCGCTTCTTGCCGAGACCCGCCTCCACGACGATCCGCTTCACGTCCTCCAGCTGGCCGGGCAGCTTGTAGGCCATGGAGACGTACGCGGTGTTGACCGAGGCGGCGGTGGCCTTGACGACATCGACGGCCTGGCCGACGTTGTGGCTGTTGCGGTAGCCGCCGATCTGCTGGCCCGGGATCTCCTTGGGCACGGTCTCGTTGCCCGGCACGAAGCTGTTGAGGCTGTAGCCGGCGTCGAGCCAGGCGGCCAGCACGTACGGCTTGAAGGCCGAGGCCGCCTGCTTGTAGGACTTGAAGGGCTCGTTCCACGGGTCGGTGATGTAGTTCCTGCCGCCGTAGAAGGCGAGCACCCTGCCGTTTCGGGGGTCGACGGCGGCCAGACCCGCGTGGAACTCCTTGTTCATGCGCGCGGTCACGCCCTCGACCGCCGCCTTGGCGTCCCTCATCAGCTGCTTGTCGAACGTCGAGACGATCCGGTAGCCGCTGCGCTCGATCTCGTCGCTGCTGATGTTGTTGCGCTCGAGCTCGTTGAGGACCTCCCTGACCATGTAGCCGGTGAGCCCGGACATCTCGCTCTTGTCGGTGGGCTTCTTGACCTTCGGCCACTTGGCGGTCGCCGGCAGGTTGCCGTACTTCTGCGGGAACTGGTCGGCCATGTACTTGATCACGGTGCTCCACCGCGACTTCAGCCGGGGGTCCTCACCGTCCCAGTTGGGCTGCTGGATGCGGGCGGCCAGGTACGCCGCCTGCGCGGGGGTGAGCTTGGCGGCCTTGGTGTTCTTGCCGAAGTAGGCCTCGGCGGCCGCCTGGATGCCGTAGGCACGGCCGTAGTTGATCGTGTTGAGGTAGTCCATGAGGATGTCCTCTTTGGACTTCTCCTTGTTGAGCTTCACCGCGACGAAGATCTCTTTGACCTTCCGCTGGATCGACTGCTCCTGGCTGAGGCCCTCGTAGTAGTTGCGCGCCATCTGCTGGGTGATGGTGGAGGCGCCCTGGACCTGCTGGCGGGTCACGGTCATCCACACCGAGCGGGCGATGCCGGGGATGGAGATGCCGGAGTCCTCCCAGAAGGTCTTGTTCTCGATGGCGATCGTCGCGTCCTTGACCGCGTCGTTGACCTCGCTGAACTTGATGATCTTTCGCGGGATGCCCCAGCGGGCGATCTCGGTCTTGCCGTCCCGGTAGTAGATGATGCTTTCCTGCGCGACCGCGTTCTGCTGGGCGACCTCGGGCAGCGGTGTGTTCGCGTAGGCGACCCAGATCATCCCGAACAGGCCGGCGGCCAGCACGACCATGCTGGCCATGACGATCTTCCAGTTCGGGATGAACCGCTTCCAGCCGCGGCGGCCCTTCCCCGCGTCGCCGCCTTCGCCACCGCCGCCACCGCCGCCGCGACCCGGGCCCTCGGGGCCGCGCGGGCCCCGGCCGCCGCGGGAGCGGCGCGGCTCGGGTCCGCCCACCATCGTCTCCTCGGCACCGCGCCGGCGCGACGGGGGTCCGTCCACGGGGTACTGCGCGGTCTGCTGTGGCGGCACCTGCTGCGGCCCCGACGGCCGGGAGGGTGCGGGCGGCTGCGCGTCCATCGCGCCCGTCTGCTCGTAGGCGGCCTCGGGACGGCGTTCCATGCCCCAGCCGGTTTGTGTCGGCTGCGAAGCGGGCACGGGACTCGAGCGACGGCGCCTCCCCTGGCGACCCGTCCCTTCAGCGCGCTCTCCGCGTCCGATCGGCTCGGGGCCATAGCTGCTGTTACTCAACACGTCCTCGCATCGTCGTCATCTGGCACGGCGGGCGCCGTCCTCGGTTCACGTGGTGCCGACGCTGTCAGGCGGCCCGGTGCCGAGGACATAAGAGACGGTCAGGTGGTTCCAGGAACAACCCTGACATACCTCGACCACATAGACCCTGAACTCCTCGTAATCATGGGCCATCTCGAGGATCTCTGATGTGGCCTTTGCGCGACCGGCATGTCGGCCCAGCGCATCGCCGTAGACATAGGTCACGTTGGTGACGTTCTCTCTCGCGCATACCGGGCAGGGACGTTCGGTCGGTTCGCCGAAGTGCCGTGCCGCGCGAAGGAGATAGGGCTGTGCGTCGCAGACATCACGAGTGGAGGCATGCCCGGAGCGAAGTGAGCGCACTGCCGCCCGCTTCGCCAGCCCGTAGTCCACCACCCCTCGCTGAGACCACATGGGCGCCAGACTACGGCTTTTTGCCGATTCCACCCAACCTCTTGGGGAATCCGTTGATTGCGGCGATATAGCGACGCGACGTATTGTGTGGATGTATCGACTCGATACATCGGCGCGAGAGGGGGCGGTTTCCTTGGCCAGCGGACAGGGCAGAGTGCTTGAACTCGCCGTGCTCGGGTCGCTGCATGAGACCCCTCTCCATGGCTACGAGCTGCGCAAACGGCTCAACGCGCTGCTGGGGATGTTCAGAGCCTTCTCCTACGGCTCGCTGTACCCGTGCCTGAAGTCGCTGCTGGAGCAGGGGCTCATCATGGAGGAGCGCCCGGCGGAGGCGGTCGTCGGAGGGCGATCGAAGATCGTCTACAAACTCACCGCCGACGGCAAGGAGCGGCTGCAGGACCTGCTCACCCAGGCAGGCCCGTCCGCGTGGGAGGACGAGAGCTTCGGCGTCCACTTCGCCTTCTTCAGGCACACGGAGGCCGAAGTACGGCTGCGCATCCTCGAAGGACGCCGCAGCCGCCTCGAGGAACGGCTCGACAGCGTCCGCACCGCGCTGGCCCGCACCAGGGAGCGCCTCGACAGCTACACGTTGGAGCTGCAGCGTCACGGTCTGGAATCGGTCGAACGCGAGGTGCGTTGGCTGAACGAGCTGATCGCCACGGAACGCAGGGCCTCACAGGAGCCCGAGAAAGATACGTCATCAGATGAGTAAGGGAGCGAGTGCGATGGGTTCGGTACGCGTAGCCGTTGTCGGTGTCGGCAACTGCGCGGCGTCGCTGATTCAGGGCGTTCACTACTACAAGGACGCCGACCCGGACACACGAGTGCCGGGTCTGATGCACGTCAAGTTCGGCGACTACCACGTCGGTGACATCGAGTTCGTCGCCGCTTTCGACGTCGACGCCAAGAAGGTCGGCCGCGACCTGTCCGAGGCGATCGTCGCCAGCGAGAACAACACGATCAAGATCACGGACGTGCCGCCGACCGGTGTCATCGTCCAGCGCGGCCACACCTTCGACGGTCTCGGCGAGTTCTACCGCGAGATCATCGAGGAGTCCGACGAGGCGCCCGTGGACGTCGTGCGGGTGCTGAAGGACGCCCGGGTGGACGTGCTGGTGTCCTACCTGCCGGTGGGCTCGGAGGAGGCCGACCGCTTCTACGCCCAGTGCGCGCTCGACGCCAAGGTGGCGTTCGTGAACGCGCTGCCGGTCTTCATCGCCTCCGACCCCGAGTGGGCGGAGAAGTTCACCGAGGCGGGCGTGCCGATCGTCGGCGACGACATCAAGTCGCAGGTCGGCGCCACCATCACGCACCGCGTGATGGCCAAGCTGTTCGAGGACCGCGGGGTCGAGCTGCTGCGCACCTACCAGCTCAACTTCGGCGGCAACATGGACTTCATGAACATGCTGGAGCGCAAGCGGCTCCAGTCGAAGAAGATCTCCAAGACGCAGTCCGTCACCTCGCAGATCCCGCACGAGATGGCCAAGGCCGACGTGCACATCGGCCCGTCCGACCACGTGCCGTGGCTCGACGACCGCAAGTGGGCCTACGTCCGCCTGGAGGGCCGCTCGTTCGGCGACACCCCGCTGAACCTGGAGTACAAGCTCGAGGTGTGGGACTCGCCCAACTCGGCGGGCGTCATCATCGACGCGGTACGCGCCGCGAAGATCGCCCTCGACCGGGGGATCGCCGGGCCGATCCTGTCGGCCAGCTCCTACTTCATGAAGTCGCCGCCCGAGCAGTACTCCGACGAGGAGGCCCACGAGTACGTGGAGAAGTTCATCCGCGGCGAGGTGGAGCGGTAGTCCTCCCGTACGGCAGGCCGGCCTGAGCGCCGACGTCTCGTCGTGGCCGGGCGCTGTCCCCGTGCGCCACTCCAGCGCACGGGGTCCCCGCCCCGACGGCGAGACGTTCCGCGTTTCCGGGGTACGCCGTGACGGCGGCCGGCCACGGGCGCTCGGTGAGCGTTTCCCTGGAGGGACGCCGGCCCCGCGCCTCGGGTGGCGCCGGCGGCGGCGTGCCGTAACCGGAGATCCCCCGTTTCCGCGGGCTCAGGAACGCCCGGAGAGCGGGCGGGCGGCCGGGGGCAGCTCGGCGGGCGCGGCGGGGGACCAGGCGAGCGGGTCGGCCCCGAGGTCGTCGAGCTGGGGCACCTGGTCGCGGCACCACGGCGAGATCGCCAGCAGCCCCGACATCACGCCCGAGGCGAACTCCTTCCACGGCATCCACACCACCTCCCCCACCTCGTCGGGGTTCGGCCGTACCGGCGCGCTCGTCAGCACCCGGTAGACGGGGCACAGCTCGTGCTCGACGACGCCGTTGGCCATCACCGCCCGGTAGGAGAAGCGGGGCAGCATGAGATCGACGCGGTCGACGACCATGCCGAGCTCGTAGGAGAGCCGGCGCAGCACCGCGTCCTGGAGGGGCTCGCCCGGCAGCGGGTGGCCGCAGCAGCTGTTGGTCCACACGTCCGGCCAGGTGACCTTGTGAGAGGCCCGCCTGGACAGCAGCACCCGGCCGTCCTCGTCGAAGACGTAGCTGGAGAAGGCCAGGTGCAGCGGCGTGTCAGGACCGTGTATCGACGCCTTGGGTGCGGTGCCGATCGCGTTGCCTTCGCCGTCGACCAACACCACGAGTTCGTCAGGAGTCACAGTCTGTAGCGTACGTGATCATGACGCTGGGCCGGAACACTTTTACTCACCTGTCACGTGACGTATCTCAGGGTCGACCCCGATGTCCGGACGTGGGGCGAAGGCTAGGCTTGCGTCGTGTCTTATGCCGCCGATCTCCAAACGGTCCTGAAGGGGCGCGACTTCAGGCGGTTGTTCTTCACCCGCCTGGTCTCGCAGTTCTCCGACGGGATCTTCCAGTTCGGCGTCGCGGGTTTCGCGTTCTTCAGCCCGGAGAAGCAGACCACCGCGCTCCAGGTGGCGATCGGCCTGGCCGTGCTGCTGCTGCCGTACAGCGTGCTCGGTCCGTTCGTGGGCGTCTTCATCGACCGCTGGTCGCGGCGGCAGATCCTGGTGGTCGCGCCGATCGTGCGCGGCGGGCTGCTGCTGGTCGCCGCGGCGTTCGTCGCCGCCGGCCTGCCCGACGAGTACTTCTACGCTGCGGCGCTCGGCGTGCTGGGCGTCAACCGGTTCTTCCTGGCCGCGCTGGGCGCCTCGCTGCCGCACGTGGTGCCGAGGGAGCAGCTGATGATGGCCAACGCCGTCACGCCCACCTCCGGCACTGTCGTCACCTTCGTCGGCGCGGGCTTCGGCATCGTGCTGCGCTGGGTGTTCGGGGCGGGCCCCGGCGGCACCGCGCTGCTGCTGGTCACCTCGGGCGTGGTGTTCGGGCTGAGCGCGCTCATCGCCCGCACCATGCACCGGTCCCTGCTCGGCCCCTCCTACGACCCGGACCGGCCGCAGGCGCGCGAGGCCCTGCGCAACGTGGTCAGCGGTCTCGTCGACGGCGCCAGGCACCTGATCCACCACCGCGCGGCCGCCGCCGCGATGGGCGCGATGGCCACCCACCGCTTCATGTACGGCATGGCGACGGCGATGGGCATCATCCTTTACCGCTACTACTTCACCGACGGCGACGCAGACGCCGCCCTGTCGGGCATCAGCATCGTGCTGGTGACCTCGGGCTTCGGCTACTTCCTCGCGGTGGTCGTCACGCCGTGGGCCACCGAGCGCATGCCCATCGAGCGCTGGGTGCCGACCATGCTGGTCACCGCGGGCGTGCTGAGCGCGATCCTGATCATCCCGTTCCAGCCGTGGGGCCTGTGGATCGGCGGCTTCGTGCTGGGGGTGACCGGGCAGAGCGTCAAGATCTGCGCCGACACCAGCGTCCAGCGCGACGTCGAGGACGCCTACCTGGGCCGGGCCTTCTCGATCTACGACATGCTGTTCAACGGCATGTACGTGCTGGCGGCGGCGCTGTCGGCGGCGATCCTGCCGGCGAACGGCAAGTCCCTCGTAGCCGTCGCGATCATGGCGGTCGGCTACGTGCTCGGCGCGGTGATCTACCGGATCGTCACGCCGACGCGCTCTCCCCAGACTCTGTAGACCCGCTAGAAGCCGTTCTCCCCCGCCCACTCCAGCAGCGCCTGCGTGGCGGCCTCCTTGCCGATGACGCCCTTGTCGAGGCGCAGCTCCAGCAGGAACTTGTAGGCCTTGCCCACGGCAGGGCCAGGGCCGACACCGAGGACGCGCTGGATCTCGTTGCCGTCGAGCTCCGGCCTGATCTTCGCCAGCTCCTCTTCCTCCGCCAGCCGTTCGATGCGCTCCTCGAGCTGGTCGTAGGTGCGGGAGAGGACCTGCGCCTTGCGCTTGTTGCGCGTGGTGCAGTCGGCCCTGGTCAGCTTGTGGAGGCGCTCGAGCAGCGGGCCCGCGTCGCGCACGTAGCGGCGTACCGCGCTGTCGGTCCACTCGCCGGTGCCGTAGCCGTGGAAGCGCAGGTGCAGCTCCACCAGGCGGGAGACGTCGGCGACGACGTCCTTGGGGAACTTCAGCTCCGCCATCCGCTTCTTGGTCAGCTGCGCGCCCACCACCTCGTGGTGGTGGAAGGAGACCCGGCCGCCGGGCTCGTGACGGCGCGTCTTGGGCTTGCCCACGTCGTGCATGAGCGCCGACCAGCGCAGGATGCGGTCGGGCTTGCCGTCCTCCTCCTGGGCGATGGCCTGTTCGAGCACGATCAGCGTGTGCTCGTAGACGTCCTTGTGGCGGTGGTGCTCGTCGATCTCCAGGCGGAGCCTGGGCAGCTCGGGCAGCACGTGCGCGGCCAGCCCGGTCTCGACGAGCAGGCGCAGGCCCTCCCGGGGCATCGCGCCGCAGACCAGCTTGTCGAGCTCGTCGCGGATCCGCTCGGCCGAGACGATCTCGATGCGGTCGCTCATCGCGGCCATCGCGGCGACGGTCTCCGGCGCGACCGTGAAGCCGAGCTGGGCGGCGAAGCGGGCGGCGCGCAGCATGCGCAGCGGGTCGTCGCCGAAGGACTGCTCGGGCGTGCTGGGCGTGCGCAGCGTCCTGGCCGCCAGGTCGTCCCGCCCGCCGTAGGGGTCGACGAACTCGTGGCCCGGCAGCCGCACCGCCATCGCGTTGACGGCGAAGTCGCGGCGCTCCAGGTCGGCCTCGAGCGTCTCGCCGTACATGACCTCGGGCTTGCGCGACTTGGGGTCGTAGGACTCGCTGCGGTAGGTGGTGATCTCGAGCAGCCAGCCGCCCTTGCGCACGCCGATCGTGCCGAAGTCGATGCCGATCGTCCAGACCGAGTCGGCCCAGTCTCTGACGATCTCCAGGACCCGTTCGGGACGGGCGTCGGTCGTCAGGTCGAGGTCGTTGCCGATACGGCCCAGCAGGATGTCGCGCACGGAGCCGCCCACCAGGGCAAGCTCGTGCCCGCGGGCGGCGAAGAGCTCGCCGAGTTCGTTGGCGACGGGAGCGATTTTGCGGGAGATCTCTATTGAGTCGGACAAGCTGGGTAGGTCCTTCTATTGCGGAACATATCCCCCGAGCCACACCGGGTCCGGGTTACCGTCGGTCAGAGACCGTCGGGGGCCCATGGAACGAGGCAAGGAGCGTATATATGAAGGACGCCCTCGCGATCCACCGCTGGCTCCTCGCACACCAGGTCCATCATGAGATCGTACGCCTTCCGCGCCCCATGACGTGCGCCGAAGAGCTGCCCTCGGCGACCTCGTCCGCACCCGGGCGGTGCGTGGCCGTGACGGTGTTCGAGCGCCACTCGAGGCTGGGCCGCGAGGCGGTGGCCGTGGTCTCCACGGTCGCCGACCTGCCCACCGCCCACACGGTGGGTCTGCTGCTGGGTTCGACGAACGTCAGCCCAGCGCCGGCGTTCGCGATCAACGCGTCCACCGACTACGCGGCCGGACTGGTATGTCCGCTCCTGCTCCCTCTCGAGCTGTTTGTCCTTGTGGACGAGCGGATCCCCGCCGACGGCGGCCTCGTCTTCACGCCGACGGGCGAGCGCCACACCGCACTGCGGTTGCACGCCCTCGACCTCCTGCGACTCGTCCGCGGCAAGACCGTGGACCTCGGCCTGATCCGTCCCAGGGGAACCCGTGAGGCGGTCGCGCTCCGGCACTGAGCCCGTACCATGGCGGCGTGCGTCGAACTCCTCCACGGGCAGAAGCGTGATCCGTAAGACCACGCTGCTCCCGGTCCTCATCGCGGCGTTGCTCTCCGCCTTCGTCGTGACGCCGGCCGGTACGGCTGCCGCCGCCACCGTCACGGCGCAGCAGGTCAGGGTGACGATCGAGTCGATCACGCCGGACGTGCCGCGCAAGCCCGCCGACGAGATCAAGGTCATCGGCAAGCTGACCAACACCGGCACGACACCGCTGGCCGCCCCGATGATGCGGCTGCGCCCTGCCCGGCAACCGTTCTCGAGCAGAGCCGCCATGGAGGAGTACCTGGCGGGCGGCTTCGTCTCCGACTACGGCGCGGCCCACTCCGTGATCAGCCTGCCCGCCATCGCGCCCGGCGGCACGGCCGCGTTCGAGCTGAAGACCACTCCCATGGCGCTGACCCTGTCCAGGTTCGGCGTCTACCCGCTGGGCGTCGAGCTGCTGAACGGCGGGCTGCCCGTCACCACCGTCCGCACGTTCCTGACGTACGCGCCGCCGAACGCCAAGCCGCCGAAGAACAGGATCGCCTTCGCGCTGCCGATCATCGACCAGCCGCGCCGCGGTCCCGACGACGTCTTCATCGACGACAACCTGCGCACCTCGCTGCTCGGCAGCGGCCGTCTCGCCGACCTGCTGCGCATCGCGAAGTCCCAGCCGAAGAACGTCACCTGGTTCGTCGACCCGGCCCTGCTCGACGACGTCCATGCGATGTCGGCCGGCGAGCAGTACAAGGTGCGGCCCAAGGCGGGCGGCGAGATCAAGCGGCCGCGCGACACGGCGGCGGCCCAGTGGCTCGACGAGCTGCGGGCGGCTCTCGCCACGCAGAACGTGGTGGCCACGCCGTACGCGGACCCCGACGTCACGGCGCTGGCGCACCAGGGGCTCGACGAGGAGACCGCGAAGGCCATCACGATCAGCGCCGCGAAGGCCAGGACGCTGCTCAAGCGGGACGTGCCCACCGCGACCGCGTGGCCGCCGGCGGGCAAGATCGACGATGACGCGCTCGACCTGCTGACCGTCGGCGGCGTCACCACGGTCCTGCTGGACGCCGACAACCTGACCACGAGCGCGCGGCCGAACCCGACGGCCGACGCGGCCCTGACCGTGCCCCCCGCGGTCACGCCCGACGCCGCGACGACGATCGACAGCGTCTCGGGCCCCGTCAGGGCGCTGGTCGCCGACCCGGGGCTGAGCCGCACGCTGGAGCTCCAGAAGGGCGTGCCGGGCTCGTCGACCCTGCAGAAGCAGCGGTTCGTGGCGGAGACCGCGATGATCGCCGGCGAGCAGGGCGTCACCGCGCCCCGGTCGCTCGTCGTGGCGCCCCCGCGCCGCTGGAACCCCAACCCGACCCACGTGACCAACCTGCTGAAGACGGCCGCGGGCCTGCCGTGGCTCACCGGCGTGCCGCTCACCTCGATCAAGCAGACCAAGGCGTCCGCCCCGCGCGCGGGGCTGACCTACACCGACGCCGACCGCAAGGCCGAGCTGAGCAGGAAGTACCTCGAGTCGGTGAGGCGGGTCGCGGGCAAGGCCGCGCTCACCTCCGGCATCACCTCCGAGCACGCGCCGTCCGCCTTCGACACGGCGGTGCTGCGGCTGACCTCCTCGGCCTGGCGGGTCAAGTCCGGCATCGGCGCCAGGGAGGCCAAGCAGGTCGAGGCCAAGGTGGGCGAGAGCCTCGCGAAGGTCTACATCACCGGCTCGGCGCAGGGCAGGACGCGCTCCCTGGCCGGCCAGGAGGGCCAGATCCCCGTCAGCGTGAAGAACGGGCGCGACGAACCGGTCTCCCTGACCGTGCAGGTCACCTCCGACTCCACCGACCTGCTGGAGATCGTCAGCGACGGCAAGCCCCAGCGGCTCGACATCGGCCCGGGGCAGAGCGGCACGATCCAGGTGAAGATGCGGGTCAAGGTGAGCGGCGACTCGCTCGTCACCATCCAGCTGCGCACTCTGGACGGCAAGGCCTACCAGAAGCCCGCCAAGCTGACGATCAGGACGACGGGCTACACCCAGATCGCGCTGGTCATCGTCGGCGGGGCGCTGTCGGTGATGCTGGCGGCCGTGGTGATGCGAGTGCTCAGGCGCAGGTCGGAGCGGCGCGTGGCGAAGACGGCGAAATCTAGGGAGAGCGAGCGCGTATGAGCCGCATGCTGCGAGCCAGCGCCATCATGGCCGCGGGCACGCTGGTGTCCAGGGTCACCGGTTTCGTCCGCACGATCATCTTGGCCGCGGCGATCGGCACCGGCCTCATGGGCGACGCCTACCAGGCCGCCTACACGATCCCCTACAGCATCCTCGACCTGCTCATCCTCGGCGTGCTGAGCAGCGTGGTCGTGCCGATGATCGTGCGCGCCCAGCGGGAGGACCCCGACGGCGGCAGGGCCTACGAGCAGCGGCTGCTCACGCTGTCGACGCTCGCGCTCACGGTCGTCGCCGTGCTGGCCGTCCTGGCCGCCCCGCTGCTGATCGACCTGTACACCGACTGGCGGGCGGGCTCGCGGGAGTTCGCGGTCGCGGTCTCGCTGGCCAGGTACATCCTGCCGCAGCTGGCCTTCTTCGGCGTCGGGGCCATCGCCGGCGCCATCCTGAACACCAGGGACAGGTTCGCCGCGCCGATGTGGGCGCCCGTCCTGAACAACGTGGTCGTCATCGGCGTCCTGCTGGCCTACATCGCCGTCAGCACGGCCAGGGGCGACATCTCGAAGGTCACCGAGGGCGATCTGGCACTGCTCGGGCTCGGCACCACCGCGGGCATCGTGGCGCAGGCCCTCGTGCTGATCGTCTCGCTCAGGCGGGCCGGTTTCTCCTTCCGCCCCCGCTTCGACGTCCGCAACGCCAGGCTCGGCGAGATGGGCAGGGCGGGCGTCTGGACCATCGGCTACGTCGTGGTGACCCAGCTCGGCCTGATCCTCACGACCAACCTGGCCACCGCGGCCAGCAAGGTGGCCCCCGGCCACGGCATCGCCGCCTACAACTTCGCCTTCCAGCTCTTCCAGCTGCCCTACGGCATCATCGGCGTCTCCGTCATCACCGCCATGCTGCCGAGGATGAGCAGGTCGGCGGGCGAGGGCAGGCTCGACGAGCTGCGCTCCGAGTTCGCCTCCGGGGTACGGCTGGTCGGCTCGGTCATGGTGCCGATCTCGCTGCTGCTCATGGTGCTCGGCCCCGCGATGACGGTGCTGATCTTCGGCCACGGCGACACCTCCTCGGAGAGCGCCGTCTACATCGGCAACGTGCTGCAGGTCTTCGGCCTGGCGCTGGTGCCGTTCTCGATCTTCCAGCTCCTGCTGCGGGTGTTCTACAGCTTCGGCGACACGCGGACGCCGGTTTTCGTGGGCGCGGGCACCACCGCGGTCAACGCGGTGCTCATGCTCGTGGCCTCCTTCACGCTCCCCGCGGAGTACGTCGTCATGGGGCTGGCCTTCGCCTACACCGTGGCGTACACGGTCGGCGCGACGGTGGCGTGGATGATGGCCAGCCGGCGCGTGGGCGGTCTGGGCGGCTGGACCGTCGGCTCGGCGCTGACCAGGATGTACGTCGCCGCCATGCCCACGGCCGTGCTCGCGCTCGCCGCCGTCTGGGGCGTCCAGCAGGCCTTCGGCATCCTGGGTACGGTCAACGCGCTGATCATTCTGGGGGTCGGCGGCGGCCTCGGCGGTGCCCTGTATCTGGTCGTCGCGCACAAGATGCGTATCCCGGAGGTCAACTCGATCGTTGGAATGGTCGCGGGGCGGGTAGGCCGTTACTGAGCGCGGGAGGAACCGGCGCGGCACTACCATGGTGCCCGACACGTGGCAAAACGGAAGCAGGAGGGGCGTGGGCGGATCCACCCGACATCGCGTGCCTGCGTGGAGGGACGTCACGCAGGTGATCGAGTCATGAGCGGCGCCTCAACGGTTGAGCCAGGAACCCGCCTCGCGGAGCGCTTCCGTCTGGAGGACCGTGTCAGCGAGTCGGAGGGGGCCACCCTCTGGAAGGCCATCGACGAGATCCTCGCGCGCCCTGTCGCGGTGCACACCTTCGATCCCGACTTCCCTCGCGTCACCGAGGTGGTGACCGCCGCCCGCGCCGCGAGCAGGCTCACCGACCCCCGGCTGACCCAGGTGTTCGACGCCGCCGAGGACGGCGAGCTGGCCTACGTGGTGAGCGAGTGGGTCACCGGCGACTCGCTGTCCGACCTGCTGGCCGGCGGCCCGATGGAGCCCGAGCGCGCCGCCGCCCTGGTCGCCGAGGCGGCCGAGGCGCTGGCCCACGCGCACGAGCACGACCTCCACCACCTGTGCCTGCACCCCGGCAAGCTCGTCTGGACCACCGGCAACACGGTCAAGGTGCTCGGTGTCGCCGTCGACGCGGCCCTCGCCGGGCTCACCACCGACGATCCCGCGCGCGACGACGCCGAGGGGCTCGGCCGCCTGCTCTACGCCGGCCTGACCGGGCACTGGCCGGGCGACGAGGAGGAGGGCGGGCTGCCCGCCGCCCCCATGACCGACGGCCACTTCTGCACCCCGCGCCAGGTGACCGCGGGCGTGCCCGGCTACCTCGACACCATCACGTGCCGGGCCGTGCTGCCCGAGTCGCGCAGGGGGCAGAGCGCGCTGGCCACTCCCGCGGAGATGGCCGAGGCGCTGGCCGACGTCGCCAGGCCGCTGCCGATCCCCTTCACGCCGGCTCCCCCGCCACCGCCGCCGCCCGCCCCCACCGTGGCCTCCCGCTCGGAGGGGATGGAGATCCGGCAGCAGCTCTACGTGCCCGCGCCGCCGAAGCAGCCGAGCACCCTCAACCGGGCGCTGATGACGTTCCTCGTGCTGCTGGTGATCGCCGCCGTGGGCGTCGGCGCGTGGACGCTCGGCCGCAAGCTCGGCAACCCGGGGCAGCAGCCGCCGGTCGCCGAGAGCTCGGCGCCGCCCACGCCGACGGCGGAGCCGCAGATCGTCAAGCCGTCCACCGCCACCGGCTTCGACCCGCTCGGCGACGACCGCGCCGAGCATCCCGAACTCGCCAAGGACGCCATCGACGGCAAGCCCGACACCTTCTGGAACACCACGAAGTACGTCAGCGCCACGCTGGGTAACCTGAAGCCGGGCGTGGGCCTCATGCTCGACATGGGGAAGCCGACGAAGATCGCTGATGTGATCGCGACGCTGTCCGACAGCCCCGGCGCCACCGTCGAGCTGAAGGTCGGCAACTCCGCCGATCTCAGCTCGCTGAAGACGGTGGCCAAGCAGAAGGACGCCTCGGGCAAGGTCACGCTGACGCCGGGGGAAGCCGCAACCGGTCAGTACGTTTTGATCTGGTTTACGCGTCTTCCCGCGGAGGACGGGGCGTTTCGTGGCACCATCTATGACGTAGTGGTGTATTCCCCCGGAACGGCATAAACCTTGTGAATTCCCCACCCGAGCCACCCTCTGACGCCGAGCTGCTCACCCGGCACCTCGACGGGGATCAGCATGCGTTCAGTGAGATCGTCAAAAGGCACCGAGACCGCATGTGGGCGGTCGCCCTGCGCACGCTCGGCGACCCCGACGAGGCGGCTGACGCCGTACAGGACGCGTTCGTCTCCGCCTACCGGAAGGCGCACAGCTTCCGCGGCGAGGCGGCCGTCACCACCTGGCTGCACCGCATCGTGGTCAACGCCTGCCTCGACAGGATGCGCCGCAAATCCGTCCGGCCCGTCGCCGACGACGAGCTGATCGAGGCGGCCGAGCGCGACACCCCGATGCCCGACCAGACCGGCGAGCGCGAGGTCTCCATGGAGGTTTCGGCCGCGCTCAAACTCCTCCCCGCCGACCAGCGGGCCGCGCTCGTCCTCGTCGACATGATGGGCTACTCCGTCGAAGACGCAGCTCAGGTGCTGTCCGTGCCGAGCGGGACGGTGAAGAGCCGATGCGCCCGCGGTCGCGCGAAACTTGCCCCAATTCTTTCGCATCTACGGAACCGAACCGACCTCACTCGCGTCTCATCCGCGAAGGGAGCAGAACTTCGTGACGGGTGATACGCACTACGATCTGGAGATCTTGGCCGAGCTGGCCGAGGGTCTCCTGGACGCTGCCACAGCCGAACAGGTACGCGAACATCTCGCGGTTTGCGACCCCTGCGGGGAGCTCCTGGCCGACCTGGCGGCGGTTCGCGAGGTGCTCGCGGCGACTCCCACCCCGGCCATGCCGATGGGCGTCGCGATGCGAATCGACCAGGCTCTTGCTCGTGAGGCTTCCGGGGGGCGTGTCGGCCTCGTGGAAAGTCCCGACTGGGATGAGCTGACCCGACAGGCACCGCCCGAGCCGGTACGGCTGGGCGTCGTCGCCGACGACGGCAGCATCGTCCCAGCGCGATCCCGACGCTCCGCACGCCGGCGCAGATGGGCCATGCCCGCTGTCGCGGCGGCCGCGGCGGCGGTCGTGGTCGGCACGGCGGTGGTCGGAACGACCATGCTGGCGGGCGGCGGTGGCTCTCCTGTGGAGAAGAACACCATGGCTCAGCCACAGCCGTCCGAACCGAGCGTCGGCTACGTCGTGACGGACACCGACTACAACTGGAGCTCGCAGGACCTGCGCCAGCCGCTGCGCGACTTCTTCGGCCCCGCGCCCGCCTCCAAGGGCGGCGGCGTCGACGCCAGGGTGACCGCCTGCGTCACCAAGGTGTCCAACCGGAGCAGGCTCAAGCCCTTCATGGTCGACCAGAGCGAGTTCAACGGCCAGGAGGCCCTGATCGTCGCCTCCTGGAAGGACAAGGTCGCCCAGCGCGTCCGAGTCGACGTCGTCGACCCGTTCACGTGCAAGAACATCGTCAAACCCACACTGGGCAGCTGGAACTAGCGCCAAGCAGAAGGGCCCGCCACGGCGGGCCCTTCCTCTTTGTGGGCAGGCGGGAATCAGCGGCGCCTAGGATCTGTTGACGCCACTGGCAAACAGAGAAGGAAGGCGTGGAGCGTTGAGCGACGTCCGGAATGTGATCATCATCGGTTCGGGGCCCGCAGGGTATACCGCGGCCGTCTACTCCGCACGCGCCGAACTCAAGCCTCTGGTCTTCGAAGGCTCCGTGACCGCGGGCGGCGCGCTCATGAACACCACCGACGTGGAGAACTTCCCCGGGTTCCCCGACGGCATCATGGGCCCCGACCTGATGGACAACCTGCGCAAGCAGGCCGAGCGCTTCGGCGCCGAACTGGTCGCCGACGACGTGGTCGAGGTCGACCTGGAGGCCAACCCCAAGGTCGTCAAGACCCACACCGACACCTACTACGCCAAGTCGGTCATCCTGTCGATGGGCTCCGGCTACCGCGAGCTGGGCCTGCAGAACGAGAAGCGACTGTCCGGCCACGGCGTGTCCTGGTGCGCCACCTGCGACGGGTTCTTCTTCCGCAACAAGGACATCGTGGTCGTCGGAGGCGGAGACACCGCCATGGAGGAGGCCATCTTCCTCACCCGCTTCGCGCGCATGGTGACCGTCGTCCACCGCCGCGACGAGCTGCGCGCCAGCAAGATCATGCAGGAGCGCGCCTTCGCCAACGAGAAGATCCGCTTCGTCTGGGACTCCGAGGTCACCGACGTGCTCGGCGACGACAAGGTGACCGCGGTCACGCTGCGCAACATCAAGACGGGCGAGGAATGCGAGCTGGCCACCGACGGCCTGTTCATCGCGATCGGCCACGACCCGCGCACCGACCTGGTCAAGGGGCAGATCGAGCTCGACGACGAGGGATACGTCAAGGTGGCCTCGCCGTCCACCGAGACCAACATCCCCGGCGTGTTCGCCGCCGGCGACGTGGTCGACCACACCTACCGGCAGGCCATCACGGCGGCGGGCACCGGCTGCTCGGCGTCGCTCGACTCAGAGCGCTGGCTCGCAAGCAACGAGAACTAAACGAAGGAGCCCACTGTGAAGGCAGTCACCGACGCCTCGTTCGAGGCGGACGTCCTCAAGAACGACAAGCCCGTCCTTGTCGACTTCTGGGCGGAGTGGTGCGGCCCGTGCCGCCAGGTCGCGCCGATCCTCGAGGAGATCTCGAAGGAGTACGGGGACAAGCTGGAGATCGTCAAGCTGAACATCGACGAGAACCCGAACGTGCCTCGCGACTACGGTGTGCTCCAGATCCCGACCATGAACGTCTACAAGGGCGGAGAGGTCGTCAAGCAGATCATCGGCGCCAAGCCGAAGGCCATGCTGCTGCGCGAGCTCGACGGCATCATCTAGCCGTACTCGTCACCGAGCCCCGGGAGTCGACCGACCCCCGGGGCTCGGTCGTTGTCGGGGGCGTCGTCCCACACGTCGCGTCCGCCGCGCGGGAGGCTCCTGCGTGCGGCTGTCCTGGAGGGACGGACATCGCTCCGCCACGTTCGGCCCCGCCTCCAGGCACCCCGAGCCACGCCGGAGACGATCAGGGCCGCCTTAACGCCACGGCTCCCCCCTTCGGAACCCCGGCATAGTCAGCCCCCGCCCTTCGGAAACCCCCAGCCACATCGGGGACGGCCGCGACCGCACACGACCCCGCGCCCCGTCCTCCGGGAAACCCCGGCCGTGCGCGGGACGATCAGGCCACACCCGACCCCGCGACGCCCGCCTCCAGGAAACCCAGGCACACCAGGGATGATCACGGCCGCACTTAACGCCGCGGCCCGCGCCCTTCGGAACCCCGGCAGTGCCGGGGACGGCCGCGACCGCACCCGACCCTGCGACCCCCTGTCCTCCAGGAACCCCAGCCACGCGCGGGACGATCACGGCCGCACTCGCCTCCGCGACGCCCGCCCTTCAGGAGCCCCAGCCGCGCCGGGGACGGTCGCGACCGCATCCGACCTCGCGGCGCCTGTCCTCCGGAACCCCAGCCACGCGCAGGACGATCACAACCCCACACGACGCAGCAGCCCCGTCCTCCAGGAAACCCCGACCGCACCGGGGACGATCACGACCGCACACCACCCCGCGACCCCGCCCTTCCGGAACCCCCGCCGCACCCAGGACGGTCGCGACCACATCCGACCCCGCGGCGCCTGTCCTCCGGAACCCCAGCCACGCACAGGACGATCACAACCCCACACGACGCAGCAACCCCGCCCTCCAGGAAACTCCGACCGCACCGGGGACGATCACGACCGCACACCACCCCGCGACCCCGCCCTTCCGGAACCCCCGCCGCACCCAGGACGGTCGCGACCACATCCGACCCCGCGGCGCCTGTCCTCCGGAACCCCAGCCACGCACAGGACGATCACAACCCCACACGACGCAGCAACCCCGCCCTCCAGGAAACCCCGCCGCACTCAGGACGGTCGGGACAGCCTCCGACCCCGCGACCTCGCCCTTCCGGAACCCCCGCCGCACTCAGGACGGTCGGGACAGCCTCCGACCCCGCGACCTCGCCCTTCCGGAACCCCCGCCGCACTCAGGACGGTCGGGACAGCCTCC